>SORU01000001.1 GCA_004402915.1 Fidelibacterota bacterium MT.SAG.2
CCCGCCAATGGCGGGCTTTTAATTTATCAATACACTATATCCTGAACAAATACTGGAACTTCAAGAAGTACTGCCTATCCGCCTGAACAAAATTGCCGTTGTCCAAATTATCGACCGACCCGTGAGTCGAGCCGATGAAGAATTGAGAAAATGGATTGATTTTATATGTCAGGAGCGGTTCTAAATCCAGCCGTCTTTTATTCGTTATCATTCAACTACTCTGACTGTAATTCCCCAGTTGAACGGATCGTATGGCTGTGATGCGTTCCAGTCATTAAACGAATGTGAACCATCGGTTTCGTATCGTACTTCATACTCACCCGGCTCTAACAGAATGGTACCATCAAACATTCGATTTTTCTTCGCTCCGCCTGCATGTTCCGTAATTCTATAAGACATTTCCCAAATAGTTCTACCCGAATGAAGATCTTCAATCCATCCGTAATCATACATCTCCCCCCTGCTTCCCTCTCCAATCGCATAAATCCGAACTCTTTTCCTTTCTTTCAACTTAAAACGGGCGGAGACCATATCGTTATTTCCTACGTTGACAACGCTGGCTAAAATATTTTCATCTTCCTCTTCTACATATTCTTCGACATCGTCACTGTCAAATTTCGAATCAAGCGAGATCAATCTTAAACCCCACGCCTGCTGATCGGATGGAGGTGACGAATTCCACATTCGATAAGAATGCGAGCCATCGGTTACATAATACGCAATGTATTCGCCTTTCTTGAATCTAACTACGTCATCAATTACTCTGTTCTTCTCTGCTCCACCGGCGTGCTTTGTGTCTCTGTATTTCATTTCCCAGACCCGTCCCCTGTCGGATGCATCGATTATCCAGCCGTGATCGACCATCTCCCTGCTCACTCCTTCTCCAACGCAGTATATGTTCAAGTCCATATCTTTCTTAAGTTTGAATCCGTACGAAACTACTTCGCTATTCCTTACTTTTGTCAGATTAACAACGGTCCTTTCATTTATAAACTTTTCACTGTCAAAAAATTCTACTTTCTTACGATCTTTCGGGTTTTTCAGGTTGACCATGATGCCCCAAAATTCAGGATCATAAGGAGGTTGAGAATTCCATCTTCTCGGCAAATGTGAATCATCGGCGGAATACACTACTGAATATTTACCTTTTGGAAGTCTGATGGTGCTTTTTCTCATGCGGTTCTTTTTCGCTCCGCCGGCTTCCTCAGATTTTCTATATGATAGTTCCCAAACCAGCTCCCGTGAAATAGCGTCTTGTATCCAACCATAATCATGATTCTGGTCTCGAGTAAACTCTCCGATTGAATAGACCTCAATTTCAACCGATTGGTTGGCAATAAATCCTACGCTCTTGTACAGATTCTTTTTGTTACCGCTTATCCATATAAACGCATCGTTTTTTTGCTTTTCTTGCAGCTCGTAAACATCGTCCCTGCTTAATGATTCCCCATCGCCTTTTATAACTATTTTAAAATCCCTGAACAGATCCCACATCTCTTCCTTGTAATAATCCCGATTTCCCTTAAACCATCCCTTGAAAAACGAGCCGAGGAATTCTCCTAAATCATCTATGTTGATATCCGAAAATGATCTGCTGGGAAAAGAAGCATAATATACTTCATATACACCCTTAGGAAGCGAGAGATCATCGGAAAATTCTAATAGTCCCCGATTTCTTCGTCTTGAATTGGCTTCCGACAGATCCCAGACAACTTCTCTCGAATCTGCGTCAAGAATCCAACTGTTACCTAAAAGCACTCTGTTTCCGCCATTTCTGTAATAAAATCCTACTGCGTCTATATCTATCTTCTGATCTGAGTTTAATACAAATCCTTCCATCCTGATATCTTCTGGATATATATCATCTATCTCTATAAGAATTTTTTGTCCAAATAACGAAACTGAATTTAAAAAGATAACGGTTAAGATCACTGGAATATTACTAAATATCGTAGGTTTAATCATGTCTCTTACTATCCCTTGTATATTCACACTCTTTTTGGTTAAAGGTAACTTGTGTCATACTTTTGCAGCCAATATTAGTTACGTAATTTTCTGTCATTTTGTTGCCGATAATGCAGCAATAAATTTAATTTTCTTGTATACAATTCAACGACCTCTTAATTTGAAATTACCGGGAAAAGTATCAGTAACATTAGGGAGTG
Source organism: Fidelibacterota bacterium MT.SAG.2 (assembly GCA_004402915.1). Lineage (GTDB taxonomy): Bacteria > Fidelibacterota > SORT01 > SORT01 > SORT01 > SORT01. The sequence continues at coordinate 2,166 of SORU01000001.1, forward strand.
AGCATGATTTTTAGGAAGATCGTTATATCCATTTTCATCGGTTTATTCTTTTGCGGTTTTGCCGGCGCGCAGATAGCGCCCTGGCACTATCAAACTCTTATTTCAGAAGAGCTCGTTGATAAATTCATCGGAGAGATTTCCGGTGAAATTGCCATGAGCCACGTTTATGAAATGGCGGCATATAATAGGGGTAGAACGCTTGAAGAATATAAAACTACGTTCCGCGAGGCGACATACGTTTACAATAAAGCGATTGAGTACGGTTTCGACACTGTTGAGATCGAATACTTCGAAGGTGATTCCATTTGGGACGGAGAGGTTGGAGAGCTCTGGGAAATTTCGCCCAATCTGACCGAAATTGCGGATTATGACGATCAGAAAGCGGTTCTTGCAAAAGGAAGTAAGCCTGCTGAAGTTACCGCTGAACTTGTTTATGTAGGAAGCGGCACGAAAGAGACTGACTATGAAGGTATTGATGTCAAGGGCAAAATTGTTCTCGGCTACGGTGGCACAAATTCACTCCATAAAAATGCTGTTCTGGAACGGGAGGCGGCGGGCGTTGTCTCATATTCATCTTATCACCCTGTCTTCGATCCTTGGCAGGTGCCATGGTTTGGCATATCCGGTGATGAGGCGAAACGGACATTCGCTTTCAATTTAGGCTACGGTAGAGGTAACGAGCTTCGGAAACGACTCGAAAAAGGAGAGAAGATCACCGTACGGGCAACGGTGAAATCTTCTATACAGCCTTACAAACATAATATAGTACACGCTTCCATCAAAGGGAGAGAGCTCCCCGATGAATCAATAATCTTCAGCGCTCATCTGTTCGAGGGGATAGCCAAGCAGGGAGCGAACGATGATATCAGCGGAAGCGCGGCAATCCTAGAGATAGGACGCACCTATCTCCAAATGATCAAAGACGGTTCACTCGAGCGACCTCGCAGAACCATTCATTTTATCTGGGTACCCGAAATTCATGGTACCGAACCTTGGATAAAGAAACATCTCGACCTTGTGAAAACGATGCTCGTAAATCTTAATCTCGATATGGTAGGCGCTCATATGAGCAAAAGCCGAGGCAGTTACAATCTTCAGCGGACTCCATACAGCCGGCCGAGCTATCTCAACGATGTGCTTCAAAACGTTATGGAATATGTAGCGCATACAAACAGAGAGATTTTGAATAATAGACCGAAATTGTTCACAAAACCGATAATTGCGCCGACCGGTTCACGCGATCCGTTTCAGTATAACATAGACTATCATTACGGATCGTCAGATCATATTATGTTTAATGACTGGGGGGTCGGTGTTCCCGGCGTGATGCCGATAACCTGGCCTGACATGTATTATCACTCATCTTCCGACCGGCCGGTCAATATGGACCCGACGCAATTGAAACGGGCTGTCTTCATAAATGCCGTCTCTGGCTATGCCATCGCAAACGCCGACGAACAGATGGCGCTGAAAATCGCATCTGATTCATATTCGTATGGATTCGATCGGCTCGGTAAAGAATATAAACGCGCTACCGAAATGCTGAATTCATCTGCACCGGAAAACCTAAGCGCTGCGTACAAACGCGCTTCCAATGTCCTCAAACAGGCATTTATATTGCAGTCAGAAACCTTGAAATCGGTAAAGGAATTGTCTAAAGGCGACAGAGGTCTCAAAAATTACGTCTCTGCTCTTGATAAGGATATCGCCAAGACCGGACAGGAAATGGAGAAAAGGCTATTCAGTTATTACGAACAAACAGCTAAAGCGCTGAATTTAAAAGCCGTCAAACCTTCTCTCACTGCCTCGGAGCGGAAAGCGCGAAAGCTCACGCCTAAACCTACCGCCCTTGTAAATGGTTATATGGGAACTACATTGCCTTCAACCGATCTGATAAGCGAAGAAACTGAAAAAGAGTTCTCAACCATCGGCAAGAAAAAGATCCGTGAACTCCGAAGACTTATAGACGGTAAGCGCAACGCTCTCGAGATAACACAAACACTCGACGCGCAGTTCGAGTCACCCACAGATGCCCAAGATGTGCTCAACTATCTCGAACTGCTTAAACTCTCCGGGTTGGTGAAGATGTGATTTTTTTTGATTCCTTATCTGAATATCAGATATTGTCCAGCTGAACAGAAAAGCCCCCTCTCGGGGGCTTTTGTAGCGACATATATCTAAAAGCTATCCTTCAAACAGATCTTTAGCATCAACTATCTTCAGAACCTCTTTATTGATGTTAAGATCATACGATTCGATCAGTTTGTCTTCATCCAACAGCTCTTGAGGCACACTGCCCGCTTGATAAACTATCGGAGTTTTTTCTCCTGAGAGGAGCAGGTCACGCACTTTCTCCGCCTCTTCTGTTACAATAGCGACTTTCAGGTTTTCCGCCTGTAAATATTTTTTAATTGCAGCGTTTACGTCATCCCGACTGAGTTTCGGAAGTTCTTCCGCTATTCTATCAATGAAATAATTCGTGCCGTACCAGTCGGAATCCATCAGATACCCGAGTCTCCTGCCTGCTGTCTGTACCCACAATTTTGAATAATTAAGCAGATATTTTCGTGTCGTCTGAAAATCCTCTTCGGAGATACCCTCACTGACAAGCAGATCCAACTCCCGTATCGCCTGCTTCAGCGAAAAGAGAGCATTGTCGTGAGAAACCGGGCGGATCCAGATACTGAAGAACTGTTGTCTTCGCGGAACGTTAGGAACGGGAAAAGTACTTCCGCCGTCCTGAATAAAATTCTCTATATATGAATAGTCGCCGTAATTCAAGCCCCTGTCTTCCCGCATATGCATCATCAATTTACCGTTGAAAGTACGATGTTCTCCGAGATATGAGTTGGCAACCATAAGCGCGTAAAAATCTTTGTCCGAGCGTGTAAGGGCTATCGGAGCGCCGATAGAAATTGCAGCTCCATCGTTATCTTTTTTAACTATCATCACCTCTATACCGTTAATAGGCTTGGGTTCCGGTAATTCAACTACAGCCGGAGCGGTTTTCGCCAATTCAGAAAAATCAGCTCTCATCCTGTCAGTAAACCCGTCCGGATAGCCACCGGCAATCCCTATAACGAGATTATCCTGAGTATAGTTAGCCGCCGCATACGCTTTCAAGTCTTCAAGTGTCAAAGCCTCAAGTGACTTGACAGTTCCCGCTTCAATGCCGCTGTACGGGTGTCCTTCGTACATAAAGAGATTAAGCGCGGCTTTTCCGAGGTTTTCGTCATCATTGCTCCGCAGAGTGTTCTTTATGTAGTTTGAGTGCTGATCGACAACCCGTTCAAAATCGGACTCATCCCATCTCGGATTCAGGATCAGATTAGAGAAGATGCCGTAGAATTCTTCGACATGATCTGCATGTACATTTCCCGTAAATACGGTCAGTTCTTTATTTATCTGCACGTTTATGTTTGCCGCCATCGGATAGAGAGCCTGCACAACATCATTATATGTCATCTCCCCGGTCCCTCCCTGCGCCATAACAGATGCGGTGATCGCTGCGATTCCTTCCTTCCCTTCCGGTTCATTGATCGTGCCGCTGTTAAAAAGAATTCTGAACGCAATTAGAGGTGAATGCGCGCTTGGTAGTTCGGTTACTTTCAAATTCATTCCTTTTTTTTCAACAACATTCGTTTTTGAAGCTGCGCATCCGCCAATAAGCAACATTGAGATGAGTGTTAAAACAAATTTATATCCTTTCATCACTCACCTCCGTCATAGCTTAAATTAACTACAGTTTTGTTCTCATCAGTGAAATATTTTTTCGTGACATACTGTATATCTTCAGCAGTGACCCTGTCATAAAGTTCATATACGCGATTCACGGTCTCCGGGTCGCCCGTTAAGCCGATATAATGCGCAAGCGTCTGCGCAACGCTTCGGGGGCTGTTCAAACCCATCGCAAATTGATATTTCATGTGAGATTTAATAGATGCGAGACGCTCTTCGTCAACAGGAACATTTTTTGCTTCCTCTAACGCTTTATAGATCTCCTGCTCAACCATCTCAACATTCGCAACCTCTTTCACGCGTGTGAAGATATTGAACATCGTTGCATCCCTGCGGTCACCGGCGCTTCCCTGAATAAAATCCACCAGCTGCTCTTCGATAACCAATTTCCTGTATAGAGGTGAAGATTGCGAAAATGCCACCTGAGAAAGAAGGTCTAAGGCTGGCATATCGATCTCCGTATCGCTGAACGCGGGACCATGATAACCGATCGCCAAAATCGGCAGTGTTGGATTATCCCATCCCAATTTTTCTCTTTTTTCTTCTTTTTGAGGTCCTTCCTTGGGAACTTCCGGCTGACCCTTTCCTCGTTCCCAATTTCCATAATACTTCTCAGCAAGAGCCATCAGATCGGCATGATCGACATCGCCGACAACGAGAACAGTGCAGTTTTCGGGTCTGTAATACGTATCAAAGAAATAAAGGCTGTGCTCATATTGATTCGGCATATCCTTTATATCGGTAAGGAATCCCATCGTAGTATGCTTATATGTGTGCGTCTCGTACGCAGTATCCCGAAGCTTTTCTATCAACGGAAGAAACGGACTCGTAATGCTCTTACGATATTCGCCGAGCACCGCGCCTGCTTCTTTTTTGAAATCTTCTTCATCATATTTTAAATTCTGAAACCTGTCCGATTCAATATCCATTATCGCTTCCAAGGCATCAGAGCTGGAAAGCGAATGGTAAGCGGTGATATCATCATTGGTAAAGGCATTGTGGTCCGCCCCTACTCCTTTTAAGATGTCATTATAATCAGTCGATGAATATTTGTCCGTGCCCCGAAACATCATATGCTCAAAAAAATGAGCGAATCCCGATTTCCCGGGTTCAATCTCGTTTCGTGAACCCGTTCGGACAATTGTATAAAATGCAATTAGTCCCGGACTGTCAAATTCTACCGATATAACACTGAGTCCGTTTTCTAAAACACCGACATTTATCGGATATTGAAAGATCTTTTCTCCTCCCTTACTTTCTGCTGCATAAAATGTAGTAGAAAGTGAGATAATAGCGAACAGATTCCATGCACTGCTTTTCGATAATCTCATAAGGTAAGCTCCGGTTCAATAGTTACGCAAAATAGTGGGGAAAGTTATCGATTAATGCTTAAACAGACAAGCAGATTTATTTTTGTTCATTTACACCTCTTTCTTTGATTATTGCCGACAATTTTTATATTTATCCATTGAATAATGAAATTTTTCGGCATACATATTTTTGTTACCCTTCTATTCCTGAGTTTATTGACCTCCGGATGCTCCATAAGAAGCATGGTGATAAATTCTGCCGCGGATGCGCTTAGCGCGTCCGGAACTTCTTTCGCCGCTGATGATGACCCAGAACTTATAAGAGATGCGACGGCTTTTAGTCTGAAGACAGTTGAAATTCTACTTGAGGAACGACCGGAACATGCCGGATTATTGCTTACCGCAGCAAAAGGGTTCACACAATACTCTTATGGATTCGTCCAGCAGGACGCCGATTTTATCGAGGAAGAAGATTTCGACGAAGCATTGAGAATCAGAAAGCGCGCCTCAAAACTTTATTCTCGCTCTATCGGATATTCACGTAGAGGATTAGAAGTTCATCATAATGGATTTTTAGAAGCCTTTGATACCAATTCAGATTCCGCCGTTGCCATGCTGGATAAAAAAGATGTGGCTCTTATATATTGGTACGCAGCCGCGCTCGGGCTTAATATCGGACTTTCGAAAGACGATCCGATGGAGATTGCCAAGCTTCCGCAAGTTGGCAGCTTGATTCATCGGGCGCTTGAGCTGGATCCTACTTGGGACAGAGGCGCTCTTTACGAATTTATGGTCTCTTACGAAGGCGCTCTTCCGGAATCAATGGGCGGTTCACCGGAAAAAGCCTCAGAATATCTTCTGCTGGCTATTGAGCTCTCCAACGGAGAACGGGCGGGATCATATGTTGCCTATGCTGAAACGGTTTGTGTGATGCGGCAGGATAGAGATGCGTTTGTCGAAAACTTGAACAAAGCTCTTGCCGTAAGCGTTGCGGAACCATCGGCTGACAGGCTTGCGAATATAATAAACCAAAACCGTGCCGCGTGGCTCCTTGAAACTATTGACGATCTGTTTTTTTAGCAGACTATTCCGGAGAAATTAATTGCTCAAACTAATAAATAAATTATTTCTTGTTCTTTTTTCGCTCTTAATCGTTGCAACTGTTGCAACGGGACAAAAACGGATAAAGATAAAGATGGCGACGCTCGCTCCGAAGGGTTCCCCCTGGCATGAGGTGCTGATGAAGATGGGTAGAGAATGGCAGGAAGCCACTGACGGACTGATACGCTTCAAGATCTATCCCGACGGTGTTGCAGGTGACGAGGATTCGATGATACGGAAGATGCGCATAGGGCAATTCCAGGCTGCCGCTCTAACCTTCAACGGCATTTCATTTATCGATCCATCGGTAAATGCGTTAGCTATCCCGATGCTTTACGATAATTATGAACAACTCGATAAGGTTCGGGATCTGATAGAAGGTGAGATAAAGCGCAGAATCGAGGCAAAAGGCTTTGTCCTCCTCGCATGGGCTGATGTAGGATGGATCCGCTTTTTCAGTACCGAACCGCTGCAGACTCCCGAGGAACTGAAAAAGATGAAGATGTTCACTTGGGCGGGAGATGAGGTTGCTCTTAGAATGTGGAAAAACGCCGGCTATCGCGCCATACCGCTTCAACCGATTGATATTCTCACCGGCTTACAAACAGGATTGATCAACTCATTTTCTTCACCTCCATTCGGAGCGCTTTCTTCTCAATGGTTCGGAATAGCGAACCATATGTTAGACCTGCCGTTTGCTCCATTCACGGGGGGGTTTGTCTTAGATAAAAAGGTCTGGGAGAGTATCCCGGAGGAATATAAACCCGCACTCATTGCAGCTGCTGATAAGGTTGCGAAGATAATCAAGGATGAACTTCGTCATGGTGACCAGGCTTTTATAGATGCTATGGTGGAGCACGGCTTGATAGTACATGAGGCGAATTCCGAGACGAGAACCCTTTGGAGGGAGACAGCACGGACATTTTATCCCGACCTTCGAGGTGATTTTGCTCCGGCGGATATTTTCGACCGGGCTGTTTTTCTAAGCGACAGCATCAGGTTTATTAATTCTAAAAATACAACTGGTCACTGACTATAGCCGCAGTTTATATTGAGTTAATGAAGACTCGATATATCAGACTTCTACGATTCCTTCACTCTGCTGAAGATTATTTCTCAATCTTTCTTCTCCTGCTCATGGCTTTGCTGCCTTTAATAGAAATAATTTACCGTAACATCGCTACCGGAGGAATACCCGGCTCTTCCGTAATTGTACAGCATTTGACACTTTTAATAGCATTTACAGGAGCAGCCATCGCGGCAAGAGAGGGACGGCTTTTATCGCTGACGTCCGGTAAAGCGCTTTTCAAGGGGAAATATGGTAATTATTCCCGGTATTATGCCGCGGTGATCGGCACAGCGGTTTGCATGGGACTCTTCTGGGCAAGTTGGCAGATGGTTAAAACCGATTATGAATACCCGTTAAATATTATTCGCGGGGTACCTAATTGGACGGTCGAGATTGTAATGCCGATCGTATTTATTCTGATAGCGTTCAGGCTTCTGCTAAAATCTTCTCCTGACCTGAAAATAAGACTCATCATCGTGGGTGTGGTCATATTCATCGCGATACTCGGTAATGTCGAAGCGATTCAAGATTCTAATTTTGTCTGGTTCGGACTCATAATGATTATTATTTCTGTGGCGTTCGGAGCGCCGATATTCGTTGGACTCGGGGGAGCCGCGTTGATACTATTCTGGAGCGATTTTGAACCAATCGCATCGATTCCGGCTGCAACTTATCAGATAGTCGTTTCCCCCACTCTCCCGACTATTCCACTGTTTACACTTGCGGGATATATTCTTGCGGAGAGTAATGCTGCGAAACGGCTCGTAAAAGTTTTCCGTTCGTGGTTCGGATGGCTTCCCGGTGGAACTCCGGTTGTCACGGTCGCCGTCTGCGCGTTTTTTACTACGTTCACCGGTGGTTCCGGGGTTACTATTCTCGCTCTCGGCGGACTGCTTCTTCCAATGCTTATACAAGAAAAATATCCTGAAAAATTCTCCATCGGACTATTAACGGCTTCAGGCTCACTCGGACTCTTTTTCCCCCCGAGTCTTGCCGTGATACTTTACGGAGTGATCTCTCACACTCCTATTGATGAGATATTCATTGCCGGAATCGTTCCGGGAATCTTCCTGATGCTTCTTGTTTCTATGTGGGGAATCAGACAGGGCTATATTTCAAATATAGCACGAACACAATTCAATTTAAAAAATGCGCTAAGTGCTCTCTGGGAGGCTAAATGGGAAATGGTCTTACCTGTTGTCGTATTGGTAGGCATTTACGGTGGGTATACCACAATGGTGGAGACGGGGGCTTTGGCTGCGCTTTACGCTCTCGTAATTGAAGTGTTTGTGCACAAAGACCTTAGCCTGCGAAAAGATCTTCCCCGCGTAGTAGCATCCTGCGCGGTTCTCATCGGGGGAGTACTCATCATCCTCAGCGTAGCCATGGGACTTACAGCATATTTAGTTGATGCCGAGGTTCCGATACATGCGCTTGAATTCGTGCAGACGCACGTAGAATCACCTTGGGTTTTCCTGCTTACGCTTAATGTTCTCCTGCTATTGGTAGGAGCGATGATGGATATCTTCTCCGCTATAGTGGTGGTTGTGCCGCTAATTACTCCCATCGCCGCTGCTTATGGAATTGCCCCAGTTCATCTCGCCATAATATTCCTCGCCAACCTTGAGTTGGGCTACCTGACGCCACCGGTCGGAATGAACCTCTTCCTTGCGTCATACCGGTTCGACAAAGACTTGCTTACTGTTTACAGAGCGGCGATCCCCTATCTCATAATACTCCTGATCGGTGTTATCGCCATTACGTATATCCCAATAATCACACTTGGGCTTGGAAGGCTGCTCGGATACTAAGTTAACTTTAATCTTGCTTTTACCACTTCATTTTCAGTAATATTTAGCCTGCTTTTTAATAAATATAAGCTTTTTAGCGTAGTTCCAATTTTCTACCCACCGGTATTAAATGAGGGCAGATAAAGAAGGAGGGGCAAATGTCTCAAGATGATTCTATCAAAGTAACTTCGGATGGTTCAGAAATTTATCACCCGAGCGATGAGGTGGTTAGCCGGGCAACCATAAAAGATTATGATTCTCTTTATAAACGCTCCATAGAAGACCGTGAGGGGTTTTGGGCTGAAGAGGCGGAAAAGCTCAGCTGGTATGAAAAATGGGACAAGGTTCTTGATGATTCCGAGAAACCTTTCTATAAATGGTTCACGGGTGGAAAGATAAATATCATTCAAAACGCCATTGACAGGCATCAGGATGGCGCTATCGCCGACAAGACCGCAATTATCTGGGAGGGTGAACCGGGCGACAAACGAAGATTCACGTATCGGCAGGTAAACGAGGAAGTTTCAAAATTCGCTAATATCCTTAAAGATAAAGGAGTAAAGAAAGGTGATATCGTCACCATTTATATGCCCCAAGTTCCTGAACTCGCTTTTGCCATGCTCGCTTGCGCGAAAATCGGAGCGGCGCACAGTGTAGTTTACGGTGGATTCAGCGCCGAAGCTCTTTCGCAACGAATTAACGATGCGAAATGCCGCGTTCTCATCACTGCTGACGGCGGATGGCGCAGGGGAAAGATCATCGACCTCAAAGCAATTTCAAATGACGCAATGTCCCGCTCCCCATCGGTGGAAGTTTGTATAACCATAAAACGAACCGAACATGAAGTCTCTATGCAGGAGGGTCGAGACTATTGGTATCACGAGCTTCACACAGAGGCAAGCGCCGAATGCGAAACGGAGGTCACGGATGCGGAAGACATGCTCTTTATACTATATACTTCGGGAACGACAGGCAGACCGAAAGCTCTTCTCCACACTCACGGCGGATATTCGCTATACACTTCGGTTACTCACAAGTATGTATTTGATATAAAAGATAATGATATCTGGTGGTGCGCCGCCGACCCCGGCTGGATCACCGGACACAGTTATATTGTCTATAGCCCGCTGATAAATGGTACCACGGTTATAATGTATGAAGGCGCCCCGAATTTTCCCAACCCCGGTCGTTGGTGGCAGATGATAGCTGAATATAAGGTAACTATCCTTTACACTTCCCCGACAGCCATCAGGGGACTTATGCGGTTCGGTGATAAATGGCCCGAAAAACATGATATCAGCTCTCTCAGGCTTCTCGGCTCCGTCGGTGAACCGATAAATCCGGAAGCGTGGAAATGGTATCATCGCGTCATAGGCAATGAAACATGCCCTATAATGGATACCTGGTGGCAGACCGAAACAGGCGGATTTATGATAACACCGCTTCCCATAACGCCGCTGAAACCCGGCTCGGCCACAAAGCCGTTCTTTGGAATCGAGATAGCGGTGGTTGACGATAACGGAAACGAAGTAGCTGTCGGAGAAGAGGGTAAGTTGGTACTGAAAGCGCCCTGGCCCGGAATGGCTCGCACGATCTACGGCGACGATGAACGCTTCAGAGAGGTTTACTGGAAAGATTACGAAAAACAAGGTTGGTATAAAACCGGTGATTCCGCCCGTATAGATTCAGACGGCTATGTCTGGATAATCGGACGTATAGACGACGTGATAAAGGTCAGCGGATACAGGCTCGGAACGGCGGAAATAGAAAGCGCTCTCGTGAGCCACGATGCGGTCTCGGAAGCCGCTGCTATCGGCCTCCCTCACGAACTGAAAGGTAACGCCATTCATACATTCGTCATTCTCCGCGAGGGGTTAGAAGGCTCTGACAAGCTGGCGGAAGAACTCGGTCAGCATGTCCGCAGTGAAATAGGACCTATCGCCCGACCGGAATCTATAGAATTCGTGGACTCACTCCCGAAAACCCGCAGCGGTAAGATAATGCGGCGCGTGCTTAAAGCCCGCGCATTGGGCGAGGATGAAGGCGATTTATCAACTTTAGAGGAATAGAAAGATTTAATTTGCTGGTTAGGACTTGCTTTGACCGTTTGATTTAATTTCTGTTATCTTCGACCATTTGATTAATCATTGCTTCATTTTTTATAGTTTTTTCATAAGCTATATATTTACAATCGTTTTTTATCCATTCTTCTAATCTGCTATTTTCATCCATAATATTTTCCCGCAATAAACCAAATATATTTACTAATCTTTTTCGTAATTCATCTGCACTAGGATTAATTATTTTTACTCGTGTATCAAACTGAATAGATGAAATAAGAAAATTCGCCATTGCATCTGCCTCTGGTAAGCTGTATCCAATAATAAATACTTCTTCTGCATTAGATAGTGCTTTAACTGCTAGTCTCACTAGCCTGATTTCCCAGCTATTTCTATAGAATTTCATAAAGGTCGGTAGAATTACATGTCGGTTTTGAGGATATGAATACTTTTTTTCACTTTATTTTTCTTAGTTATTATTTCATCAAAAAATGGTAAATCCTCATATGGGTCTTTTAATAAAATCCTTATATTATTGTTAAGCAGTGTAGGTGACTCCCATGAAACGGATCCATGCATTTTTAATATCTTAACTTCAGATTGATTCAAATTCGCTAATAATTTTTTTTCTTCTCCTTCTACTTCTCCTAGGCAATAGCCATCTTCTGGATTCCAAAGCCCCTTTCTAAGCAATCCCTGTTCTAATAACAAGTCATAATTAAATGTTATAATAGTATCTCCTTTCTTGATTCGTGATACACTTTTATCAAGTAATTCGATATCTGTATTTAGTTTGCTCGGAAGTAAACGTTCTACAATTTTTTGATGAATAAAATATCGGGCACATTCTAGATCAGACGCAATGAAACCTTCAATAAATGGCATTGCGCATCCCCTTAGATCAACTCCTCTACCCTCTGGCAAATAAGGTCTTTCAATATTTATGTCAAGAATAGTGCATACAGCTTCAATATCGGGAAAATACATTCCCGGATATATTTTTGAAACTTCCAGCGGAGTATTACTGTTTTTTAATTTTTCAATTAGAGGTTTGATAGATTCTTGAAGTTTATCATTAAACCTCAAAAACATATCTATATATTTCCTATCCTGCGGTCGTATTGGGCTATCCTTTATAGCCTTATGGTAAATCAAACCAAATAATTCTTTCGATAGTGGTGCATCTGATACCGATTTTGAAAATCCAGCACCTATTATAAAGACTTTACTTATATTTAGTTCCTCATCCTTACCTCAGCAAAACCATCTTCCTTACCTGCTTGAATGAGCGGGTGTGTGAATTCGCGGTGAGTTTATAGATATAGACTCCGCTGGCGAGGCTTTGACCGTTGTTGTTCCGTCCGAACCAAGTTGCTTTGTGGAAGCCCGCTTCCTGCTGATTGTCGACTATAGTTGAGAGTTCCTGCCCGAGAAGGTTGTACACAGTCAGCCGAACGTTTGCGGCTTCGGGGAGTTCGTATCGTATCTCCGTTTGAGGATTGAATGGATTCGGATAGTTTTGCAGCAGAGAAAATTCTTTTGGAAGTTGTGTTTCCAAATCTGTTCCGATAATAAAATCCACTTTGAACGAATATGAGAACCAAGGGGCACCTTCCGGAACGGTAGTGACGTTACTGTCGTTGTCAACCGCCTCTACATAATAGCTTACCGTTGTCCCTGCTGGTTGACCCGGGATCGCGGATTCGTACTTGAAATCATCGATTTTATTCATCTCTATTGCTGCAAATTCACCATCGTTCAGGGAATAGTAGAGGTTGACCAAGGCAACACTCCCATCATCTGAAATCACTGCCCATACTGCATAGTCTGTCGTGTCTAAAGTATCTTCCAACACGGGAACATTCAGTATAATGGGATCAATTTCTTCACTTGTGTACATACCGATAGCGATATTATCCGCATAGAATCCATCATACTCTGTCCTTAGGTCCGTAACGGTTCGCAGTCTCAGCTTGCTGTTGACCGGGTCAGCGCCAAGGAATTTTGAGGCATTCAGGTTTTGTTTACGCCAATTACGATTTCCGAATCCGCTGTAAATAGGTAGCCCTACAGGCTGCACACCCACAAACCCACTTCTTCCTATCGTGTCCACGCCAGCATATGTATCCCTGCCGCCTATCTGATTCCATGAAACTCCGTCATCAGAAGAAAATTCCACCATTGTGCCGTCATAATCCTGTTCGATATCCCACCGACTCTCGAAAGTTACAAATGCCGAGTTTGCCAACGACAGGTCAACTCCTTCGACCAGAGTCATGGCATAATCCGCGTTGCTCGGGGGAGTACCGTTCGGACTGTCATCGAAAGACCAGCTGCCGCCGACAGAATAATTATCTGACACGCCCCAACTTCCTGTTCTGCTCCATTTCGAGATCCCTTCTTCCGCTCCGTCAAAAAAGACTATTACCGGAGTTCCTATAATTATCCTGACCGTATCTACACTGATATATGAGCCGGCTGCGGTTGCTCTCCAGGTTACGATGAGTTCTAAAGTATCTCCCGGCACAGCGACATCACTCAATGAGAATGAAAAAGGTTCTGTAGAATTGTCACTCTCTGTCAAAATCGCGGCATCAGGAAAATTAGCCGTAGATGTATTTAGAGTCAGCAACGGATCGTTTGTTGAGATCGTTCCTCTGATGCCGGTCGCATTTCTGCCGACTCCCTTGTTTTTTACGTGCAATATCAGCCCTACAGTTTCACCCGGGTCTAACCAACCATCCGCGTCGTTATCTGAGGAATCGAGAAGTGAAGAGTCATCTATATCATATGCTGTTACCTCTAAAAATGCGCCGGCAAGCCATGCAAGTGTCTTGTTCATATGAAGAACTTGCTGGACTTGCGGGAGTATCCTGACGGGATTGGGCCAGAAGTCGTCTACTTTCGTGCCTATCTCCGGAGTCATAGCATAAATTCCGTGAACGCCGTACATATAGTCATCCGAAGCACCGTTTACAGTGTATCGAACCGTTTCTCCTCCTGTCCCGGCTACGTATTTGTTGAACTCGGAGAGGTTTTCACCGAGTTCCCTAAAAAGCGTTGAATCGTCTGTCTCCGAGTCGAGAAATCCCCAGGGCCAGATGAGCAGGTCCCCGTAAGCATGATAGTTGAAAGCTAAACTAAACTCTCTGCCAGCTACAAAATTCTGCAATCCTTGAATTTCGGGCTCTGAGGCGGCTGAAACTCCCCTGTAGGTTGCGCTCCCCGGAAAACCACTTGAACCACCGTGGCCGGGACCCCACATAAAATCAAAATTACGGTTAAGATCGACGCCGTCGTTACTCCTCTCAAATATTCCATTGCCGTCATTATCTCGCGCGTTTTTTCTCCACAAACCACCACCGCCACGAGCTGTAGTGTCGCTGTCGTTGATCGCTAATCCGTCCGGATTAACTACCGGCACAAAATAAATTTCTCTGTTATCAACAAGGAACAGTGCCTCGGAATCTCCCGCTGTATAAGAATTAACAAGCCATTCTATAAAATAGAGTAAAGCGGTCGCGCCGCCCGATTCACGGGCGTGAGTCAAACCGGTAAATAACAGTTCCGGTTCAGCCTCATCTGTTTCCGGATTATCTGAAACCTTGTACATCCATTGGGTTCTTCCCAGAATAGTGTGACCGATGCTGTCTTTTTCGCTTATCAGAGTTGGGTGCGCCGCCTGAAGGCTATCGAGGAACAAATACATTGAATCGAGATTAAAAAAACCCATTTTTGTGCCGTCGCCAATGCGGAGAGTTTTCCCTGATTTCCAGTCTCCTGCTCTGTTCAGATAAAATTGAGTCAGATCAGGCACCAAAACTTCGTAAGAAATTCCGAGAGATTCCAGCCGTTTCAGATCGAACTCAAAAGCTATAACCTCAGAATAGACCCCTTCTTTTGTTTCAATAATGTCGAACCCCCGGACTGTCAGATCTCTCAGAGCGTCTTGACTAGGAGTTTGAATTCTTATAAGAGTTGCCTTTCCCCCCTGAGAATACAGTTCTGACGTAATCAATAGTGAGAACAGAGTTAAAGCGACGATCTGTGAAAAAACCTTTATTTCATACTCCCATCAGTAAACAGATGAATAAATCCTATATAAATTTTCAACGTTCGCATTAAGAGATAGTTGCAATCTTATTCTGTTTATTTTTCCCATGAAACTTTTGAGGTAGTATGCACACCACCCCTGATAGTGAAGTCGCCAAAAACGGTTGCGCGCTTCGGTTCAACTGCTGCCACAAAATTTTCTAATATCCTGTTTACAACGTGCTCATGAAATATCCCTACATGCCGATATGACATGAGATAAAATTTCCAACTTCGCAGTTCTACACATTTTTTATCAGGAATGTAATTTATTCTAATGGTGGCAAAATCCGGAAGTCCGCTCTTGGGACAGACACTTGTAAATTCCTCCGTGCTGATATCCAATTCTACATCTCTCTCTGGATATTCATATTCGAATGTATCCAAAACATCAGCACGAATAGCATCGGTGGATTTCATTTCCCCGACGATCTCTTTTTCTATCCCCTTCATTTTCCCTATTTTACCTCCATTTCAACATATTTGATAGGGTCTTCAATTCCTAATTCTTTGTAACCGTTAAGCCTTAACACGCATGACTCGCACTCTCCGCACGATTCTTCTTCGCTCCTGTAGCAAGACCATGTAAGATCCAACGGAGCGCCAAGCTCCATTCCTTTTTTAATTACTTCTCTCTTAGACATATGGATAAGCGGCGCGATAAGTTCAATTTTAGTTTCGGGACGAGTCCCTATTTTTACCATGGTGTTGAATGCATTTATAAATTCTTCTGTGCAGTCAGGATATCCGGCGCTGTCCTCTTCCATCATCCCAACGTAAATCAAGTTTGCCCCTATCGCTTCCCCCCATGATACAGCAATTGAAAGAATATTTGCGTTTCTAAACGGCACATATGTTTGCGGAATGCCCTGCACGTCCGGGTCATAATCAGCGACCTCTATATTTCTGTCTGTGAGGCTCGAACTCCCTATTTTGCGTAAGTGGTCTATGTCCGCTACGAATCTATTGTCTATCTTATAGAAATCTGCTATCGCATGAAATGCTTCCAACTCTCTCTTTTGAGTTTTATTTCCGTAATTGATGTGCATCAGCGCCAGCTCATGCCTTTCTGCCGCGATCGCAGTAGCTACTGCCGAATCCAATCCTCCCGATACGGCTACTACTGCTAATGAGTTATCCCGGTTTTCCATTTCTCTGTTAATTATACCCCCATCGCCTTTTCACCCCAGATATATTTATGCAGCTGAAGATTCACTCTTACATCCAAACCATCTTCTAATACCCACTTCACTAAATCAGCAGGCTGTAATACGTTGTGGACGGGCGAGAGGTTAATAATGGTTTTTTCTTCCAACTCGTACTCTTTTATCATTTCGAGTGACCAATCGTAATCAGCCCTGTCGCCTATCACAAACTTCAATTCATCTCCCGCGGTTAATCTGGATACGTTACTCCAATCATTTTCATCTACCATCAGGCTCGAAGGAGCCTTGAAATCAATTATTTTTTTTACCCGCTCGTCCACCTTGACAGTATCAATCGAACCGCCCGTTTCAAGCAGAACTATCATACCTTCATCACAGAGGGCAGTCATAAGCCCGTAGCATTCTTCCTGTATGAGAGGTTCTCCGCCGGTTATTTCAACGAGCGAAATACCTTTTTCTTTTACATTATTTAAAATTTCGTCAATGCTCATTTCTTCTCCGCCAAAAAATGCGTAGGCGGTGTCGCACCATGAACAACGTAAATTACACCCGGTCAAACGAACGAACACGCATGGTAATCCCTGGTAACTCGATTCACCCTGGATACTCGAATATATCTCACTGATCTTTAACAATTACTATCCTTTGTAGATAACCTACCAACCGAAAAAAAGGGGCGCACTCTGCGCCCCTCAAAATTCATCGGTAATATCCTATTTATCTTTTCTATTATATTTAAACGCTTCAACTACTGCTATTACGAGTCCTATTTTAACTATTGCGCCCGGAATAAATGGTACCAGCCCAAGCGTCAGCGTATTCATCAGAGTGCCGCCTGTCAGTTTCCATAACCAAAGATTTCCAAACAGGAATATCAGAGCCGTTCCCGCTAATAGAGCGCCTATCAAACGAAAGCGAGAGGATGAACCGCCGATAAAATAGCTTACAACCGAAGGCGCGAGTAAAAATCCGGCAAGGAATCCACCTGTCGGTCCCGCTAATAATGCAAGTCCCGATGACATTCCGGCAAATATCGGTATTCCAGCTGCTCCCGCAAACACGTAAACCATCTGTGAAAAAGCGCCTCTTTTACTCCCAAGCATCGCGCCGGCAAGAAGAACAAAAAAAGTTTGCAAGGTAATCGGGATCGGAGTAAACGGCAATGGAATCCTGATCAGGGCTCCAAGCGCGGTAAGGAGGGCAAATCCGCCAACGAGTACTATCGTCCTGACAGCCTCGCTTTCCTGATATGGTAATACTTTGTTGAGAGCGCTTTTCATATTTTGATACAATTATTTCTCCTTAATATTAAAATGGCAGATCATCATCGTCATCTTCATCGTCATTATCTTGCGGCGCTTCAGTAGAGTTCTCTGTTTTTGGCGCCGAATCGGGACTCTTACCACCGCTGTCTCCTTTTGAGCCGAGCATTGTAATGTTATCCGCCACAACTTCCGTCATATATTTTTTCTGACCGTCTTCCTCCCAAGAGCGAGTCTGCAGCTTGCCTTCAATGCAAACCAATTGTCCTTTTTTTAGCCATTCTCCCGCAAATTCGGCTTGCCTGCGCCAAGTAACCAGCTATCCGCCTCGATTGGCTTTTTCGGTTTCTTCGAGAAGGGGCGAGCCGAAAGACACAGCGAAAAATATAATGAGAACTGAAGAATTTGTTGTTAATCTCGTTACGAAATCCAATGCGGAAGCGATGTTAATTACTTCGGGAGAGTATGAATACGGCATTGATGAGCTGCAGCAAGCGAAACTATCGACCGGTGAGTCGGAAAAGATATCAACGCCGTATATAAAAGAATCACCCGTAAATATGGAATGTAAATTGGAAAAAATAGTCGAGATCGGAGAGCCGACAAACTATATGATCATAGGAGAGGTAATTCTCTTTCACATAGATGAAACGATATATTCCGAGGGAGTGGTAGACCCTCACAAATTGCAATCGGTTGGAAGAATGGGAAATCCCCTTTACAGCAATGTGAATGATATTTTCAAAATGGAACGTCCCTGATTTTGTGGCGCAGATCGTATTAAAAAGCTGATGGACCAAAAGATTTGAGTAAAACAATGCAAGCTGCCTTTCTCATTGAGCCGGGTAAGATCGAGTTGAGGGAAATTCCGATACCGGAACCGGGAAAAGGAGAAATTATCGCAAAGGTGCACACTGCCCTTACATGCGGTACAGATCTGAAAACTTACCGGAGAGGGCATCCGAAAGTCACTCTTCCCTCTCCATTCGGACATGAATTTTCGGGAACAGTATATGATGTAGGGCAAGATGTGAACGGTTTCAGGGAAGGAGATAATCTGATGACTGTCTTCTCCGCGCCTTGCGGTAATTGCTATTTTTGTAAGCGAGGCGATGAACATATTTGCGCTGAGCTGAAGAACTCTTTGATGTTCGGCGCCTATGCGGAATATATCCGCATTCCTGAACCGATAGTTTCAAAGAATTTGTTCAGTAAACCGCACTCCCTTTCCTTCAGGCAGGCAGCGCTTCTTGAGCCGCTCTCATGCGTTATGCACGGTATAGATGAAGCTTCTCCGTCAGAGGACGACACAGTTTTGCTGATAGGCGCTGGAACCATCGGATTGCTTTTCACAGCGGTGTTAAAAACCTTTCATCCTAAAAAATTGATCGTGGCTGCTCGAGGAAAGGAGCGTATTGCAATAGCAGAGAAATTTGGAGCGGACATTGTTATTGACGCTGCAAAAGGAGACATTCTTAAAGAGGTTCATAATCTCACCGATGGAATGGGAGCCAATGTGGTAATAGAGTCGACCGGCTCGAAGGAAGTATGGGAAAAGTCAATTGAATACAGTTCTAAGAACGGCAAACTGATTCTGTTTGGGGGACTACCTGAAGGATCTTCCGTAACTTACGATGCGGAACGCATACATTATGACCACATAAGACTTCAAGGAGTTTTTCATTATCGCAGAAAAGACGTTGTGGCTGCCCGCGAGCTCCTAATAAAAGGTGAGATACATTTGGAACCATTGATAACAGATGAGTATTCTTTAGGAGATTTGAAAAAAGTATTCGGGTTTCTGGACGATAAACATGGTATAAAGTATGCAATACTGCCTTGATAGAGAGTATCGAAGTTATACTGAGCAGAGGAGCTTTTGGTTTTTATAGGCAGACGAAATGGATATTCACGGAATAATATTAGCGGCAGGTGGCTCGACCAGGATGGATGAGAAATTTCCGAAACTTACGCTGCCATTCAGACGGAAGCCGCTACTCTGGTGGTCGTTACGGGCAGCATTAGATTCCAATTTAAAAAGTGTCACGCTGATTGTTGGAGCAAATAAGAACAAAGTCCTTTATGCTGTAAAAAATATTGGTGGAGGGGAGAGATTCAAAATTCACGTGAATTCAAAATGGAAAGAAGGCCGTTCGACTTCGGTCGCAAAAGGAATAAAGTCATTAAAAGATAAATCTGAGCATATTATGTTCATACAGGGTGATCAACCTTTAATGACATCTAAATTAATAAATTCGGTACTGTCGTTAGCGGAAGAATATCCGAGTTCCCCTATGGTATATCCTGTTTATAAGGGGGAAAAAGCAAATCCGGTTCTGTATTCATCAAAGGGTCTTAAAGAACTGCTGAAGATCGGTGGAGACGTCTCGGGTTATATTTTGACTGAGCTGTTTAAAGACAATGTAGAAACGTTTGAGATCGAAGATGATTCAACCCAATTCAACGTGAATACGAATGGTGATTATAGAAAGCTGATAAAAGAATATGAGAAAGAGTAAAGTTTTCAAACGGATCTCGGAGCTGCTGAACGAAGGAAAGTCGTTCGCAGTAGGAACACTTTTAGAGGTAAAGGGTTCGGTGCCTCAAAAGGTAGGAGCAAAAATAATAATCTATCCCGATTCTTCTATCGAGTTTACAATAGGTGGCGGGCCGTTTGAAGCACAAGTTATCCATGATTCTATCGAACTGATGAAAAATGGCGGGAGTAATGATATAAAGAAGTATGAACTGACGGAGGATTCGCTTGGAATGTTCTGTCAGGGAGTATCCAAGGTTTTGATAGAGAGTTTTCGACCGGAAGCGAATCTCGTAATTTTCGGCGCCGGGCATGTCGGATATGCATTTGCAAATCTGGCTTCACAGCTGGGAATTTTTAATATCACGGTAGCGGATGACAGACCTGAATTCGCGGATGCTGACCGATTCAACGGCAGCATGAATGTTGTCTTAACCGACAGAGATTACGAAGATAATCTTCCTAAGGTGGATGAAAATTCGTTGGTAGTGATAGTTACACGCTGTCATCCAACGGATAAGGCGCTTGTGAAACGATACGCGGGGTCAGAGGCAGCGTATGTCGGAATGATAGGAAGCAAAGCGAAGCGGAAAAAATTATTCGGAGAATTAGAAAAAGAAGGTGTACCCAGAAAGGCGCTTGATAAGGTTCACTCTCCTATCGGTATTCAGATCGGCGGAAAAGAGCCTATGGAGATCGCCGTCAGCATTCTTGCTGAAATAGTGAAAGTTAAAAATGAGCTATTCGAATAATCTGGTAGTTTTTCGCGGCGCCGGTGAACTTGCGTCGGGCGCTATTCGCAGACTCATACTCGCAGGGTTTCCTGTTATTGCCCTTGAAACAGAGAAACCGTTGTGTATCCGAAGAACTGTTTCCTTTGCCACAGCTGTGTATGAGAGCGAGGCAGAAGTGGAGGGTATTAGAGGAAAATTTTTTAAAGAAAGTGTTGACGCTCTGAATGGCGCAAAAGAAGGAATCGCCGCTATAATCATAGATCCTGATGGAGCTGCGATCCGTGAGCTTTCTCCGTCTGTTTTGGTTGATGCAAGGATGCTGAAAAAGAATTCGGATATTTCAAGAGAATCGGCTCCCGTTGTAATAGCGTTAGGTCCCGGATACAGGGCATCTGAAGATGTCCATTATGTAGTTGAAACATCTCGTGGACACGATCTCGGCAGAGTGATCTCGGAGGGTGAGGCTTTGCCCGATACAGGAGTTCCGGGAGAGTTGGGTGGTGAAACGGCGAAACGTGTTTTGCGCGCTCCGGTCAGCGGGGAATTTATTCCTACTATGAAATTGGGCGATATGGTCTCTGCCGGAGATGTTGTTGGGGAAGTGAACGGAACTGAAATCAAGTCAGAGCTTAATGGATTACTTCGGGGACTTCTTCATGATGGAGTAATGGTTTCAAAAGGGATGAAGATAGGCGACGTTGACCCTCGTGGAAACAGAGATTTCCTGCATAGCGTCTCTGACAAAGCGAACTCGATTGCCGGTGGAGTGGTTGAAGCCGTTTTTAGGGGAATAGGCTAATGCAAAGATTACACTTTCATCACTCTGTCGCCCTTATTAACTTTAATATTAATAACAGAGAAAACTATTCAAGTTTTGATTTGAAAGGAACAGACAGATGGGGATGACACTCACAGAAAAAATACTCGCAAATAAATCGGGGAACTCTACCGTAAAACCCGGGGATATAATATTTGCTCAAGTCGATCTCTCAATGGCGACAGATATCGCTTCGCCGATAACTATACAGGTATTTGAACAGTTGAACAGAGATAAAGTTTTTGATCCGGACAAGATAGCGTTGGTAAATGATCATCTGACTCCCGCAAAGGATATTGCTGCCGCCGGTTTCAGTAAAATGATGAGAGAATTCGCGAAGAAGTATGGTATCAAACATTATTATGAAGTTGGCCGTTCGGGTATCTCTCATGTGATTCTCCCTGAAGACGGCTTGGTTGCGCCGGGAGATATAATCGTAGGCGCTGACTCACATTCCACTACATACGGGGCGTTTGGTGCTTTCGGTACCGGGATGGGGGCGACCGATATCGCCTGCGCATGGGCAGAAGGTGAAGTATGGCTTCGTGTTCCCGAGACGATAAAGATAGAATTCAAAGGGACGATGCCTAAATATGTTATCGGCAAAGACCTTGTTCTGCTTGTATGCCGTGACCTCGGGATGGAGGGCGGTACTTACAAAGCGCTTGAATATTGCGGTGAAACGGTCGAGAATATGACGATGGAAGACAGGCTGACCCTGACCAATATGGCTATAGAAGCGGGCGCTAAAAACGGCGTTATAAAAGCTGATGATACTACGATGAAATATTTGGAGGGGAGGCTGCAGAGAGATGATTATCAAATTTTTGAATCCGATAAAGACGCAGTGTATCACAGTCTCTTGGAGTATGACGTAACCGATATGGAACCGCAGGTCGCTCTGCCGTTTCTTCCAAGTAACGTGAAACCGATATCGGAGGTAGAACCGAGAAAGGTCGATCAGGTAATGATCGGATCCTGCACAAACGGCCGGTATTCGGATTTTGAGTTGGTGGCTGAAGTTCTCGGCGACAGGAAGTTTTCAAAAGACATACGGACGCTCATTTCACCGGCAACCACAGAGATATACAATAAAATGATTAAATCTGGGCTTTCTTTGAAATTCTCGGAAGCGGGAGCCGCTATAACTACACCTGGATGCGGAGCGTGTATCGGCGCTCATCTTGGCGTTATGGGTGAAAATGAAGTGGGCGTTTTCACTACAAATAGGAATTTCCCCGGCAGAACAGGAGCAAGGAGTGCGGAAATCTATCTGACGAACCCTGCTGTCGCCGCCGCGACGGCGATTATGGGTCGCATAACCGATCCGAGGGAGTTAGACTGAAACCTGCCGAAGCCTTGTTATTATTAGTTTATAAATGCTGACCAGCGGGTCGGAACTGAAGCTATCTCCCGTTCAACCCGATTAGTTCACGAACCGTAAGAAACCGGTAACCCTGATCTCTAAGCCGGTCAATTATAATAGAAACCGCCTCAATTGTCTGGCTACGGTCTACTTTTCCGAATGTGCCGCTGTCGTGCAGTATAATGATAGAACCGGGTTCGATACGGCTCATAACTCGTTCAACGATCTTGTCTGTCCCGGGATTGTATGGATCGCGGGGATATACTTCACCTACGACAGCCGTCATGCCGCTTTCGCTGATCGCGTCTAACATAGAAGGGGTGAAAAGTCCCATTGGAGGTCTAAAATAAATAGGCATCGTGCCGACAGTTTTTTCGATCAGAGCGGAAGTTGATTCAATCTGACGTTTGACATAACTTTTGGTGTAAAGGGGGAGGAAAGAATGTTTGAACGAGTGGTTTCCTATTTCATGTCCCTCCGAGTGAATACGTTTAACAATTTCGGGATACTTCTCCACATGTTTGCCGAGCAGGAAAAACGTTGCCTTGGCTTCTTTGTGTGCAAGAATGTCAAGCAGCTGAGGAGTATATGTTTCGTTCGGACCGTCATCAAAGGTAAACGCCACAACTTTTTCATCTGTGTCAACAGACCAGACGACGCGATTTGAAATTAGATGCCCGTACTTTTCAAACATTATTATGTCCGTATAATATGACAGAGCGTAAAAAGTTGTTGGGAATGCAACTATAGCGGAGATCAGAAATAAAGTTCTGATTTTCCACCTCTTCCAATTTTGAAATGGTATCAGACGCACTTTTCAACCCGCTTGATTAATCACTTTCAGATAGTCTTCCTTAAAGAGATCCAAACGTCTGATAATACTCCTCCGCTCAAGTTGCAGTTTTT
Organism: Fidelibacterota bacterium MT.SAG.2; assembly: GCA_004402915.1. Taxonomy (GTDB): domain Bacteria; phylum Fidelibacterota; class SORT01; order SORT01; family SORT01; genus SORT01. The sequence goes on from SORU01000001.1 coordinate 26,113, forward strand.
TAACAATATTCTTATTTGTAAGAAGCGTAAGAGATAAATTCCACATCCGCCAGCGGTATCTCAATTTTTTCATGTAAGCGAGAGCCGCAAACCCTATAAACGGGAGTGTAAGGAGGAACGAGAGAGCTATGAATGCGGTGAAATATGTATAAACAAGGAGAGTTTCAAGGGAGTAGTAAAATAAAAATCCAATTCCGCCGCCTATCATAAGTGCTGATGAAGTTTTTGTTTCATCGTAGCCGGATTTCTTACCAATATACTCGGCGAATTTGTACGGAATGTAATTAGTCAGCAAACCTGTAACCCAAATAGGGAAACCGATGATACTCCAAAAAATAATCTTCCAACTTCGTCTGCCTACGTTTGCCTTATTCAGATCGCGCTGAAGTTGTGAATCATGCAAATTAAGTCTGTCTATTTTTAGTATATAATTTTTTACATCTTTCATGAGAGCGTTCACGCCGTCAGGGTTTTTCTCCATATAATAAGTCACTGCATCAGCAAGTTGTTGACTAAGAAACATATCCTTGAAGATATCACTTTTTGACTGAAGTTGCTCATCCTCGTCAAGATCCACTTTTAAATTTGCCTTATAAATTTTTTCGAGGTCGGTGACAAAGTCATTATATTCACTCTTTTTTACGTTCACGGTGAGTTTAACAAGTTCATCGGAAATCCTGTCATTTAGCTTATGAACGCCCTCATACTCGTCTTTTTCATAGCTGTCCTTAAATTCGGAAATAGGAATCGGTCTTCCGAAATTTAGCAATACTTTGCTCCTGAATCGATGACGGGCTGTAAAATATAGTCCAAGTGGAATGATAGAGAGATCAAGATTGAAATCATTTTGTTTTTCAGCGCCGAGCGCGATTCGCGCAGTCCCGGTTTTAAGTTTGAGAATCTTCCGATCGGTCTGACTCGTACCTTCGGGGAAGATCCCGATACATTTACCATCCTCTAATATTTTATACGCCGCCCGGAACATATCTTCATTATCTTCCATCTTTTCGGGATTGTCCTCGCGCCGATAAACAGGAATAATTCCCATCGCAAATAGGAATCTCGATTTTATGCTGTTGGAGAAAAGGCCCGAATGACCGATATAATGTATCTTGCGAGGCGTCTTTACCGCTACGACCAAGGCGTCCATGATACTCGATGGATGGTTTGCCGCAATTATAAGAGGACCTTCCTTCGGAATATACTCATCACGATGAACTTCTACTTCGTCAAAGAACAATTCGATGGCGAATTTGATTATAAGTTTTATGAGATTGTAAAATATCATTTTTAAAATGGTGTAGCGTGAATATAAGCAGGAAGCGAAGTATTTCAAAACACCTTTAATTAATTAATATTATACGGTAAAGAAAACGTAAAAATATCGAATCACAAAAGCATTGACACTTTTCGGCTTGGGTTTTACTTTTACGGCGTTCTGATGCAATAAAGGTGACGAAAAAGGATGGAGAGACATATAAAATATCGATTAGGAAACGCGCTTGAGAAAAGCTACGCAGTTGTATTTATAGGAATAAAGAAGATAAACAGTGTTATACATTTCAGGATTGCCTCACGCAGTCTATAATCAGGAAACTATTACAACATTAATTAGTAAAAGAAGAGTAGTTTAAGAATGAAACTCGTTATAGCTACCAGAAATGAAGATAAACTTATGGAAATTAAGGAAATATTTGAAGGGAGCAGTTTTGAACTCAGTTCGTTGAATGAGTTTCCTCAAGCGCCTGAAGTTGAAGAAACCGGAGATACTTTATTAGAGAATGCTTTATTGAAAGCAGAAAGTGCCGCAAAAGCAACGGGGCTACCGGCATTAGCGGATGATACGGGTCTTTTCGTTGAAGCATTGGATGGAGAGCCGGGTGTGTGGTCTTCACGTTATGCGGGAGAAAATGTATCATACGAAGAAAACCGCGAATTGCTTTTGAAGAACTTGAATAACGTCCCTGAAGCGGAGCGCACGGCGAAGTTTGTAACGGTTGCCGTATTTGTAGATGAGATTGGACATTTCAAAGCAGAGGGAGAAGTGGAGGGATTGATAACAAGCGAACCGAGGGGGACCAACGGATTTGGCTATGATCCACTCTTCCAATCAATATATTCGGAGAAGACGTTCGGAGAATTGACGCGATCAGAAAAAAGGGCATTTAGCCACAGAGGAAAAGCGTTCGAGGAAATACTGCGAATATTGGATACCAAGTTTTTAAAATAATAATAGGAGGGACTTATAGAGAAATAATGATACGATGATTGCGTCATAAAAGCCGCATTCAAAAAAAATGAATAAAAATATTAAAAACAACAACAAAAGCGACAAGCGGCGGTTCTTAACTGAGTGTCGCTGTTATATAACAGTGTTTGTTCTGTCCATGCTTCAGGTTCCGGCGCTTTTTGCGCAGGAAAATGAACAGTTGTCGATCTATCCTATTCCCGGATTTGTTCCGCTGTTCGAAGGGAGTTTTCAAGCGCTATATTGGTCTCCTCACGATTCTAATATTGTGATAGATGGCGCGGTACTGCCTTTAAAATCACCCTTGATCAAATCAACAGTAAAAATGGATTCTTCCGGAACATATTTTATATTTCGAAGAACGTATCGGGGGAAAGATATTCAAGCTCCGACCATCATAAGCCGATCGGATTATTATTTGCTCGCCAAGGATCATAGTTTTTTAGAATTTTGGACGGAAAGATTAGAGGAAGTGATAAAACGAGAGAGAGAAGCAGGACGTGGAGGGGCTATCGAAATCGTCGGCGGAACGATTGCGGGACAGGACGTAGCGCTTCGGGTGACCGGTAATATCAATATAAAGGGTGGTATTCGAAACGAAAGCAGGAGTACGGTCGCCCTTAATTTTGCAGAGAACCAAAGCACTTCCTTCAAGCTTGACCAAAAGCAGCGATTCAACATTGAAGGAACTATCGGTGATAAGATTAGTTTGCTTGTCGACCAGGATTCCGAAAGGGATTTTGAGTTTGAGAATGCGTTAAAAATTCATTACGTGGGAAATGAAGATGAAATCATTAAACGCATAGACGCAGGCAACATCGATCTCACCCTTCCGGGAACTAAGTTCGCCGTATCAGGCGGGCGCAATCAAGGGTTATTCGGGTTAAAATCACTAATGAAGATTGGTGGTATGGAAATTACGTCAATTGCGAGCGTTGAAAGAGGGAAAAAAGCAAAGCTGACATTGGATGGTGGAGCAACTTCACAGGTGAAAAGGATAAACGATTACGGTTATTTGAGAAACACATATTTTTTTCTCGATGATTACTATAAAAATAGTTTCTATCCAACTATAGAAACTTTATTTCGCGCTAAACCTGCGAACAGGAGGATTCAAAATATAGAGGTTTATCTGACTGCCGGCGGCACTGAAACCGGAAGCTTCGAGGCGATAGCCGTGCCCGATCCGAATTCCCCTGAGCAAATTGAAAATTTTACAGATTTCGGAGGAATAAAGCAGCGATTCAAACGATTGATAAAAAATATAGATTACGAAGTGAGCGAAAATCATGGATTCATCAGGATGAATACATACATGAGTAAGAATGATGTTCTTGCGATAAGCTATATCGATTTTGGAGGAGATGTCTTCGGCGGACAAAGTGTGACTCTTGAAGGAGACAGTGCCGAATTGGCTGTATTGAAACTCATAAAGGGACGGAATCCATTTCCGACAGATCTGACATGGAATTTGGAATTCAAAAATGTCTATTATCTTGGAGCAACAAATATAAACAGTGAGGGATTCGAATTAAAGATAGTTGATGATCGTTCCTCAGGAGAGCCGCAGGAGAGAAATTCGAACGGCATAAATTTTCTTCAGTTATTCGGACTTGACTCCCTTGATGTTAACGGTAAATCACAACCTGACGAAATTTTCGATATAGACAGTGACGCTATAATCAATTTACAACGAGGAGAGTTATGGTTTCCGGCTTTGAGACCGTTTTATACTCCAAAGGCATTAGACTCGAGTTTTTACAGTCAGGCTATTTATGACAACACCATACCGACAGAACGGCAAGCGGCAAGCAAATTCAAAATTATTGTCTCTTATAAAAATCGGTCATCTACAATAAGCCTCGGTTTAAACTTTATTGAGGGAAGCGAAGAGGTTACATTGGACGGTGTAGTGCTCAATAGAGGATCAGACTATACTATAGATACTTTCACGGGGCAGTTGACACTTCTAAAGGAAGGCGCCACCGATCCGGGAGCCAACTTAGAAATAAAATACGAAAATAATCAGCTCTTTCAATTGGACAAAAAATCGCTTTTGGGAACGAGAGCGGAGTATCGCTTTGGAGAAAATTCATTTTTCGGCGGAACATTTCTTTATTACAGCAAGAGTACAATAGACCGGAAGGTGAGAGTCGGTGAAGAACCGATACGAAATATGCTGTGGGATTTTAACGGTAAATATTCGGCGAAACCTAATTTTATTTCAAGGGGCGTGAATGCTCTTCCCTTAATTAAAACTGATCAACCTTCTTCGTTCAGCATGGAAGGCGAGATCGCAAGGATAATTCCGAATCCTAACACACTGAACAGTTCTGAAACGGGCGACAATCAGGGAGTAGCATATTTAGATGATTTCGAAGCAAGTAAGAGAGTCACATCTCTGACTATAACCCGAAAGCATTGGTATAAAGCATCTCCTCCGGATTTTAAGATGGATGATGAGAGAGCATTTACATACTGGTACAATCCATTTGATCGTGTGTTAACAACAAATATTTGGAAGGACAGGGATACTGGGAATCAGGCAGGTAATCTTTTTACTGACGTGCTGAACATAGTAATCGATACAGAAAAAAACCAGAGAGATGTAGCCGACAGCACTATCGCACAGGAGCAACGATGGGGAGGCGTAATGAGAGCGCTGCCAGCAAGCTTTTTCGATCAAACCCAGACCAAATTTATTGAGATATGGATTAGGGGAAGCGAAGGACAGATTAATTTAGATATTGGTCATATTAGCGAAGACGCAAATGATGACAATGTGTACAATACGGAAGATATACCTGTGGCTGGGACTATCGGCAACAATATAGTTGATGAAGGTGAGGATACGGGAATTGACGGATTGGATGACGAGGATGAGGAGGGCTATGATCCGAACTCCAATCCGGATCCAAATGCGGATAATTGGGAATTTGATTCGAACGTCAGACCGCTCAATTATCGTAGAATAAACGGAACAGAGGGTAACCAGAATGATGAAGGCGGGAGAATCCCTGATAGTGAGGATCTCAACAGGAACACATTTCTTGACACGAGAAGCGATTACTTTGAGTACTCGTTCTGGCTGGATGGCAGAGATGATCATCTCGTTGCAGGAGGAGATAAGAATGCCTGGCGCCTTTTCCGGCTACCGATAAATTCATATAATTATAAATCAGGTGCGAACGTTAATTTCCAAGATATACAATATGTTAGAGTTTGGATAACAGGTCTAACAGGTGAGAAAGTTGTTCAGATAGCGACTATTGAAATGGTCGCGAACGAGTGGCAGGAGTTAGGAGTAAAACGCAAAGGTTTTGCCGAGTTTGACAAGGAAGATTCCTCCTTTGCGATTACAATTGTGAATACGGAAGATAACAGCGATATCTATGACGGCAAGAGGGAGAATGGCGATCCGAGTCTTCAACCGCCTCCCGGAGTTGAGGGAGTTGAAGACCGGATAACAAGGGTAAGAGCGAAAGAACAATCGTTAGTTCTTAAATTTGACGATCTGCCTCCGGGAGCTATCGGAGCAGCAAGGAAGGTATTTTTCAACGAGCAGGATATAATAAGATACGGAAAGCTCAAGATGTTTGTGCATGGAGATAAACATTTCGGCAAAGACAGTTCTTCGGTAGAGTTTTTCATGAGGTTAGGCAGAAATGATGACAGTTACTACGAGATATCGGAACCGGTTTATCCCGGGTGGGACGAACGGAATTTTATCGAGATCGACTTAGATCTACTGACGCAGCTGAAATTGCGAGAAGGAGACTCCTTCAACATCGGGCAAGGGAAAAAAGTGCGAATAGTGAATTCTCCGTCATTAACGAGACTTAAGCAGATTGTAATCGGGATCAAAAATAAGCACAAGGTGGCGCCGATTTCAGGTCAGATCTGGCTTGACGAACTTCGTGTGTCTGAAATCAGCAGGGAGGGAGGAATCGCGGCGCGCGCAAGCGCATCACTTAAAATAGCCGACATCGGAAACGTGAACTTTAGTGTGACGAAGCAGGATGCCGATTTTCATCGAATCCAGGAAAAAATCGGTAAAGCGGGTGGAAGCGCTGAAAATTTTTCGTACAGGTTCAACAATACATTTCAGTCAAACAAACTATTGCCGCCTCGATGGGGGCTTTCAATTCCGATATCCTTTAATATAAACCGTTCGGTTAGGACTCCCAAATATTTTCCGGGGACAGATATTAGGGTACAGGGAGCTGCTCCCGATTCTATTAAAAATCTTAATCTCCAAAAGATCTTTAAAATATCTTTTAAGAAGAACAGTAAATCACGCTCAAAGTTCATAAAATACAGTTTGGATAAATCTTCGGCGAATTTGAATATCGTAAATCAAAACGGGAGCAGCAACCAAATTGCAAAGAAATTTTCCACTGCATACAATGGTGGCTATGCTTATAATTTACCTATAAAGCGTAAATCAAAGATAAAGCCGTTTTTCTGGGTTAGACCCGTCCCCTGGCTTGGCAAGAAAATAGGAGATGAAAAATTTAATTATTATCCGAATTCGTTCAACTGGAATATAAAAGCGACCGAATCGAAGAGTAACAATATTCCTCGTCGCGGAGTTCCGACAGAATCTTACAAATTTAACATGGTAAGGAACTTTAAAACCGGCTTTCCTATATTTAAATCGGTAACTCTCGATTATGGAAGAGGCTGGACAAACGATCTAAGTGAATTGAGGCAGAGAAAATCTGACCTGTATTCAGGGGATTTCGGAATTCTCACGAATGGAAATGAAAATTTTTCGACCAAGTGGAACCCCAGAATTTTCGACTTTATGTCAACAAGCTTTGGCTACAGCAGCACGTATCGGCTCCAGATTCAGAGGGTAGACACATTGAGTAGAAACAATGTGAGCAATCAAAATCAGTTTAACGCTAATTTAAATTTCAATCTGAAGAAATTCATGTCAATTTTCGCCAAAGAAGATACTAAGCCTAAAAAAGGAAAGAGTAAAAAACGGTCAAGCCGCCGCTCGACGAGAGGTAGGGGGAAGAAAAAACAAAAAGATGAAATAATTAAAAAGGAAAAAAATAATCCTACTGTCGGTGAACTCTTAACATCACTTTCGAAAAAATTACAACCGGTGAATTTTACTTATTCCAAAAACAAAAATATATCGAACCCCGCCTTGTTAGGAGAACCGGGATATGCATATAAATTAGGGTTCACCGAGGATCCGAATGTAGAAAGAGATCCACGTGTTGTTGCTGAAAACAGAAAAGGGGAAACAACTAATTTTTCTACTCGAAGCGGACTGAATATAAGCCGGAATTTTACTGTAAATTTTTCCTATAGTCAGAACGAACGAAGAAATAGAACCTCTTCGAGCAATTTGAACATAACAAAGACGAGAGATTTTTTCCCGATAGGCGTAACAGGAAGAGACGGCTTCCCCTTTCCAAACTGGAACTTTCGATTGTCGGGTCTTGAGAAACTGCCGATATTTACTAAGTTTACCAAAAGTGTGAGTCTTGAGCATGGGTTCGGAGGAAAGGAGAATGAAAAGGGATTGGAGACCATCAGGTTTATACAAGAAACAAATACGGATTCTATATCGAAGGAGATAACTGGTGTGGATTATTCTAAATCATGGCAACCGCTTGTGGGTATGACCTTTAATTTCAAAAAGAATATTTCTGCTACATTCAGGTTTAACAAATCATCATCAATATCAAATTTCTTCGGTGGAATAAGAGAAGGCACTCAACTTCAGAATACATCTAATATTTCTTTAACCGCAAACTACTCAAGACGTGGAGGGCTCAATATTCCTCTTGTTTTCTTAAAGGATTTGAAACTCGATAACCAGGTATCGTTCTCCCTGACCTATGATAACGGTAAGAGTGAAACGCTTACGAGAACAGGTACAACTGAAGGAGAATTCGCTCCTATTAATCTCTCCAGAAGATGGAGCTTAAATCCGCAGATGACTTACTCTTTCAGCTCTAAATTGAATGGAGGTGTATTCTTTGAATTCGGAAAGACAGAGACAATACAAGGCTCTACAAGTTTCAGGGATTTTGGCGTCACGGTAAACATTGCTATTAGGGGGTAATTAATTGAAGTTATCAGTCTCGGCAATGCTTAGTTTTCTATTTGTTCTGACCCTGTTTTCCTGCGGCGGGAATAAACCGGATTTTGATGGAGACAGCGCATTTGGCTATCTCGTCAAACAGTGTGATTTCGGTCCTCGAAATCCCGGTTCGAGGGGTCATAAAAATACGCTTAATTATCTGTTAACTGAAATGAGAACTTTTGCGGACAGTGTAAAGGTGCAAAAATTCAGCCATTTTGATAAAAGGACGGGCATATCGCTCGACTTGACAAATATCATTGCCTCATTTAAAGTTTCTGATGCTAATCGAGTTTTGTTAGCGGCTCATTGGGATACGAGACCGCGTTCGGATCAGGATAAAATGCCATCGAAACGAAATCAACCGCTACTTGGCGCAAACGACGGTGCAAGCGGAGTAGCTGTGTTATTAGAGTTGGCGAAAGTATTTAGCGAAAACCCCCCTCCTGTCGGTGTTGATCTGATTCTCTTTGATGGTGAAGATTTCGGCGAAGAGGGTGACTTGGACAGGTACTTTCTCGGTTCGAGACATTTCGCAAAGAACTTCACAGGGCAAAAACCAAAGTGGGCGATTATAATAGATATGGTCGGAGATGCTGAACTCGAGCTGCCGATAGAACGGTATTCTTTTGAGCGAAATAAGAAATTGGTAGAAAAAGTGTGGGATGCAGCAGAGAGAGCAGGAGCATCACAATTCAAGCGAAGATTGGGAAGCTATGTTCAAGATGATCATCTTATGTTATACGAATATGCCGGTATCGAAGCGATAGATATTATTGATTTTGATTACACCCGCGGCGGCATAAATCTCTGGCATACATCCCTTGATACCCCCGAGATGTGCAGTCCTGCAAGCCTCGCCGCAGTCGGAAGAACGCTGATAGAGCTTATTTATGAATAGTCGAGTAATCATCACAATTTCATCTGAAAAAATAAATCAGTATATTACCGCTTGTTGATTTATTAAAATTGAGTATTAAAACAGATGTCATTGAGAGAAGATATAGCAGGTTATGCGCTTACAATATTTTCCCGTACTGAAGGGAAGAAGAGATCTCAACTCTCTATCGGCAGAAGCATAGAGCAGAGTTCAGGCGTTTTACTCTGCATGCCGGAAGATCACAATCAATTCAGGATTGCGAGGTATGTGTTCAGGGGGGTATTGGAATCCCCCGTTTCAAAACGCATAACCGTGCTAATGCATGAAAGCGTTGAAGCGGATTATCGAATAAAAAGTAACGCTCGGAAAATCGTGATAAAAGAGACCGATCTCGGATTTTGGAAAATTCCCAAACCTTCATGGATAATTGAACAGGGGTTTTCTACCTATGACCTGATAGTGGACCTTAACACAAATTATCATTTATACGCAGCATATCTGTCGATGAAATTGGGAGACGGGCTGATCATAGGCTTTGCATGGGAAGGCGCGGATGAGTTTTATAATGTGCTGCTTGAAATGAATGAAACCAATTCGAGTTTAGAGAATACTTACAGAACCATAAGGGATGAATATACGAACCTGATACCGCTTGAAAATCTGAAACTCTCGAGCAGGGCAAAATAGATGAACGGATGCAAGGACCCGGCAAAGGAGTTATTGTGAATTCTATGATATTGGCGTTGTTTGAAGATGAATTTGCAGGGAACTTGAATCCCTTGGCGCATCTACGCCCTGTATACGATTTGAAGTTCGGAATTCGTTCGATCAGAGAAAAATATCTGCGGATTTTTGGAGATGAGTTCATATCTTTGCACTGTCGCGCTGAATTAGCTTCCGTGATGGCGGACCGAAATCCAAAAGCCGAAATAAATACATACTCGGCAGATAAATATATTTTCATTAACGGACGTTCTGTTATTCCGGAAAAAGAGTTAGAAAAAATCAGTTCCGATGAAGACTTGCTTTATACTAATAACGGGAAAATTGCGGCAGCTGTTTTGACCGGCGATAATCTTAAAAAAATCAGAGCAGCGGGAGGCAAATTACTAAGCAGAGAAGATTTTCCAGACCTAAATGAAAAGGCAATAAAATGCTTATGGCTGGATTATCCATGGGAGCTGTTTCTTGAAAATGGAAATGAGATAGAAAGAGAATTTGAAGGTCCGAAGATGGAGGGTAATCTTTACGACAGCGCTGTTGTCTTGAACAGCGACATGATATCGGTTAGTGAGGGAGTTAAAATTAAACCTGGAACCGTTCTCGATGCAGAGGAGGGACCAATCATAATTGCTCCGGGCGTTCATATCATGTCGAATTCCGTCATACAGGGACCTGTCTATATCCGGGGAGAACTCTGTTATAAAAGCGGGAGCGAGAATTTACGGAAGTACATCTATCGGCGAGGAATGTAAGGTCGGCGGGGAAGTCAGTAATTCAATAATTCACTCCTACTCGAATAAGCAGCATGATGGCTATCTGGGAAATTCTTATATAGGCAAGTGGGTTAACTTGGGCGCCGACAGCAACAATAGCGATCTTAAGAATAATTATCGGAAGGTGAAATTTTATGTCGATGGAAAATTCATAGACACGGGCACAATACATTGCGGACTGATCATGGGTGATCATACCAAAGTAGGGATCAATACTATGTTCAACACGGGAACTAACGTTGGAACCGCGTGTAATATTTATGGAGGAGGATTTCCACCTAAGTTTATTCCTTCATTTTCTTGGGGAGGCGCTGACGGTATGACAGAGCACATCTTGGAGAAAGCCATCGATACGGCAGCGCGGGTGATGGAGAGGCGAGAAGTTACGCTGGCTTCATCAGAGATCGATTTACTTAATAGCCTGTTTGATAGAACTGCGGCGGAACGCAATAAGGCATTTTCAGGCTAATGGAGTTACCTGACGCGGGAATAGTCCTCATAGCATCGGCTTCTGCTACAGCGTTTTTGCATGCCGTAATTCCGGATCATTGGCTGCCCTTCGTACTCGTCGGCAAGGCACAAGGTTGGTCAAAGGGAAAGACTCTCTCCTATTCCGCTCTATCTGCCACCTTGCATGTAGTAGTATCGATCGGATTGGGCACATTAGGTTATATAATCGGAATAGCGTCGGCTTCCTCAATTGGAGAAAATATAGAATCGGTCATAGGTATAAGTCTTTTATTATTCGGAATATTTTACTCCGTCTGGGGATTGAAGTCACAAGGAGGATCTCTTCACATCGGGCACTCTCACGGACCACACTCGCATGAAGATAACCTGAAGGGAAAGAAAGGAAATATAACCGGTTGGGGATTGGCATTGGTCATGGGTCTTAATCCATGTGTTGTGGCGCTGCCGGTGATTTCTGCTACAGTGTCTAAAGGATTAATCGTAATGTTGCTCGCTTCAGCGGCGTTTGCCTTAACAACGATTCTTCTGCTTGTCGGGCTTACCTCTTTGGGGCTTCTGACTTCTTACAAATTTAAATTTAAATTCCTTGAGAAATACGGAGAGGTTCTGTCAGGGATAATTCTGTCTCTTACCGGCATAGCGTTTTTAATCTGATGGGAATCAATTGCTGTATTGTAAAACAGTATATGAACTAACTATCTGAATTTGAAATAAAATAAGTCAAAACATTTATTCAAAAATTTCGTAATTATTTAGGTTGCATAAATTATGGTGAAAGTTTTAATGAAATCTGTCAATGATGGTGGAGTTACTAAGAGAATTGCTTCAGATCTATTAAAAGCAAAGATCCCCCTATTACTGTCAATGATGCTGTCATCGTACGCTTTTGGGAACAATCCTGTAGAATCCACAACCGTGCATGGTACAATTACAGACGCTTCTACGGGTGAATACGTCTATGGCGCAAATATCTTTTTGAGAGGTACTACAATAGGTACGGTAAGTAACATCGAAGGGTTCTATTCGATGCCTAATCTACCACCGGGGGAATATACGCTTATAGTCACCTTCATAGGATTCTCGAAACATGAAGAGAGTTTTGAGCTTAGAAAAGGAAAATCTTTACGCATGGACGTTGATCTCTCCCCCGTTGATATAGAGGGTGAAACTGTAATTGTGACAGACGAGCTCTCAAAATTCGAACATAATATCAATATATCAACAATTTCAATTAGTCCGAGGCAGATAAAATCACTTCCCAGTATTGGAGAGGTCGATCTGTTCAGGGCGCTGCAATTTCTGCCCGGCGTCGCGGCGCAAAACGATTATTCATCAGGATTGATAGTGAGAGGCGGAAACACCGATCAGAATCTGATTTTGTTGGATGGAATAACAGTATACAATCCTTCTCACTTGGGCGGGTTTTTCTCGACATTCATCACGGAGGGGCTTCGCGAAGCGGAACTGATGAAGGGAGGATACTCTGCGGAATACGGGGGCAGGCTTTCATCTGTGCTCGATATTAAAACGAAGGACGGCAATAATAAACGGTTCGCCGGCTCTGCGGAAATTAGTCTCGTCTCTTCAAAGTTATTGCTTGAAGCGCCGATCGGGAATGGAGGATGGCTATTCGCGGGCAGGAGAACTTATATCGATAAGGCATTGGACGCCTCAAGAAAGCTGGGGATAAGTGATTTTGAATTTCCTTATTATTTTTATGATCTGCAGGCAAATATTTATCAGGATCTGTCGCCTAACGACCGGTTGCGGATATCCGCGTACTATGGAAATGATGTGCTTGATTGGAAAGAAGCAACGGCGAATATTAATTGGGGAAACAGAACGATCTCTACACGTTGGAGACATCTGTTCAGCGACCAGTTGTTTTCAACGTTTATGATAGCCCGAAGTAAGTTTTCCGCTCACTTCAATTTTGGGGGAGAAGATGCTTTCCGTGGGGTCGACAGAGTTCGGGACTGGACGGCAAAGGGCGACTTAACATATTTTAGAACTGAGGATCATGAGATAAGCTTCGGAACAGAACTCAAAGATCTGAAAGTGGAATTTTTTCAGAGTTTTGATAGTAGAGAACTTATACGAATAGACCAAAGTCCTAAATTCTTTGCGTTTTATGTAAATTCCAGATTGTCTCTTCCGGGTTGGGTCATACAGACAGGGTTAAGGTCAACCTACTATAATGATTCAACCGATAGATTGACATTCTCTCCGAGAGTGTCAATAAAAAAAGTTATTAGTAATTTCAATGCGTTCAATTTTTCGATAGGCAGGTATTATCAATATATCTATACTTTCAACGATGAATTTTCGTTCAACATAATCAACCAATGGTTCGCGATAGATAAGTCAGTGCCCAATCAGTATGCAGACCAGATAATGTTCGGCTATGAGACTACTTTTTCCGGTTTTGACCGGGTGACTATTGAATCTTATTACAAGAAGATGAATAATCTGTTGGTCGGAAGGCCGGAGTTTGCAACGTTTGATGAACAGTTGATCAATCCTGCTGTGGCAGATATATTTGCTGTAACGGAAGCAGATGCATTCGGGGTTGAACTGTTTTTTGAAAAAAAGGTGGGTGCGATGAACGGAAATTTTTCATATGCCCATTCTTATGTCATAAAGCAGATTGAAGATGAACCGAAGTATTGGGCAAATTGGGACAGAAGGCATACACTTAAGGGTGTAATGAATTATCATAAATCCAAATCGACTCAGTTCGGATTTAGCTGGGTATACACCACGGGGTTTCCGTTTACTCAGCAGTTAGGATCTTACGCATACTGGGAACCTGAATACCGGCAACCTGATTATGACCTTATACCGGGTTCGAGAAATAATTCGAGGCTGCCGTATAATAACAGAATCGACTTCAGTATTACTAAGCATAAGAAAATTAAGGGGGCTAAGGTAGATTATTATTTACAGATAATTAACGTTTTAAATAGAAAAAACTTATTCGCTGTCAGCTGGGATATTGAGGATACCGAGAATGGAAAGGTTGTTGAACGAAATGATCTTAGGGGAATTCCATTGTTTCCCACTATCGGAATTAGGATGGAATTTTGAGTAGAAATAGAATAATGGTCTTGATTTTTTTATTCGTCGGTTCAATCGGTCTGCTCTCATGTGATTCGATAATAGACTTGCCAGATCCCATGCAATTCGAAGAGAAAATCGTGCTTAACGGGAACCTCGAATGGGGAAGCACCGAAGTTCTTATCAGATTGGATGTTGCTACTGCGATAGAAGATAATTTTGACACACTAAGCACGGCGCTGAGTGGCGCGACCGTGATATTAAAGTACGATTCTGCCGAGATCATGCTTACCGAGACTACACCGGGCAAGTATGAATATTCGAGTAGTTCATTCCTGATAAGGAGCGGAAAATCATATACGATAGAAGCATCATATGGCGATCTCCCCCCGATATCAGCGACTACAACAGTACCCTATCCTATATATTTAGTTGATATGACACCGGAACTTAACGAGGGTGATTCTCTTACTTATATACCGGCAGGCGACGATGCGCAATTTTTAGATCCTTACCTTTTCTCCTTTAAGATAGACTCGAAGGTTGGAGGAAGATTTCCTCCTATTATACGATTTGTAAACAGGGCATTGGAGCCAAGTAAGGAAACTATGATCACCGAAGACAATGATCTGAAAGCTTTTCTTTTCAAATGGAACGGTATCGGAGATGACAGCGATAAGGATATTAACGAAAGAATACGCACTCGCAGCCGTATAATCTTCAACAGTGTGGATCCCGATTCGGAACAAAAGATGGGTTGGATCTTTTACACTTTTTACGGTCGGCAGTCTTTTGAGGTCTACGCCCTCGACCAGGCATATTATAATTATCATATTGGGAACATAGAGGACGCTCCTACCGATCCGAACTATCTTCCGGAAAGCAACGTGATTGGAGGATATGGGCTGCTGTTTTCGTCCTATCAGGTAAAAATCGGCTTTTTTCTTAAACGTCCGTAAAGCTGCCTCAGCTGGCATACTACTCGAAAAACATTAACAAAATTATCTAAACTTTCAAAACTGCCTAAAATAGCCGTATTTAGGGGCTTTTAACGCCAATTCGGCGATATTTCTTATCAATTTTAGGCTGTCTCCTCAATAATGTTCAGTTTAATATTACCTGTCCGATAATTTACTATAAGAGATGAGATGAATAAAATGGCGAAAAACAAAAATATAATGATATTGATGGCAAACCCAGAGGGCGATGAGTTTCCATTGATTATCGAGGATCTAATTCCCGTACACAGTTCATCAACGAAGATAAAAAATGAGATTGAAGAACCAAGCCGGGAGGATTTTGACAGGGCTGTTGCATTGATTTGGATGACTCTGATAGAGGATTCGGAGAACTCTGAAGTGGATACACCTTCAAATTCGATTAAATTATGGGAACCAAAACAGGTATCAGATGCATGAGGGTACCAAAAGGATTTGTTACCTTTACCATGTTTTGGGGCCCTCACTAAGCGCTCTCATTGAAAATATTCAATGGGAGCGTTGCCCTTTTATTGAACGCTTTTCCGCTGCTCACTTATAAAATACAGCAGTATTCTGAGCTTGCATTTCACTGAGATCAAAGAGTAATTTCAACCCGAATTTTAAGTTACAGAAGAATGAAAATCTATGGAGAGATAGTTGAATATAGTAGTATGCATGAAATCCGTTCCGAGCAGTGAAACAAAGGTCAAGATCAATTCTGACGGAGTGACCATAGAGCAGACAGATGTAGTGTTTGAGATAAATCCATATGACGAATATGCAATAGAGGAGGCTATAAGAGCCAAAGAAGCCCACGGCGGGAAGGTGACCATTCTAACTTTGGGAGCGGCTACCGCTACTCAGAATATAAGAAAAGCTCTCGCAATGGGCGCTGACGAGGCGCTGCATCTTATCTGTGAAAATGCGGAATTAGCGGATTCTTCGACAATCGCCGAGCTATTATATTCGGCGATCAAGGAAATAGAATTTGACGTCATTTTCTGCGGTAAGAAAGCCATAGACTGCGATAATCATCAGCTGCCTAACAGGCTCGCGCAGCTATTGGATATTCCCGCCGTAACGGCAATATCAAACCTTGAATTGACTACAGAAAGCGGAAGCGCTAAAAGGAATATAGAAGGGGGAACAGAGCTGATAACCGTGAATCTTCCTGCACTTTTCTCTGCTGAAAAAGGGTTGAACGAACCGAGGTACGCGTCACTTCCGGGTATTATGGCTGCTAAAAAGAAACCGCTTGAAGAACGGCAAGTTTCTATGAGCAATGAAAAATTAACGATCCTCTCTCTCGAGCTTCCGCCGCCAAAGCCGAAAGGAAGAATAGTCGGCGAAGGACCGGAAGCCGCAGGCGAATTAGTACGTATACTGAGGGAAGAAGCGAAAGTTATCTGATAAGGAGTGGTAAGTTGGCACAAGGAGTACTCATATTTGCCGAACAAAGAGAAGGAGTATTAAAGCCTTCCTCATTGGAAGCGGCTACACTTGGAAGAGAACTAAAAAAAGAGATTGGTGGAGAGCTAAGTGTTGCTATTATCGGTGCAAACAGTTCAAGTTTATCTTCTGAATTCAAACAATATGGTGTTGATAAAGTGTACCTTGCCGATAGCGAGGAGCTGAATCAGTATGACGGGGAACGGTATACAGCTCTCTTAGCGGAAGCTGTTTCAAAAGCGCAACCCTCCGTACTGATCATTGTTGCCTCTGCAATGGGAAAGGATATCGCCCCGAGGGCGGCATCATCTCTTGGCGCAGGCTTGGCAACAGATTGTACGGGTGTGAAAGTTATAGACGGAAAAATAATTATTACGCGACCGGTGTATGCGGGAAAGGCACTCATAAAGTTAAGAATTGACTCCGAACTTCAAATCCTTTCCATAAGACCTAACGTGTTTCCAAAAAAAGCGGAGGGTGATACAGATCCGGAAGTTATTGAATTACAAATCGGTGAGAAGAAAAATCCTGTATCAGAGGTGCAGCATGTTAAAAGCGAGAGACCGGAACTCACGGAAGCTTCAATAATAGTTTCCGGCGGGCGTGGAATGGGGGGACCGGAAAATTTTCATTTGACGGAAGAGTTAGCCGATGTGCTCGGCGCAGCAGTCGGCGCGAGTAGGGCGGTGGTT
The DNA here is from genome assembly GCA_004402915.1 of Fidelibacterota bacterium MT.SAG.2. Classification (GTDB taxonomy): domain Bacteria; phylum Fidelibacterota; class SORT01; order SORT01; family SORT01; genus SORT01. The sequence continues at coordinate 43,492 of SORU01000001.1, forward strand.
GACGCAGGATGGAGACCTCATACAGAGCAAGTAGGTCAAACCGGTAAGACCGTCTCGCCTAATCTGTATATCGCTTGCGGAATTTCCGGCGCTATACAACACTTAGCGGGGATGTCTTCTTCAAAGGTGATAGTAGCCATTAATAAAGATGCCGATGCTCCAATTTTCAAAGTTGCTACATATGGTATTGTTGGAGACTTATTTGAAGTGGTACCCAAAATGATTAAAGAAATTAAAGCTCTTAACAGTTAAACACCGTGAAATCCGAACTAAGGACATATCGATATGGAATATAGCCATGATCAAGTAGAAGATACTCTGATTTTCAGAATAGAAGAACACAGACTTCACACTGCGTTGTCAGTTGAAGTAAAGGAAAAGTTAGATGAGCTATTACGAAATAAAGAAGTAAAAAATTTGCTGTTCAATTTAGCGATGGTAAAATCAATAGACAGCAGTGGACTGAGTTCTTTACTTTTTGGCAGGAGGTTGATCGCCGACCGGGAAGGTAAATGTCTTATAATAAATCCCCAACCCAAGGTAACCTCACTTATGCGAATCGCCCGTCTCGATAAAGTTTTCATTATTTACGATGACGAAGGCAGCGCTTTGAAGTCACTTTAAGAAGAGTCAGTAGTTTGAAGTAAAGAAGCCTTCTTATATAAGAAGGCTTCTTTCGTTTCAAAGGGGGCAGGAGCACGTATCGAAATAAGTGCGGGGGAAACACATATTTCACGTTGCCCCTGCTGTAAATAACTGTATTGGTAGCAAATATATACGCACTCTTTTCGTATGTCAAGAAGTTTTTTGTTGACCATTTTATACAATGAAACAGCCATTTTCATCAAATATTTCGATTTTAATATTCTGTATAGCCTATCTTTTTGAAAAAATCTTCTTTAGAAATTCGTCCTGAATTGTACCTGTCAACGTCTCTTTTTAAGACTTTCATGATAAGAGCGTTATTTCTTCCTGAATTGTGATCATGTCTATTCGAATTTTGCCAGTTAGTCAAAACTCCTATCCATTCGGTGTCGTTCACTAATCGAAGCGTATGTCCGTAATTTCCGAGGAGTGTAGAAAAGGATAATTTGTATTCCTCTATAGATTTTCTATACTCTTCCATCTCCTTTTGCATAGCTTTTTTTCGAGCTGACACTCTCTCCTTTTTTCTCGCGGAGGCGCTCGTCTTAGGAGCTTTTTTAGCGGAATATATTTCACGGCCAGAGTTAAATAAATCAAGTTCATTAATTCTTGCGAGCTCTTCATTTGCATAATTCAATTGGGACTCTATAACATAAAAACTATTTCTGGATGAAATTTGATGTCTGTTTACTATGAACAATGCCCCGAAACCGTCAAGATAGAGACCATTAACGCCATTATCTCTCATTCGGAAGCTATACGCTCCGGACAATGGAGTATTCAAAGATGTATTCAAGACGTAAGCCATAATATCGATTTGAGAGCTCATATCATCGTTTTTTAGCAGCGACGAGTATTTGATCTTTTTATTAAAAGTTTTTGACTTAATCTTGCCCGATCTAAACGCGATTATATCTTTCTTCAGTACGTAGAAAAGATGTTCCGGCGATTGATTCGAGGAGTTGAAAAGATAGATAGCTATCCTGTCTCTCTCATTTAACTGACCGATCGCATCCGCATAAATTCCGAGAAAATCACTGACCTTAGATGAAATCCGCTCGAGCTCCTTTTTCTCTTTCTCTTCTTTTCTTTTGGCTCGTTCCTCATCTTCTTCGCTTTCATCAAAACCAAAGGAAATTCTAAAAGAATCATCATTTTTGTCATCATTTCCTGAAGCCGTTGGAACCCGTAAAACTCGAGCAATCCTTGGCAAAACGAATAGAGATTCCGAGAACGGTTTTGAAATAGGAACTGCGAATATTACGCCATAATCAGGCAAATAAAAACCCTGGCTGCCACTCTCGGATGAAAAAAAGGCATTTCCGGATGGAGTAAGGAGTTTGTCTATTATTCCTTCCATAATTCGAAGATCGTTTACCAAGCGTTCCTGATCTAATTCACGATTGTTCTGCGCTTTTAAAGCATTAGATGAAAATCCCAAAACAAGCGATAATAAAAACATACAAAATATTTTTTTCATAATTTCCTCTTTCATTTTCCTTCGACACTTCTTGTGCCGCTTAATCCTCCCGGTTGATATGCGGATAGCCTATAGAGACCATCAAGGAGTTGATTTGTTCTGACGTAACGTCCCTCACTCCGTTGTGACATCTCGTTGATAGACCGTCCTATAAGAGTTAGATCCTGTCTCCTTAACAGCGCAAACTGATTAGCCAGGTCATTTACCACGGCAATATTTTCGTTTCTAGTACGCTCTTCGCTGGCAAGAAGAAGTCGATTCGTAAATACAAGATTTTCCTGCTGCAATCGTTTGATATCGGCGATCAGTGTGCTCTCTTCCATTTGGTTTTCCATCTTAGCGTTGCTGCCGAATGAAATATACCAGGAGCCGTTACGATAAATCGCCTCAGTTCGCAATATACCGGTAAACAGAACTACAAGAAGAAGCGTAGTGATCATTCCAAATACAAGTTGTCTTGGACTGATTCCGATCAGATCGAGTTTTCCGAAGAGTCTTTCAAAGAAGGGTATTTTTTCCTCAATGAAAACCAAATTCATCTCTGCATCTTCTTCTTTCCACCTGCCGAGAGCTGCGGATGTTTCCCGCAGGTTTTTATATTTTACTTCGCATGATTTGCACGTAGATATATGCTCAAACGCAAATTCCTTCTCCCCTTCGTTCAGCTCATTGTAAAGTAGATCGGCAAACAGCAACTCCATTTTATCACACTTCATATTGAAATACCTCCTTATCGATCTCAAGCTCTGCTAACGCTTTCCTGAGAGCGTTTAATCCGTAATACATTCTTGACTTAATAGTGTTGAGCGGTTCTTGTAATATTTCAGAAATCTCTCTGAATTTTAACCCCTGATATTCTTTCATTATAATAACTATTCGTTGCTCCTCCGGTATCATTTTCAGACCCTTACGGATTATTTCCGCTACTTCCCCCTGACATAGCTCGTCGGCTATATCGCTTGAACCGTCTGAAAGAAAATCTTTCAGTTCCATCTCCTCTCCGGTGCTGGTTCTGATCTTTTCATGTATAGAAATAGTCGGCGAGCGTTTATTTTTTCTCATTTCGTCACGGCAATGGTTCATCGCAATTTGATGGATCCATGCCGAAAATTTCTGCTTATCTTTTAGCTTCCTCAAATTTTTATAAACTTTTATAAATGTTTTTTGTGTAACGTCCTTAGCGTCTTCTCTCTTGCCAAGTACTTTAAAAACAAAGTTATAGATTCTGTTCTGCCAACGGTTCACCAAGACGTTGAACGCCTGAACGTCTCCGTCAATGAACTTCAGTATAAGTTGGCTATCTTCCATATCTTCCTATTCTACACTATTAATGACTCAATTCCCGCTTGTAAAGTTGCAATTATAAACAAGATATTCTATTCAGTCAAAAATGAGCAAGAATTATTGAAATGTTGTTATTGAACAAATTTTATCATGAAGTAAGACATAATGTTCTCAACACTCTTAGAGATTTCGTGGCAGTCAGGACTTGTCCTGACGCTTTTGGAAAAGAGTTTCGCGGTCAGGATAAATCCTGACTCGCACACTAAATAATAATAATCGAAAACAATTTTATCGTTTTTAATATCTTATACATTGAAATAACTTTTATGGAAACAACGTAAATAGTGAAAAAGGGAGCTTGAATTAAATATGCCAACGGAGGTAAAAAATGAAACGCGCAATATTAACCACACTGATGTCAGCCGTATTAGCGGCGGGATTGACAGTGGGAGCGGTCAACCTTGCGACGGCAGAAGAAAACAATACAAAAAAGCTCATCAAGGCGCTGACTTCCGATAACCTCGGATGGAGAGTCAGCGCAGCACAAATTCTCGGCGACAATCAGGAAGAAAGAGCGGTGAAACCGCTTATTAGGATGTTGAACAATGATTTTTCTTATGCTGCACGACTATCCGCGGCAGTAGCTCTTGCGAAGATAGGCGATAAAAAGGCGTTAAGAGCGCTGAAAAAAGTATCTAAACACGATCGGAATCAAACGGTTAGGACTGTTGCTTTAGGAGCTCATGAGATGTTAGAGAATAGCAACGCACAGCTTGCATCAGAAAAATAATCTGCTGTAAAAAAGTCATTCAGCCCGCTTTCTATTCTAAGCGGGCTTTTTATTTCTTTTGATTGAACTTTGAATTCCATAATATTTCCCGATCATGGATTCAGGTAAATCTAATTACAAAGAAAACAAATCAGATTTCTCCGAAAGCGTGGAAAGATTGAATCGGAGGGCGATTTTCGATTTCTCTGTTTTAACGATAGTTACACAGCTGGTTCTCGCTTTTCTGTATCCGGACAATTCTGATGTTTTTCTTTTGCTCTCTCTGCCGTATTTGATTCCGGCAATACTCTCAAAGTCCAATAAAGGCGCAGTTTATCCTGTCACATTAGCTATAGCCGTTATTTCAATCTTTATTGGTCTACTAAACGGATATTTCCTGATTTCTTTAAAAGAATGGGTCGTGTTCTTCAAAAAAGGCTACACTCTTCGCTTCTTGGAACTGTCATACCTTATTTTACTTACGGGCTATATAGGTATGGTATACTTTTCGGTGAGGAAATATTTTTTTTAGCAATTAGTTTGAATCAGATACCTATCCCGAAGCTTATCTGGTGCGTATCGCCGAGGTTGAAATCGAAGGGGAGGTAGGCGTAATCAAAAGAGTATCGGTTTAGTCTGATGCCGATACCTGCCGTGATGCCGGAGGAATTTTCGGAGTTGCGTCTATAGCCGCCCCGCAAGCTGAGCATATCGTTGTGAATCAGTTCTCCGCCGAGCCGAACAAATGAATCGGATTCTAAATATTTACCGATGTCAAATGCCCAATTGAATCTGAGAGAAGTTGTCGGATCAAAACCGCTGCTCAGACCACCCGTAATTCGTGTCGGCAGCGATGTTGATTCGTTACTCAGCGTTGACATGCTTCCGAGGTCTTTCAGAACTAAGGCGGATTTAAGATTAAAGAAATTGAGATTTTTAATCAGACCGAAATCAAGAGCAAACCCGTTTGCGGAGTAAATATGGATTTTTTCGTAGAGAAACTTTGCGGTAGCTCCTATCTTCAAATTACCATTCACAGCTGTCGCGGCACTGAATGCCATTGCCAATGAATTCGAGCTGAAATAACCCAACGGTTCCACAGTGGGACGTTCATCCCGCCTTTCGATATCGCCCACACCGGATAGAGCAACACTTAGCCCGAAGTTCAGTTTATCTGAAGGAATATTCAGACCGAGAAATTGATTGTTGGAGCCGGCAAGCCACTCTTGATTAGAAAAGATGACGTTCATCCTGTCGGAAACGGCTATTCCGGCTGGATTCCAGTACGCCGCCGATGCGTCTGAAGCGTTGGCGACCGCCGCCCCGCCCATTGCCGAAGAGGCTGCATCCACACCGATTTTAAGGAACGACATACCGGTTGCAGCGCCGTCTCCGGCATAGAGGAAAGTTTGGAACAGCAGAAAAGCAACCGAAATGTTAATAAAATTTCTCATTTAGAATATAAACTCCCAACTGAACAAATGAGTTCCCCCTTCGCCGACAAATTCCGGCTGAAAAGCATAATCTATGTTCGTATAAATTCCTTCAGATACAAAATAATACAGCCCGCCACCAAATGAGACAGAGGCGTCATCAATGCCGAATCTCAGCGAATAGAGTTCATTTCGTTGATACTCTACGCCGAAACGGAAACGTTCCTCCTGCCGTTGGTTAAACTCCAAAGAGGATGCGATCAATAACCGGTTATCAAGCAAGTACGAACCGCCAATGTGAACGCTGTAGGGGATCTCATCGGTTGATTTTGTTCCGAATTCAAAAATCTTTTGGGTGTCCCATGTCAACCCGCCGTTATAATCCTTTAAGGTCACGCCCAAGCGCAGCGCGTCGAATGGAATAACCATAATACCGAAATCGAAAGCCAAGTCGTTTGCGTTGAGTTTTTCATCAACCAGGTCAAGTGATTGAGTCAGAATTTTCATCGTGAGACCTAATGCCAACTTTTCGTGAAATTTATTCGAGAATGATATTCCAAATGCGTTCATGTTTTCGCTGTAATCGAACGTATGATTCCCCGACAGGTCCCGCCCGTCAATATTATCCGTGCCCGCGCCAAGCCAATATATCGAAAGCCCCGCAGTCGGTTTCAGGTTCTGGGAGTAAGAGATAAAATGGAACTGCCTGTGGAGCGTTAGGAACGAGTAAGTCGTAACAAAATGTCTCTTGGTTAAGAATGGGAGACCCGCCGGATTGTAGTACGCCGCGAATCCATCGTCAGCCACTGCCGTGTGCGCTCCGCCCATCGATATTCCTCTCGCGCCGAGACCCATTCGCAGGAACGGAGCGGCAAAGCCGCCGTCACCCTGAGCAAATAGCGTAGCTGGCAGAAGAAGCAAAAATAGTGAAAATATTTTTATCATATTATTCGATCACCATAACTTTACCCCAAAGCGCTTCTTCTCTGCCGGAGACGCTTCTGATGGATATTTTGTAAAAATAAGTGCCGTTGGCAACGATATTCCCGAATCCGTTCCTGCCTGTCCAAACCTCATCCCATTCGCTCGCATTGCGCAGGACTCCCTTCACGGGTTCGGCTACCAATGTCATTGAAAAATCATACACGCTTATAGATACGGTGGATTCTTCGGAAAGTGAATAATGAAACCGGACGTGACCATCTCCTCCAAATGTGTTATGCCTTGCCGGAGAAAACGGATTAGGATATGAATACGTGCGTACGCTTCCCGGTTCGGATGTTGATTTTTGAGCACGAAGAATAGTCCATGTGAAACCGTCATTATCGGTATGAACGAGTCCGTCCGCTGTTCCAGCCCATAATCTTTTATCGGGCATTACGATTGCGGAATAGACCGTTTGAGTATAGAGGGGAGTATCAGTTTCCCGGTCTGTTATATCCGAGAAAGATGCCCATGTGATACCGCCGTCAACAGACTTGAAAAGACCGCTGTCCGCCGCGGCATATAGAACAGAATCATCTGAGGCGAAATTCCAAACCCTTTGACCGCGCAAAACAGTTCGCCATGATATGCCTCCGTCTTTGGTAAGCGAGACACCGAGAAATTCACCTGCGACTGTGGGTCGAGTTGCCGCAAGAATAGTCTCTTCACCATTCCATTGGTGCCGGTGAAGAGAAACTGCCCAATCTCCGCTTATTCCGCTTCTGTTCCGGCTTGTAAATTTATACCATGAAACGCCGCCGTCGATAGAACGGTTGATGCCTCCCGCCGTTCCTACTATTACGGTATCACCCCACGCTATGACGGAAAAGGGCCGATGATTAAAGCTGCCCGTAACGCCGAAAAAAGTGTTATTTACAGGGCTGAGGTCGAAATCGTGAATCGAAGAATCGGTCAGCACATCTTCCTCGTCAGGAGGAAGCACGATCCGTTTCCATGTAGCGCCGAAGTCGGTTGAAGAACGAACGCCGCCTGCGAACGAAGTTATATAAATCGTTGTATCTTCCGTAATTGCTATCGCTATATCAAATGTAACGTTATCAACGTCAATGACGATCGGGAGCGCGTCAATCGTATCACCGAATATAATTTCAAACAGTGCGTCATCCGCATCTTTAGGCTGATCGATATGAGTCCAGCTGAATCCGTTGTCCATAGAAATGGTTAAACCGCTTCCAGTGCCGTTAGATTCCTCTACATCAGGATCGTCAAATGCATTTGCGACGATCACTATATCTCCCATAACGGCGAGAGCTGAAACTCCTCCCTTTCCAATGTCGAGTTCATCACGAGGAATGTATTCTTCAAATGTTGTTCCGTTGTCAGACGTAAAATTCAGACCTTTGCCTGTCCCGATCCAGATGGAATTAAGGTTTCCCATTTTCAAGTCGGTTACCGAGTTGCCGAGCAAACGCGCGCTTTTGTGGAGAGTCGAATGCCCATCTAAATTAAAGTCCCTTATCTGCTGCGCAAAAGAGAGACGGCTCAAAGAGAAAAGAATTAAGAGAGACGTGAGCAGAGTTGTTTTCGTAAACAGCTTCATGCTAGTCTATCAGTGTTACGGTTACTTTGAGTGTATCACTTTTCAGACCTGCAAAATCTTCGGCTTTTATCAAGAAATCGAAAATTCCCGTCTTTCCATCTTCATTGGCTGGATTGGTAGGCTGCGTAACGGAGTAAATTCCGTTACCGGCGATTTTATCACCAAACAATCCGTCATCCCTCATAACGAAAGTAACATCTTGTTTGAGGGTAGAGTCGTTATGGATAAATACATCGTAAGTGACTTTCCGAATATCCGATAAACCGTTTGAATCTGAGACGGCAACTTCTATGAATATGTTGTCGCCAAGAGCTACAGAATCTGTCATTGAGAATAAGGCAATTTTAGGCGGATAGTTCGTGATATCCAAGAGTAGTTCGAAATTATCAGCCGCATTTGAATCAAAATCAAAGGCGGAAATCAGAAACCGGAAACTTCCAAGCCCTGAATCAGTGAGTGAATGGGAGAGAAGAGCTGAAAATCTCCCGTCTCCGCGGATAATGTCGCCGTTGATCCCACTGTCATTCAGCGCGCCTGTAAGAGAATCGACCCGCCCAGTCTTGAACGCTTTAAATGTTACCGAGGCAACAGTTGGCAGACCCTGTGGATCCGATAAAAGAGCTTCCAAGAAAAAACGTTGCGTGATATCATTATATTCTGCCCGAACACTATCAATAGACGGCGAAACTGATAGAGTGTCGGTGTCGTCTGTTTCGATGGGGAAATTCTCTTCGCAGGAACTGACCAACACAAAAAGTGAAATCAGCACGACGAGTGTTCGCGCCTGAGTATAAAAATATGTTTTATTCATCGTAAAAATTTCGGGCAAATATACATGGAGTTAATGGATTTGTCAAGCCGAATAAGAATTGCAGATGGATTGTCCCTCAAATATCTTAAATAATGCCGATTTCATTAAAGCTTGCGAAATGCAACCTAAAGGTTTAAACTCTCGTAACTGGTTTTATAAAATTGTTAATAATGAAAAATTTTATGCACATACTTCTTATTCTGATAATCACTGCAATGGGCGCATTACAGTTTCTCGACCATCATTCACTATGGGGGAATAATGAGCTTACGCTCTCCTCATGTGAAGAAGAGGAGCATAGTCATTCCAACAGCGTGAGAGACCATGTTTGCTTGTCGGCAAGAAGACATCAATCAGACGCAATTCTCATTTCGGAACAATTTACGCATCGGCACGCTGAATTATCTCAACCGGTCTATTCAGAAAAGCTGATCCTGAACGACCGATATTTTGCATCTCTCTTTGTTGAGAGAGCTCCCCCAGCTTAGAACTACTCTAATATCTTCCAAATAAATAATTGATTTTCTAATTGTCCGCAGGAAGCATCGCGGATTAAACGGAGTAATATTTTGAAACTATTATCTTTGATTTTATTAGTACTCAGCTTGAGCTCGGTAACACTGTTTGGTCAGGAAAATGAAACTGAAAGTTCCGCGGCTGACAGCGCAGATGCCGCCTTAGAAGCGGAATTAGCTAAAATGATGCTCGGAGATAAAGGCTCATCAAAACCGGTTCTGCGATCGTCTGTGCAGATTCCGACTGCAGTGGTCGGCGGCATAAGCAATATGAACCCGAATATCGGATTGATCAGCAAATTCAGCGCAGATGCTTTGGCAAATGGTGAAGCAGAGATCGGCGAAGGAAAGCGCTCGCCGGAAGGGTTTAGCTTTCACGAAGTCGAGCTTTCTTTTCAGATGGTAATTGACCCCTACGCCCGCGCGGATTTCTTTATAGCGTTCCTTCCCGAAGAAGGAGAGGTAGAATTGGAGGAGGCGTTTATCACGGTTTTTTCTCTGCCGTTTGACCTGAGAGCAAAAGCGGGAATAATTCGGACGAAGTTTGGCAGATTGAATCCGATCCATCCGCCTGAAGTAGTCTTTGTAGACTATCCGCTGCCGCTGGAAATGTATTTCGGCGGAGAAGGTTTGGTCGGCACAGGAGTTTCCATGAGCTACCTCATACCAAATAAGTGGGACCTCTTTTTGGAGGCGACATTTGAGGTGACAAACGGCGACAACGAAATGATATTCAACGGAAATTCAACGAACGATATGGCGTATAACGGACATTTCAGTTCTTTCTTCGATTTAGGTGATAACTCCGCATTATTGCTCGGCGGCACTGCCATGACCGGCATTAATGACGATTTAGGGCTGTATAGAACGAAAGTTTACGGGATAGACCTTACATACAAATGGAAACCGCTACGGAGACAGCTTTACAAGTCTTTTACCTGGCAGACAGAATTCTTTTTCCTGGACAGGGAGGAAGCAGCACCTGAAAACCTGAAAGCAACCGGTTTTTATTCGTATATGAAATATCAACTCGGAAGACGATGGTTTGTCCTCGGACGGTATGACAGGGCTGAATTAACGGATAACCCGGGGAATGCCGATGAGAAATATGTAGCGGCATTGACCTACTTCCCGAGCAATTTTCAGACTATTAGATTGCAATCAACAACAAGTAAAGATTTTACCGGAGAGAGCAGCACGCTTGTGTCTCTGCAGTGGAATTTCGTAATCGGCGCTCACGGCGCACATATATATTAAACGGAGTATTAATGATGAATAGAATTAAAAAATTACTGTTTTCGATTATCCTGCTGATGTCAGTTTCAAATGTAGAAGCAAAGATACGCGTAGTCTCCACTTTGCCGAACTTCAGTGCGATAGCCAAAGAGATAGGCGGCGATAAAATAGAGGTGACAACTATTGCAAAAGGATATCAAAATCCTCACTTTATCGATCCGAAGCCAAGTTTCATAATTAAGATGAAAAAAACTGATATATTGGTTTGGGCCGGCTTGGACCTTGAAATATATTGGCTGACGCCGCTGCTTGAAAACTCTCGTAATTCGAATATTATGTGGGGTGCGCCGGGAAATGTTGATGCCTCAAAGGGTGTATCCCTTCTTGAAATACCCAACATCCCTGCCGCACAACTGAGAGCCGGGGGCGATATACATGTATACGGCAATCCACATTACTGGCACGATCCGCAGAACGGAAAGATTATTGCACGGAATATCTACGATGCTTTCGTAAATGCATCTCCAAAGGATGCGGAATATTTTAAACGGAATTTAGAGGATTTTAACTCGAGATTGGATACGTCCATCAAAAAATGGCTGAAATTGATGGAACCGTTTAAGGGATGGAAAATAATTGCCTACCACAATTCGTGGCCATATTTGGAAGATCGGTTCGGTTTTGTGATCGTCGATTTCGTAGAGCCGAAACCCGGAATACCACCGAGTCCGAATCATTTAGTGAAATTAATTAAAAAGATGCGAAATCAGAATATTAAAATAATTATCATCTCACCGTATTTCAGTGATAAGCCGGCGAAGGTTCTTGCCGACAAAGTGGGTGGGCAAGTTGTTTTGGTAGCCCCAAGCGTCGGTGCATTTGAAGGCGTGGATAGCTACTTTGATCTGTTCGATTATAATTTGGGATCATTGGTAGACGCCTTCAAGTCTATGGATTCGAAGAATTAAACAGTCGTATCATAACATGAAACAGCTTTAAATAGGAGATAAAAAGGTGCTCGAACTAATTTCATTACCATTATTAGCCGGATTTATTCTGGTTGCCATTCACTCATATCTCGGGATTCATATCGTTGAGCGAAAAGTAATATTCGTGGATCTTGCGCTCGCCCAAATCGCAGCAGCCGGGGCCGGTATCGGTGTGCTGTTAGGATATGATTTAGGCGGAATAGAGACCTTCTTTACGGCTCTGTTTTTCACATTCATCGGAGCGGGGATATTCGCTGCAACCAGGATGCGCAAGGAAGTGGTTCCGCAGGAAGCGATAATAGGAATAGTATATGCCGTTTCAGCCGCCGCCTTCATTTTACTAATGGACAGAGCCCCGAATGGGGCAGAGGAAGTGAAAGGAATGCTTGTCGGCTATATTCTTCTCGTAAACTGGGATGATATAATCAGATTGGCTTCTCTTTATACTATAATCGGAGTATTCCATTATTTTGTTCGCAATCGAATGATAAAAATATCACAAGATCCTGAAGGGGCTTTCAAAGAAGGCATTAACGTCCGATTATGGGATTTTATATTTTACATTTCGTTCGGTTTTGTGGTAACAACTGCCGTGCAGGTTGCCGGAGTATTGCTCGTTTTCGCTTACTTGGTCGTTCCGGCAGTTAGCGCGATGTTGTTTACAAGCGATTTCAAGAAACGACTTATCATCGGGTGGTCGCTCGGATTATTGGGAAATTTTCTTGGTATGTTTTTTTCGGTGCAGTTTGACCTGCCGACTGGTGCGGCGATTGTGACCACATTCGGGCTGATAATAGCGGCCGCGGGGTTGTTCAAGTATTTGAGAGATCGGTTTTTGTTGAAGATGTGACGAAAAGGTTTAAAAATATAAAAGGGTAATGCTGGATCCATTACCACTTGATGTTATGTGACTTCGGCTCTTAAGTTTGAAGCTGAATGAATTTTCAGCTGATTAGATCAAAATTGTTTTCACATCGATTTTTTAAGTTTAGCGCTGTAGGGTTTTCAGGTCTAATAGTTAACATGTCTTTACTCTGGTTTTTTACAGAACTGATCGGTTTGTATTATCTATTTGCGTCCCTGCTATCAATCGAGTTGTCGGTAATAAATAACTTCATCTGGAACGATCTGTGGACTTGGGGCGATAGACCAAAATCGGGGGGCTGGGGATACTTTAAACGATTGCTGAAGTATAATCTTTCTGCGAGTGTTGCCGCTGTTATCGGGAATTTATTAGTTCTTGTGGTTCTTAAGGAGCAATTCGGCTGGAATTATTTACTGGCTAATTTGGTAGGAATAGGCGTAGCTGTAGTGATAAATTATGTCGTGAATGATCGCTGGACATTCCGTGATAAGCAGGAAGAGATAGAAGCAGTAAATTTCTGAGAATGAAACTTAGTATCGCAAATTTTTTAATATGAGGAAACAATTTTATGGATTTTAGATTGCCCGAAGAAATCGAGATGCTTCGAGAGATGGCTAAGAAATTTACCGACAAAGAAATTCGCCCGTTAGCGGATCAGATCGACCGTGAAGAGAAGATTCCGAAAGAGTTGATAAAGAAATTGAGCAAAACAGGATTAATGAGCGTTATTATTCCACCGGAATACGGCGGAGGCGGATTCGGGGAACTCGGTTATTGCGCCATGCAGGAGGAGATCGCTCAAGGGTGCGCTTCTACTGCCACTTTCCTCGGAGCGCATCTGTCCATTGGAGCGCAGACTATCATTCTATTCGGCTCCGAAGAAACAAAGAAAAAATATCTGCCGAGCCTTGCGACAGGCGAGTTTATTGCGGCTTATTCTCTGACTGAAGCGGGTTCCGGTTCAGACGCGGCAGCTATGAAGGCAAAGGCGGTATTCGACGGCAGCGATTGGGTTTTAAACGGTACGAAGATTTGGGTGACCAATGGGTCTATTGCCGACGTCATAGTCGTTTATGCTAAAATGGAAAAAGATGGAGAGGATTTGGGACCGGGCGCATTCGTGATAGAGACGAGTAAAGAAGGATTTAAGGTAGACAAGAAGGAAGAGAAGATGGGGATAAGGGGTTCGGAAACCGCAGCCATAAGCTTCCACGATTACCATATCCCAAAGCAAAATCTTTTAGGTGACCCTGGGCAGGGTTTTAAGATTGCTCTTACTATTCTCGATGTCGGCAGGCTCGGGTTAGGAGCTACTACTCTCGGACAGGCTAAGGAATCGCTGAGGCTGAGTACGGAATACGCAAAACAACGTGAACAATTCGGCCAGCCGATAGCAGAATTTCAGGCTATACAATGGAAATTAGCGGACATGACAACCGACATATATGCGATGGAGAGCATGCTCTACAGGACTGCCGCCGACTATGACGCGGGAAAAAGAGTTACGAGAGAAGCTTCGATAGTTAAACTATATTGCTCAGAGGCGCTCGACAGGATAGTTGACCATGCAGTCCAGATACACGGCGGTATGGGTTACTCACGCGAGTTGAAGATAGAGCGGATGTATCGTGACGCCCGTATCAATAAGATATTCGAAGGAACAAACGAGATACAGCGTATAGTCATAGCCCGCGAGACGCTCAATAAGGGTGGGTATTAGGGCTTTGGAGCCCTGACAGCACAAACATTTATTTCTAAATTACCTCGAAAAAGTCCCCATGAGCTTCGCTTCGGCGAGAATATGTTCCTGCATCTCGTTTTCGAGAGTACTTTTGTCAGCATCGCCCGTGAGTGTCAACATTGTGTCGAGCGCGTAAAGTTTGAAGAAGTAGCGATGCGGGTCTCCGGGCGGCGGGCACGGACCGCCGTAGCTTTTTTTCTCCCACGAGTTAAGCCCCTGTTTTGAACCGTCGGTCAGTGACTCGTCGGTCGGAACAGCTTCGGATAACCCTTCGGAGTCTGCCGGAATGTTAAAGATAAGCCAATGATCCCACGTACCCATAGGCGCGTCTGGGTCATCGCAAATGAGGGTAAAGCTCTTCGTTCCTTTGGGCGTATCGCTCCAGATGAGCTGCGGCGAGATGTCCTCACCTTCGCAAGTGTATTTATCGGGAATTCTATCCCCTTCGTTGAAAGCGCTGCTTGATATTGAAAGGCTCATTGTTTAATCCTCCGAATCGTTGTTACAACCGAATATACGAATTAGAAGTATAAATAATCGAATATTCATATATTAGTGCGAGTCGGGGCTTGCCCTGACCGCACGGTTATTTCTGTTTAGGCATCAGGGCAAGCCCCGACTGCCACAGAAAAATTGATACTTCTTTCGCGATTTAAGAGCCAAGTCTGATTCGTTGACATTCGGCAGCTGCTTACGTAAGTTTTACAAATGAAAAAGCTCTTTTGCTTATTAATACCACTATTACTAACGGGTTGCGACGCTATTTTCGGTACGAGGGAGCCGGAGGAACCGGACGAAAACATCAGCAGAAGTCTGTGGCAGCAGCCGACCTCTCCGGGAATTGTATTGGAAAATCTTAAAAACGCATTCTCAGAACGGAACGAGGAGAACTATCTTCGTTCTCTTGCCGATTCTACGAGTTCCGAGAGAGTGTTCCTATTTATTCCCAGCCAGGAAGCAGCGGTAAACAATCCGGGCGCTTTTGAAGGTTGGGGGTTAAACGAAGAGAGAGTATATATCAACTTGCTTTTTTCCGAATCCTCTCTTCCGGAGGGAGTAATATCGTCGTTGGAATTCACCCGTTTTGAAGAACCTTCCATACCGTCGGATAGCGCTCTATTTGAAGAGATCTATGAACTCGAACTTGAGCATACTCTGGAAAACGTTCCTCCTAAGATGATGGGAATCGCTAAGTTCAGGATGGCGCGAAGCGATGACGGAAATTGGTCTATATACAGATGGGAGGATCTTGCTTTCAGCAATGACAATGACACGTTAGACCTGCCTACGTGGAGTGAACTGAAGGCTCGTGTACAGTGAAACAATTTTTTTTATTTGGAATGATGCTCTTCTCTCTGACCTATGGATGCGCAAATCCCTTTGCGCCGAAATTAGGCGAGGTGGAAAAGGGAACCGCAGCCATATTAACAGAACGTCTCAGCCCGAACGAGGTCTTGGAAAACTTTAGATTTGCTTACATCTTCGGTGACTCTCTTGTTTACAGCGAGTTGATTGATACAGCATTCTTATTCCTTTACTTCGACCCCAATGTGGAGGGTACAGGCAGATTCGACAGTTGGGGAAGGGATATAGAATTGAGGGCAACGGGCGGTCTATTCCGGGCAGTCCGCAATATTACACTTGAATGGAACAGCACGATCGAAGAGAAATATTGGTCACCCTCTCCCGATTCGGTTTTAGCGAGTGTAGAATTTGAAGGAGCAATAAGCGCGAAAATATCCAAAGGATTCCAACTGAAACTCGGCTCTGAAATTCAGCTTGCCGGCACGGCGGTTTTTTCCTTTGAAAAGGAAAACAGGGGAGATGGTTGGAGGATAGTGAGGTGGGTCGATGAATCGATCTTCTAAGAAACGAATACTCATCTTGGTTGTTCTGTTTTTGATAATAGACGCAGCTATCATTTTCCGCATATATTTTAGAGATGAGACTTCTCCTTTCAGAGGTTTTGCAAATTTGGATAGTTATCTGCAAGGGGAATTCAGCTCGTCATTGAAGGAGAAGGGTCTGATTATCAATCAAGAATCAACCGATGGAAATCTCTACATGAGATACAGAAAAGGTTACGGCAAATATTGGCTGGAAAGGGTGATCAGACAATCATTGTCGCCTTCAGGTTTAATATCGGAATTTGATTGGAATGTAAATAACGGGTTTAACGTTATATTGACCCATCCTATAGAGGGAAATCGAACTCTGAAATTCAGAGAGGATGAAAGAAAAAAAGGCGGCTTAATTTGTATAATCATTGATGATTTCGGATATTTTTGGGATGAGCGCGTAGATGAGCTGATGAGTTTTGATATTCCGATGGCATTTGCCGTGATCCCCGGCCATGAATACTCGGAGCGGATAGCGAAAAGCGCTGATTCAAACGGGAAAGAGCTGCTGCTGCATCTTCCGATGGAGGCGTTTGAGCATCAGGGCGGTGAGGATGAATATATAATTAAGTATAATATGGATATCGAGGAGATAGAATCGCGCGTTTCAAAGGCATTAGAGACAGTCCCGGGCGCATCCGGAATAAATAATCATCAAGGTTCAAGGGTGACGGCGGATTCTGAAACATTTCAGAGATTTCTTGCCGTAATAAGTCCGTATAACTTATATTTTATCGACAGCGTGACCCACTCTTCAAGTGTGGCGTTCAGGGATGCGCAAAATGCAGGTGTGCCTGCAGGAAGACGGACTGTTTTTTTAGATGATTCAGAGGATGAAAAAACTATCGATTACAGAATCGAGCAATTAAAAAATAGAGCTCACAAAAATGGTAATGCCATCGGTATAGGTCATATTAATAGTGAAACCATCATGGCATTGAAAAACCGAATTCCATTTTTGATTGAAGAGGGATATCTGTTTGTATATCCTTCACAATTAGTGAACTAACAGATCTATTAGAGGTATAATATGGCATTATTAGAGGTAAGGTTGGATGCAGTGGCGGCGATGAGGGACCTGATAGGTGACTCGATCGACCCGGTAAAATCGGCTGTGGTTGCTGAACTCGCAGGCGCCGACGGGGTGGGGATAAAACTCACCGATGATAGAGAAGAAGAACGGATGAGAGATCTTTCTCTGTTACAGGAAATAGTGAATTCACGGCTGAACTTAATTATAAATTCATCGAAGAGACAGGTAGATAAAGCACTTGCCGTTTCAGCTGCCATGGTTACTTTGTATGACGATGTGGGCTTAGCGGATTCTAAGGTCATCGCCTCAATGAAAGAAGCAATATCTGTATTGAAAAATAACAAGAATCTTGCAATATCGATCAAGATTAACCCTGAAGTCACGGAAGCAAAAGCGGCATCCCGGTTAGGCGCGGATTATGTTGAAATAGATACATCAAGATTCGCGTTGACCAAAGATTATCATGACAGAACGATGGAGTTGGAACGGATCGCCGCGGTCGCTCGGGCAGCGTTCAAATTTGATCTTATGGTCTCCGCCGGAGGTGATCTCTCATATCAGAATGCAGCTTATATAGCTGAGATTGAACAGGTTGACAGCGTTTCAATTGGAAAAGCCATTATCAGCCGAGGTCTGCTTGTCGGATTGGAAAATGCCGTCCGAGATGCTCTTGATCTCGTGAAATGAGCTAGATAAAAATTCCTGTCAAAGAGTAATCCCATTCTGACCATTAACGTATATCGCAATGATGTAGTGGAGAGTAGTCACTCCGCAAGCGCAGTGATTATCGATCCAAGTGGTGAGATTCTTGCGGAGTACGGCGATAGTCAGATGCGTACATATATTCGATCAGCTGCAAAACCATTCCAGATCATGCCGGCGCTTGAATTAGGTTTTCAATCGAAATTCGGTTTGAGTGATGAGGAGATAGCCGTTTGTTGTTCTTCGCATTCCGGAGAAACTGTCCATATAGAGAGAGTGCAGAGTGTTTTGCAAAAAACAGAAATAGATCCCTCTTCACTCAGGTGCGGAATACATCCTCCTTTGGGAGTGGAAGTGAGGCGAATGTTAAGAGTCTCCGGTGAGACTCCTACCGTGCTTCATAACAATTGCTCCGGTAAGCACTCGGCAATGCTCGCGACTGCAAAGATCAAAGGAGAGTCCCTTGAAGATTATCTGAATCCTGATCATCCTGTCCAGCAGAGGATATTAGAAGTAATTGAAGAATTTTCAGAGGAAGAAAACATACATATAGGAGTCGATGGATGTTCAGCGCCCGTATATTATCTTCAAATTAAAAGTATTGCGATGATGTATCAAAAATTAGCTTCGGATAATGATAATGTGACCGTCAGCGATGTATGGGAGAAGATGACATCAAATCCGCTTATGATAGCGGGAAGTGGACGGTTCGACAGCATACTGATGGAGGACGGGAAGGGAACTTTGTTGTCGAAGATGGGAGCTGAGGGAGTACAGTGCATGTCGCTTAAAACTCCGGCGGGTCCGGTAGGCTTGGCAGTGAAGGTGCATGACGGTACGCGCAGGGCTGTTCTTCCGGCTGTGTTATACTTATTGGACAAATTCGGTTTTACTCCTGACGGCAACTATGATAGATTTAGAAAGCCTGAACTAAAAAACCATATGGGACTCATAGTAGGCAGGATAGAAGTCAGTGAGTAATGGTCGGCGCAAAATTTTGCGATCTGATTCTTTAATATTCGTATTGACAAGCATGTAGAACATGATTAGATTTGTGAGCCGGAAATATGGATTATATGAATTCAAGCATAGGATAACTACGAGTAAATGATTCGTTATAGTAATTTTGTTCTGCTTTTTTTATTGTTTTTTGCGCAAACTTTAGAACTTAAAGCGCAACAGAGAGATAGAGCATCACGTCTTAGAAAAGCGGCGGTAGAACAAGCAAGGGCAACTGATATCGGAGCATTGGGTCTCACCATTACAAATTACGGTACTTTAGGTGACGCATTTGTAGTACAACCTCTGAAAGACCTGCCATCGGCTGAATATCCGCTCGGTTCCGGGATTGAACATATGTTTGCCGGAGGATTATGGGTAGGAGCGAAAACTTCATTAGGACAACTATTGGTAACAACGGGCGCGGTAGATGTCTCAAGTGCTGCTACACGTGTCACATCAGGTTTTGAATTCACCAATACGGCAGATCCTGCAGATAAGCTGTTGGAACGTTCTACGATTATTGAATCACCCTTTTTTAGCCTTGACGCGATCAGTCACCAAGATTTTATAGGCGATTTTGCAGACACAAATAAGACCATACCTGTCGTCGGTCTTGATCCGAACGAATGGGAGACTATCGCTGATCATAATCCTTTAGGAATTGACGTGCACTTAGAAACTTATGCTTGGAATTTTCCATTTGCTGATGCATTTGTAATACTGAACTATAGGATACGGAATGTCCGGGCGGATAGAACTCCTCTCGAAGATATTTATGTCGGGATTTGGGCTGATCTCGTTGTTAGAAATGTAAATGTCGCAGGATCAAAAAATGCCGATTTTTACAGTCATGTCGCCAGCGGATATATTGATTCTCTTCAAATGGCTTATGCTTTCGATTACGATGGCGATCCCGGATTTACCGATGACGGTCTGTATATTGCGTTGAAGTTGATAGGCGCAACCGCACAACCGACCGATGACGTTTATCGGTTTAAAACAAGGTACAACACCTGGTTCTTTAGGAATAACGATGATCCGTTTTTCTTTTCTCCTACGACAGATTCGTGGAACGGACCGGTACAGGGTCGCTATCAGAAAATGTCTATAGATAGTTTAATTACTGCGAATGATATTGTCCCGCTATTGGGAGGTCCGGGCAATTTTATGACGCTCATTACTACGGGTCCGTTTGATTCTTTAGCTTGGGGTCTTGGAGAGGACTTGAACGGCAACTGGATTCTTGATTATGAATATGATGCCACCACAGGTGAATTGATATTTACGGAGGATGCAAATGGAAACGGTTATTTGGATTCCGGTATCAACGTTGTATTTGTAATGGTAGCGGCATCAAAAGCAGGTACTGATGATAGAACGGAAGATACAATGGCGTCAAAAGCCAATCTTTTTACGAATGCATCATGGGCGACGAGGGCTTATGATGGCGAGGACAAGAACAAAAACAACAGACTCGATGAGGGAGAAGATATCATCAACCCCGGTATTCTCGACCGTTATCTCCTTCCGACTCCACCGCTCTCTCCGAAGGTAAAAATTATACCGGGCGACGGTGAGGTGGATATTTATTGGAATAATAAATCTAAATTTTCAGTTGATCTGCTTTCGGGAGAAAAGGATTTTGAGGGCTACAGGGTATATAGAACAATAGTTGCCGCAGATGGAGCGGGTAGTAATCTCTTAGGAACATTTTCGCCGATTTTACAAGTTGATAAAATTAATTTGATCGGATATGATACGGGCTTTGATGTTATCGAGTTGAAGGAGCCTATTACATTTCCGGGAGATACAACCGCTTATCAATACTGGATAAAAGACACAAACCTTAATAACGGTTGGCAGTATGCGTACGCCGTTACCGCTTTTGACAGAGGGGATGCAGCGAATAATCTGGGCAGCTTGGAGACTTCCAAAAGACCGACAACCGTGAACGTGTTCCCCGGCGCTGCGCCGACTTCGACGAGGACTGATTCAAAAGTCGGAGTATATCCCAATCCATATAGGGTCAATGCCAGGTGGGATGGGTCTTTAGAACGCGATAGGAAGCTGTATTTCTTCGATCTTCCGGCGGAATGTGAAATACGAATTTATACAATGACCGGTGATCTTGTGGATAGAATAGAACATAGTGCCGCTACATACGCCGGTGAGGACATACAATGGTTTGAATCCTTTGCAACGGGAACGCCCAAATTTTCAGGCGGAGAACATGCATGGAATCTTGTAAGCAAAGATGATCAGGCTATCGCAACGGGATTGTATATTTATACCGTTAAGGACCATTCCAACGGTAATATACAGCGAGGCAAGTTTTTAGTTATTAAATAAGTAACGCAAGGATTTATAATTATAATAAAAATCGGAGGCAACAAGATGAAATCGCTACAGTTAATATTATTATGCGGAGTTATACTAAGCACATCCATTGCATTTTCGCAAACATATCCGCTAAAAACATTTAGAGAGGTACAGGAACCTACTGATATGAGCGTCACCGATGCTTCTCCTCTCTTGGGAGATACAATACGTGTAAGCGGTGTAGCCGCCACCGGTCCCCGTGATATCTGGATCGGAGCACGGTGGTCTTTTTTTCTTGTAGATACGGCTGGCGGTCCCTGGAGCAGCTTGCAAATTGTACAGCATGACTCTTTTGCGACAGATACAGATGTCGGGTTAGTAGAGCCGGGATTCGGTATCATAGTGACGGGAATAGTAGAAGAATTTCAAAGTGCCACGCAGCTGGCAGTTCTTACGAACCCGGTTGTGGCGGTGGAATTCATAGATCAGATCACATTGGGAACATTTCCACAGAGACCGGTTGAGATTAGCATGGAGCTGTTGCAAGATACATCAACAGGTGAACAGTATGAGGAGGTATTGGTAAAGCTCTCAAACGTGATCATGCTAAATAACGATGTAGGTAGTGGTGAAGCGTTGATAGGATCATCCGACGGCGCTTTTCAGATATCGTTAGAGGATTGGAATAGAGAGATCTATGATTGTTTTCAAGCCAATAGCTGCAGCTGGCCGCCAAACAGCTTTCCGATGGATGTTGTCGGGTACATAAGAGATAAGACTAATGATGCACCGGGAGCCAGATTTATGATAGCCCCATGGAGCTTAGATCTGCCTTATATTGATGTGCTTGCCAAGCCGCCTATAATTTCCAATATACTTCGTGATCCGGCCGTGCCTTCAAGTACAGATGCAGTTACAGTTACCGCCGGTATTCTCGACGATGGGGCTGTTGAGGCTGCTTCACTCCATTACAGCGTTGACAATGGAGCGTATGTGGAAGTGCCTATGTCTTCACCGAGTCCTGACTTTTATTCCGGGACCGTTCCGGCGCAAAGTGAAAACTCATTGGTAAAATATTATATAAACTCGATCGATGATGAAGAGTTTGGTTCGATCTCTCCCGGAGATACTGCACGGGCGCCATTGTTTTACATAGTTCGTGACGGCGCTCTCACTATTCATGACATACAGTATAATCCGTTCGGCAGCAGCAATTCCGGTTATGAGAATATGGAAGTAACAACGACTGGAATCGTCACATCCGATTCCATACAATATGGGAACTATTGGATTCAGGATGGTAATGGAGCCTGGAGCGGTCTTCAAATAAATGATTTCCTGAATAATCCGAGCCCGGGAGATTTGGTTCAAGTGACAGGCATTGTGAATGAAAATTTCGGGTTCACTCGATTGGATGCCATCGTCAGCGGCAGCTATTCTGTCCTGAGCACAGGCAATCCAGTTCCTGAACCGAGGGTTTTCAGTACGGGAGATATAAACACTAACGCCGATAGCGCTGAGGCATATGAGAGTGTTTTAATTGAGGTTCGTGATGTCATCGTAAGTAATGAGTTACCCGATGATCCGGGTAATTTCGGTGAGTTTTCAGTGGATGACGGTTCCGGAGAGATACGAGTCGATGATCTCTCTCCTGTCTTCGACGGAAACAATAATCTTGAATACTCAAACGGTGACACCATAATATATTTACGCGGATACCTGCTTTGGTCGTTCGGTAACTTTAAAATAGTACCAAGAGATACAAATGATGTGGAAAGGGGCGGCAAATTTATTTCAGTGAAAGACGAAGGCGGTATAATGCCCGAAGAGTATATGCTCTCGCAAAACTATCCGAATCCGTTCAACCCTCAGACCGAAATAAACTATTCACTTCCGGTGACGGGTGAAGTGAGGCTGACAGTCTATAATCTACTTGGTCAGAGGGTAGTGACCATTGTTAATGAGATTCAGCAAGCCGGTAATTACAGGGCTTCATGGAATGGACATGATGAATTCGGAAAGTCAGTTTCAAGTGGAATTTACCTGTATAACCTGAATGTGAGTAACGGTAAATTCTCCGAGACCAAAAAAATGTTGCTGTTAAAGTAAAAGAATATGACCATTATCCCCTCCTTTGATAAAAGGAGGGGAAGGTGGGCTTACCTTTATAACAATAAATGATAGATAAAAAATATAAAATGAAACGAGTTTTACTTCTCGCAGCGCTGGCTATGGTGACACTCTCCTGTGATGACAGCATTGTGGATGTTCTAAAAGAAAACAAAGCTCCCGTAGTTTCTGTTTTTCTGTCGGCAGACTCGGTTGAATCGCTCAACAGAACTTCGAGCAATCAGATATTGTATTGGGACGGAAAAGACCCTGATGGATTGGTTGTCGGGTTTTATTACACTTTTGGAAATACAGATAATCCTTCTAATTGGGTTTTTCTTGATGATTCGACAGCTGAAGGACCTGAGTTAATGAATAGCGACAGCGCCAATTGGCGGTTCACGACAGCCCGATCCGACACGTTTTCATTGGAGATACTTACAGACACAGTCACCTACACATTCAGCGTTCTTGCAGTTGATGATCAAAATAAATTGAGCGATGAACCGGCGAGTATAAAACTGCCGATCAAAAATTCCAGACCGGAGCTCTTCTTCTTAAACGAAGTAGATTTTTCAAGCTCGACGGTGAAGATCCCGGACAGAACCTTTACAATCGCTTCATTCGCATGGGTTGTCACGGACCTGGACGGCGAAGATACCATAGACAAATTTCAATATGCTATAACCGACAGTGGATCTACGGCTGATACAATATGGGTCGACATTAGTCCGACTAAAAGATCGATAATACTATCGGGTACACAATATGAAACCGATGCGGATGTGACATTCGATGACAGGATGACTGAGGGTCTTCACGCTTTCCACCTACGTGCTGTAGATGTTGCCGGCGCCGCGAGCGATACCAAAAGACTTCCGGAAGATGAGGAAGAATATTGGTACGTCGAAGAGCCTGCGAGAGACATACTGCTCGTTGATGATTGGGCTACAAACTCGTCTGACGGAAGAGCGCTTTATACGCAAATATTGGACTCTCTGCGCAGCATAAAGGCGGGAAGAGAATATTCGATCTTAAACCTCAAGCCTCAAAATTCAGAATATTTACTCTCTAAATCCGCGTTGAGGGAGACGATAAAACTATTTAAAGCGGTCATTTGGTATTCGGATGTCAATCCGAAATTAGATGAAGCATCTGTAGCGCTCGGTGATTACAGTAAAAATGGCGGGAAAGTTATATTCTCCACCCTGTTCTCTCAATTCGGAAGCAACAGGGGTGACCCGCTTGAATTCACGCCTGTAGACAGTTTTGATGTTATAAGGGACACTACTTCAAATGCACGGGAAGTGGGATTAATATTTCGAAGCTGGAATGTTGCTGTTTGGCCTGATACATTGATTACCGCTGAATTTCCGGATACTTTGCTTCCCGATTTTGCCCAATTTGCATCAATAATTCCGTCACCGAAAATGCTTGTACCAAAATCCTCTTCACGGGTCTTATACCGGTATCAGGCATTACCACGGAGATATGCCGGAATGCCGGCTGTGATTGTTGAGGATGCTAATAAGTCGTTCATTCTCTGCAGCATTCCGCTGCACTATTTTAACGGCGGTAAGAACTTAGGTAAATTGATAGATCTCTTTCTAACAACAGAGTTTGGATTGTAGGATCAGGGAGTGAAAATAAATTTCTTAAATCTGGAAATCAGTTTGACAGCAATTCTGCTGCTGACATTTTTAATCGGCGG
This sequence comes from Fidelibacterota bacterium MT.SAG.2, assembly GCA_004402915.1. Classification (GTDB taxonomy): domain Bacteria; phylum Fidelibacterota; class SORT01; order SORT01; family SORT01; genus SORT01. The sequence continues at coordinate 68,579 of SORU01000001.1, forward strand.
AGATCTTCTCGCTCAACCGAGGGGGCAGCTAAGCGGACGGGTTATTGACTCCGAGAACGGAGAACCGATGCCGGGAGTAAATATAGTTTTGCCGGGAACCTATCACGGCGCCGCTTCCGGTCTCGACGGTGAATTTTCGATTAGAGGTGTCAGCGCCGGCGAGTATACCGTGAGATTTCAGTTTATCGGTTATACAACAGTCGAGGTAACCGGTGTGAAGATAACCGCGGGTCTGACTCGGACTCTTAACGCAGAAATGAACCAGACCGTGTTAGCGGCGGGACAGGAAATAGTGGTTATAGGAAAGAAAGCCCTCTTTGACATTGAAGAGACAGCAAGCCGCAGGGCGATCTCTGCGGATGAAATTGCCAATTCGGTAGTTGAAAGCACGCAAGATATTGTAGGAAATCAGGTCGGCGTTGTGATGTCTGATAATGAAATTCATATCAGAGGAGGTAGGTCGTATGAAAACGCGTATCTGCTCGACGGAATATCTATTCAGGACCCCCTGTCGGGAACAGGATTCGGACTGCAGCTCAGCACAAATGCGATTGAAGAGATTGAAATTATAACGGGTGGATTCGCCGCAGAATATGGGCAGGCGATGTCAGGAATCATCAACGTTAAAACAAAACAAGGCACGGATATATATCACGGATCCCTTTCTTATAAAACGGATAACTTTGGATTGTATGACAGCAGTTCACAATTCAATTTTAACACGGATGTTGTTGAAATGAGCATTGACGGACCCGATCCTTTTTTCGGAGTTTTGTTCCCGATGTTAGGGTTTGATCTCCCCGGCAAGCAGACTTTCTTCGCAAACAGTTACATGTTCATTTCAGATGACTTTACGAAATTCTCAGCGGATACGCTGATTTCTTCCACATTTCATGGTATAAAATACGCGCCACGGCAAAATAATAATTGGTCCGCAATGCTCAAGTACACCTGGACCATTACGCCTAAGCACAAATTGCAATATACTTATAATGCTTCTGTGAGCATAAATCAGAATACACAGAGCCTGCAATCAAATTTGGAATTTGTCCCGCCGGGTCCCGGCTATCCGTATCGGTTCCAAAACAATCTGAATAATTTTAATACATTCACCCATTTGAATCGTCAAACCGGGTTGGGGTGGACACATACGTTAGGCTCAAGAACATTTTATGAGGTAAAGCTCAGTAATTTCTTCACTAATCTTCGAAGTGACGTTGGCGGAAAGCTCTGGAATGAGTTTATCGAACCGAAGGATATCGTCACATTTCCTATAGTGTATATAGACACTGATACAAATAGGATATTGGTATTTCCCGGAGATGGTTTTTACGATTTCGGGAACGGAGACACTTGGCACGACCATTGGGTGGACGAGTATACGCTAAAAGCGGACATTACTCACCAGAAGAACGAACGTCAGGAGATCAAGGCGGGAGTGGAGCTTTCATATCAGGAGATGCAGCTATTCGATATCCTGAATCCCTGGGAAGGACCGTTAGGAAAGAACAACGATTTTTATAAGGTTTACCCAAGCTTCGGCGGAATTTATATTCAGGAAAAAATAGTGATGCAGGGACTTGTAGCGAATATAGGTCTTAGATTTGATTATTGGTTTCCCGGCAAATATGTGGAACGCGCCGTAGCTGATACCAATATCGTTACGATCTCACCCGGTACGAGAACAGCTTTTGAAAATGATACCTTCGGTCTGTTCGGAAGACGATGGAAAGGGCGTATAAGCCCGAGATTAGGGATCTCTCATCCGGTGTCGGATAAACAGGTACTCTTCTTTAGTTATGGGCATTTCTCCAAAAGACCGAAACCACAATTTGTGTACGCAAAACTCGGCAAAATTTCATCCAAAACTTCATCCCCTGTCTTCGGCAATCCGAATCTTGATCCTGAGACTACCGTTTCCTATGAACTTGGAGTGAAGAATCGCTTTACCGAAGATGACGTGCTTACAATTACAGCGTTTTACAAGGATATCTTTGATTACATCACTACCATTCCTGTACCCGGAACCGGCAGATTCAGGAAGCAGACATTCATTACATATTTAAACCTTGATTACTCCAGGGTCAGGGGCATAGAGATGGAATATAGAACGAGGGCGGGCACTCATCTCTCGGGTTCTGTAAACGGTTCATATTCTATCTCTACAGGTAAAAGCTCCTCTCCCGATGATGCCGCTCTTGTCCAGCGGGGCGATCGACCGGAGAGAAGGATCACCGAGGATTTTCTAATATGGGACAGACCTTGGCAAGGATCTATAAATTTGAATTACCGTATTACAGAAGGGAATAATCCCGAACTGTTCGGCATAAAACTGCCGGATAAATGGAATCTGAACTTCCGTTACTTTGCTCAGGCAGGCAAGCGTTACAGACCTATAGTGGCTACCGGCGATTCTCTTCGAAACAACAGACCTATATATACGCGTGATATAGATGGTGATGGTTACGATGATGATATTTACGCTAATGTTGCCGAACATTGGGCTTGGGCAAATCTAAATATCGAGAAATGGTATAACGTCGGCGGAAAAGAGGTTTCCATATTTTTGGAAGTGCTGAATCTTTTCAACAGGAAAAATTCAAATATTATTAATCCTGTTACAGGAAGAGCATATGAATTAGGAGATCCGACACCAACAAGCTGGAACGATCCATTATTCCCTGAAACCCAAGCGCCGGTTTCTCCGTTTCCGTTTAACCCCGCCCGGTACCTAAACCAAAGAAACTTGAAGGTCGGAGTTAGATTTGTCTGGTAAAATTTTCAAACAGATTTTTATTTCAGCTTTTATTCTGTTATCGGTTGAACAGTCCGTAGCGCAATTGGTACCGGTTCTTGGCGGTCAGCGCGCAGGCACGGCAGCAGCCCAATTTCTTAAGATAGGTGTAGGAGCTCGGGCTACCGCTATGGGAGATGCTTTTGTTGCTGTGGCGGATGATGCCACAGCTCTATATTGGAATCCCGCGGGAATCGTTCAGTTCGAGAATAACCAAATTACCCTGAGCCATATTGACTGGCTTGTAGATATGAAGCACGAATTTATCGGTTACGTACACAAACTCAATTCCGCAAGCAGCATAGGTTTTCAATTCACTTCCCTGCACATGGAAGATATGCCGGTTACAACTGAATTTCAGCAGCGTGGTACAGGTGAATATTTCACATTTAGCGATATCCTTTTGGGAGTCACATTTGCGTCCAGGCTTACGGACAAATTCAGTTTCGGAGCTACGCTAAAATATTTCGATGAAACGTTGGATGTCCTGTCTATGAATGGAGTTCTTGTAGATCTCGGCACATACTATAAAGTAGGCATAGGTTCTGCCCGATTTGCCGTTGCAGTAACCAATTTCGGCGGTCAGGTGGAGCCGAGCGGAAGTATAAGGCAGAATGACGGGACGGAAATAACAGAATTTCAATCTTTTAATCCACCCACCCTGTTTAGAATTGCATACGCGCAAGAACTGTTCGAAAATGAGAAAAACAAGTTGACCTCCTCGATACAGCTGAGTCATCCGAATGATAATTCAGAAAACATAAATATCGGACTCGAATATTGGTGGGATAAACAAATAGCGCTCCGGGGCGGATACAAACTGAACGTAGATGAAGAAAGTCTCTCTTTGGGCGCAGGTGTGAATACATCCGTCGCCGGTTATAGCGTTGCCATAGATTATTCCTATTCGAATTTCAGTATTCTCGGCGATGTGAACCGCTTCTCCTTTAACATAGGTTTTTAGGTGCATAAATTGAAATTCTTAATGATAAAGTTAGTTATTTTTTCGCTCTTAATCGTAATTCTCTCCTTCGCCTGCGTTGATAAGAACCGACAATCTTTAACTTCATTCATCGAGGAATCGGGAGTGGATCTTTCGGGGAACATAGGTGTAATTGGTGACACTCTTTTCTTACTCCAAACTCCTATCTGGGGTCCCAATCCTTCCCGTCCGCTATTCGATTACCAGTTCAATCAACCGGGAGATGTATATATAGGGCGTGAACCGTTGGTCTATATAGCAGATACGGGTAATGACAAAATCTGGATGTTAGACACGTTCGGAAATAAAAAAGGCATATTGGAAGGGATCCCAAATCCCGTGGATATGGTTCAGGATCCTAAACTGAGACTCTATATCGTGAATGAAACATCATTCATTTTTTATGTAGACCTATTCAAGGAAAATCATATTTTTGACGAAAATACCAAGATTGATACTATTTATGGGCCTGAGCAAAAGAACCATAACTGTGAGCTCAAACCAAACGATTGTTGGGAGTTTGTGGGAATAACGGTATATAAGAACGGGAGAGGTGAAGACGAGCTTTATATAGCAAGCAGAGGACCGGCTCAGAAAAACAATATGATACATCAATTTTCGCTTGATCCTTCAAGAGCCGAACCATACAAGGGACCGTTACCCTTTGTATCCGGTGGTTTCGGGTTTTTCGGGGTTACAGAGCCGACAGGAATCACTAATGTTCAAGGTACTGATATTGATTTTGTATATACTCAGAGAGGTCCGAATACTTTTAAAGTACAGTGGATCTCTGAATCAACGGGTCAAACTTCTATCTACGCAGCATTCCTTGATCCTCGACTTGGATTTGATCTATTTCAAGTTAGGTTCCGGGAACCGGAGGATGCTTCCATTGACGGAAACCGTAATTTGTATGTAGTAGATGCAGCTGCGGACAGCATGTTTAAATTTTCGTCATCGGGAAAACTGTTACAAACTCTCGGTCCCATAAATCCTGAACTGAAAGATACGCTGCTAACTTCGGATGATCTTAACTCTATTTACTCGGATAGTCTGATGGGAGTCCCGATACTCCAGAAAAGTGTGAAATTTTTTAGTGCAACAGGCAGCGATACCATCCTCTTGTTAGAAGATAACGGCAGAGGAACTTTCGAAGGATGGGCGGGCAAGGGCAATATGAATTATGAAACAGGTCTGTTCGCCGTAACGTTTAACGATTCCCTTCGTTCAATTCACTCGACAGATTTGAATCTTTATATTATTTATGACGTAAAAGGCTTGAACAATCCTCGCGGTGTATCGGTGTTTAATAAGATTGTATACATTGCGGATACGGGAAATAATCGGATACTTCGATATAAGCTTTCCACAGATATAGATTAACGTCAATGCGGATAACTCTTATTGCCTCAGTTCTCCTGCTGAATGCAGGAATTTCCTTATCGCAAGTCCGTCCGATTTCCGACCTGCACCAAAATAATTCTTCCGGCGTTCCGACCCTCTTGAACAACGTTGTTCAAGTGGAGGGAATAGTAACGGTCTCCGACCAATTTACCGACCTTTCGTTCGTACAGGACAGCAGCGGCGGAGTTGGAGTTTTTGATTCAGCATTTGTGAACAGCGTACAAATCGGAGATACACTTATTATTACAGGTCAGGTGGCACAATTCAACGGTTTAACGCGACTCATTAATGTCACGATAGATAGTGTTGTTGGTGTCGGTGGAGCTCCTGAGTATTTGGTTATTAGGGCAGCAGACATTGAAGGCGAAGGGAACGGTGGTGTAGAAAATTTAGAGGGTAGACTTATCAGGTTGAACGGCGCGTCATTGAGTGATCCGGATCGTAATTGGCCTCCGGGCGGCAGAGAAACAGCAAGTGACGGCACCGGTTCTTTCACTATATATAGTAAAAGGAATACGGAAATTCCTTTTACCCCCAAACCAAGGGGAAGTTTTGATATTATAGGAGTAATCAGCCAACTCGACATAAATTCTCCATTCACTTCAGGCTATGAGGTAATTCCGAGGTTCTTGAGTGATATTATTGAAAGAGATGCTCCCGTATTCATATCACCATTGACGATAGTAAGTTTTGGCAGTACATGGGTTGATGTCAGATGGGCTACGGAAGATTCCTCTTTCGGGAGCGTTTCGTTTGAAAGTGAGAGCGGTAACTCCGTCGGTGTGCAGGAAACCGAGCTGACGGACGACGGCGAGCACGATTTTAGGGTCGACAGTCTGACAGCTTCAACATTCTATCATATTCGCGCGAATGCATGGCTCAGAGCTGATACTACGCGTTCTGCGGAAGTTTTCTTTTTAACAAGCAGCCCCCCGGAATCTTCAGGTGAGATAAAAGTATTTTTTAATAAGAAGGTGGATACCACTTATGCGATTCCCGGAAACAAGGCGATAGGGAATGCAAGTTACAGGTTCATTATACTCAATAGAATAAACAGTGCCGAATATACGATAGATTTAGCTCTTTACAGCTTATCACTTGATATAATTTCCGATGCATTAATAGCAGCCAAGGATAGAGGAGTGGTGATACGATTTGTTTATGAAGACAGAACCACCCAAAGTGCAGTTCAATCGCTGATAGATGAGGGTATTCAGGTGATAAAAGATAATTTCGGAACGAACGACGGGAATGGGTTAATGCACAATAAGTTCATTATCTTTGACGGCAGGAGCGATTCTTCCGCTTCAAACGATTGGGTACTGACCGGTTCTGCCAATTGGACGGCAAGAGGTATTGATGTAAATATGCAAAATCTCATTCTTATTCAAGACCAAGCCTTGGCACGAGTCTATACACGGGAGTTCAACGAGATGTGGGGAAGCGCATCGGACGTTGCCAATGCAGACAGCTCCAAATTCAGCTCACACAAGAGCAATAATATCCCTCATCTGTTGAATATCGGCGGCAGACGAGTTGAAGTATACATGAGTCCAACTGATGGTGTCACGAGTCAGATAAGAAATAAGATCGCCGCTGCAAGAGAGTCATTATATTTTTGTATCCTGGCGTATACGAGGGATGACATTGCGGGCACGATGAGGGGGAGAATCGATAATCTGCCCGGTTTTCATCTAAGGGGCATTTTTGACCATTCGATGGATCCCAATGTAAGTGTTTATCCTGATATGGTAAACTGGGGAGTAGATGTTCATCTCGATGATGAATCCGGTACTCTGCATCATAAATATATGGTTATCGATGGATTTGGTACAGCCGGAAATCCGGTGGTCATCACAGGCTCACATAATTGGTCAACGGCTGCTGAGACAAGGAACAACGAAAATACAATTATAATATACGATAGTCTTATAGCTAATTTATATGTTCAGGAGTTCGCAGAACGTTACAGACAGGCAAGCGGCGACAGTCTCCCGATACCGGTTATGGTGTCTGTCACCGATGAAGATAATTCTCTCCCGACAGAGTTCACCCTTTCGCAGAACTATCCGAATCCATTTAATCCGGTTACCACCGTTATCTATTCACTTTCTATCTCGGGATTTGTGAACCTTTCGATCTATAATATTAGAGGTGAGTTAGTCTCGACAGTAGTTAATGAGTTTCAGAAACCCGGAGAATATAGAACCAAATGGAATGCAGACAACGTCGCTTCAGGAATCTATTTTTACCGGTTGCAAATCGGCAGCGCTTCAGTCAGCAAGAAGATGCTGTTATTGAAGTAGTTAACCGCTTTTGTTTGGTAAATTTCTCTTAGTAAATAATTTCATATATTCGGGACCCTAAATACCGAGTAGGCGTATAATGAGAGTCTCTTTTTCTTGTTTTTCTAAGAGATGCTTGTTTATATTAACTTTAATTCATCTTAGGAGCACAATTTTATGTATGGAAAGATGAGAGTCTTACTAACGTTATTGGCTTTACCCGCAGCACTATATGCTCAGGATATAGCAATTTCTGAGCAAAGGACGCTTATAAACAGACCGACCGCAGGGTCTCTCGAAAGAGGAAGCTACGACATCGAGTTACGTATGTACCCCGGCGGCGGGCTGCTTGGCGGAATAGCCGTTGGATTAACCGAAAGAATTACTTTCGGTACCTCATTCGGTGGTTTGAACATAATTGGCGAGGGACCAGTTATTTGGAATCCGAGACCTGAAGCGAATATTAAATACCGATTGATGGAAGAATCATATTCGGCGCCGGCGCTGTCGATCGGTTTCAACGGACAGGGGTTTGGTTCATGGTCTGATAGTTTGAGCCGTTATCAGATAAAATCACCGGGCGTATACGCCGCGTTGAGTAAAAATTACAGTATGATCGGAAATCTCGGCTTTCACGCCGGCGTTAATCTAAGTTTGGAAAATGCTGACGGTGACGAAGATATTAATTTATGGATAGGTTTTGATAAAAGTATCAATGAAGAAATATCGTTCCTCGGCGAGTATGATTTTGCTCTAAACGATAACAGTTCCAAGAGCCTCGGCTCGGGAGACGGATATTTGAATGCAGCATTGCGTTGGGCATTCGTTGAAGAATTAATAATTGAATTAAATGTCAATAATCTGCTGGGCAACCGAGAAGATTCAGATGCATCGAGCAGAGAGTTGAAAATCATTTATGTAGAGTTTTTTTAAACAACAGGAGTAAAAAATCATGCTGGGACAATTTAAAATTGTGGTGATCATAGGATTGTTAATCATGCCTATGGCAGCAATTGCTCAGGAGATGGGGGAGAGCGATTCTTCGATTATGGAGAGCGATACTTCCATGCACGATATGGCGATGGAAATGAGCGCGGCTTTAATGTATGAGACAGAGGGAGATTCATTGCATTCAGCATTTGACACAGATGGTGCATTAGAGGCGTATTTAAAGGCGAACAAAGAGGAGCCGGAAAATACGACTTACATCTGGAAAATAGTGCGTGAGTACGCCGACAAAGGAATATTTGCCGACGATGACGACGAGATGGAAGCTGCATATATTGAAGGCGAAATATGGGCAAGAAAGTGTGTGGCTATGGCTCCGGAAGACGGCAATTGTCATCTATACCTCTCTATAGCGGTGGGCAGGATAGCAGAATCCAAAAGTGGAAAAACCAAAGTAAAACTTTCAAGAGAAGTTAATGAAGAAGCCGCCAAATCAATTGAACTCAACCCTAATCTTGATGGCGCGTATCATGTGCTCGGGCGTTGGAATAGAGAAGTTGTTGCGCTTCCATGGTACCTGAAAGCCGCTGTAAGCATGTTTTTAGGAGGACTGCCATCTGCTACGAATGACGAAGCCGTGAAGAATTTTAATATGGCGATCGATCTTCGACCGGATCGGATGCTTCATTATTTTGAGCTAGGCGTTACCTATAAATACATGGGCGAAAAAGAGAAAGCCAAAATTAAATTTGAAAAAACGCTTTCAATGGACTTAGTAGAACGCAAAGATGAAAGCAGGCAGGAAGAAGCGAGGAAATATTTATCTAAGCTCTGATCAACTTGCTGTAATAATAGTTAGTTGAAATAAATATAGATAGATCCCGAGTAATAATTTATTAGGGAGTTAGAATCGCATGAATATATGCAAGTATCTTTGCATCAGTATTGTAATAATGATGTGGACAGGGAATATAGTAGCTCAAAGAATTAGAATTGTTGAATTGACCCCTTTTGATTCAAACAGATCATCTGCTACAATAATTTACTTACCGAGTAATTCTGAAAGTTATAACTCATTGAGATTGTCTTCGATGGGAAGCGGATTAAACGGCATAGTCAGCGATGGAATTTCTGATTATTTCAGAAATCCTGCATATCTGAATATGGTTGAGCAAAGAGCTTATTACCTTGATTTCGATAATAAAGGTTCTTCAAATGATTTGCGAATCAGTTTTTTCTCGCCTTTGTTAAACGGGCAATTGGGTTTATCATTTAGTGGAAATACATCTGAAAACATTACGACGAACAATAGGACAGATCCTGAGTTAGACTTATTTCAAGAAACTGTAACTACTATTTCCAGCAATCGCAAAGCATCAAATAGCAGTTACAATATTCATCTGTGGTGGGCAAATAATCTATCCGAAAACCTTCAGTACGGGTTTAATTATATAAAAAAAAGCTCTGATATCAACTCAAGCCGAGTTAACGCATCCTCAAGAATAACTACGAGGACAAATATTTTTAATGAGTCAACTACTGTAAGCAGCAGAGTTGACAGCAGATTGACTGATAACGATAGAGAAGTGAATGTAAACACAATCAGAGTTGGTCTAATATTCGGATCATTACCCGGTATTGTCGTTGATATGGTTTTAAAAGCTGAATTTAATGATATCAACTCTGACGCGGTTTCTAACAGAATCACCAATAATAGTTATTCATATATACGACCGAATTATTCCAGCACGACGGAAATAACCAACATCACCTTAGGCGTAATTGACAGTAAAGGCAATAATTCTGTATACGGAATGAAAATTAATGTCAAGAAAGAGATAAACGAGAGTGTCATTCAAAGCTATTTTCTTTCGTTTGATAGGGTCAATTTTGATTTTTCAGAAAATGAGAATGAAACAGATTCTTTGACTACTTATCAAAAAAGAGATTCGATATTCTCAAATACAAATAATTTCTTTTTATCTGAACTGAATTCTAACTATAATATTACGACAGCATATGTATTAGGATTAGGCTTTGGAAGAGAGATCAGACTCGAGAAAGCTCTTGTCGGCATCGGCGCAATTGCAAAAATATTTAAGGCAAATTGGGATGATGAATTAAGTGGTTCGTCCACGGGATTAATTGATATATCGAATAATGACACCACATATCAACAAAGTTCGTCTGCCGAATTGGCATCGGTGAATAAAAGTGACCTCAGTACAGTTTTAATCAGTTTCCCTTTAGGAGGAGAAGTCAATGTATCGAATAAAGTCAGTCTCAGATTGGGAGTAGAATTCAACGTTATTTTTTCTAAGAACAAAATAACTTCCTCATCAGGCAGTCTATTATCAAATTCAGAAAATAGATCACTCCGGAACATTAAAAGTTTCGGAATCGGATACAAACACTCTGAGAAGTTTAGTGCTGACTTTATGGCAATAGGTGATTTAGCACAAATTTCCACATGGAGGGTTTCTATTCGATACGGCTTATAGTATCATCATGGAGTAATGCATCCTAATATATCTATCTGTTTTACCGCGATTCTGATAATTAAAAATTCCCTCTAAATCAGTGATAAATAGGGAAAATTCGTTAAATACGGAAATGCACAGGTAGATGTTGACCCCCCTAAGGTATTTAGATTGATGTGTATGGGACCGGGTCGTATTAAGGAGTTAAGAGGGATAATTAAGAGAATAAGGAGTTTGAAATAAAAGGGAAAAGGGCGTAACCTCAAGTAGCAAAATGTATTCAAAATAGAGGAAACGCCCTTGAGATATAGTAATATGATATATGCATATAATCAAGAGTTTGTTCTGCGATGGGAGTTGATCAGTTATGCTTCTGATCATGGGATAAAAGCAGCCAGCCGAGCTTTCGATTGTTCCCGCAATACGGTAAGGAAATGGTTGCGTCGTTACGATGAAGAGGGAAAGAGCGGTCTATTTGATCGTTCCCGCGCGCCGAAGCGGATACCGCACAAGACATCGCCTGAAGTAGAGTCTCTGGTAGTGAAATTCAGGAAACGTGTTCCCTGTTACGGAGCAAGGCGTTTGAAAGAGGAGTTTGGCATTCCCTGTTCGACAGGAGCAATATCACGCATACTAAGGGATAAAGGATTGAGCAGAAGAAAGAAGAAGAAGTATCAGAAGAAGAACGATCTGCGAGCAGTGAAGGCAAGATACAAGCCTTTTGAGCGAATGCAGATGGACGTTAAGTATCTGACTGATATACCGTATTACTGGTCATTTATGACAAAGTACAAGTTACCCAAGTATCAGTTTACGGTGAGGGATGTAAAGACAGGCGCTATCTTTCTCGCCTACGGTGATGAGAAGACGGTTACTTACAGCGTGAGGGTTGCCCATAGACTTCTCAATCACCTTGCCGAAAATGGTGTGGATATACGTAAGACAACAATACAGACGGGCAACGGGAGTGAATTTTCCGGGACAAGTAAGCCTGGCAAAAAGAAGGGATTTGTTCACGAAGTGGAGAACATACTCAAATCGAATCATGAGTTTATACCTCCGGCGTGTCCCAACGCCAATGCTGACGTTGAGTCCTCCCATGCGTTAATAGAGCATGAGTTTTTTGATATAGAATCTTTTAACGGCAGAGATGACTTCCTGAACCGTGTTACTACTTATCAACACTGGTTTAATCTCTTAAGGAAGAACAGTTACAAGGGAAAGAAGACTCCGTTGGACATACTTTTAGAGTGGAAAGGAACCAGCATCAAGGAAGAAGTGTTTATGTTGCCACCGATAATACTTAGTGATATATTAAAACAGCCTAAATATACCCGCGTAAAAAAGAGGCAGGGGGGTCAACATGTACCTGAGCTTGCCAAAATTCGTTAAATAACACTTGAAATCGCCTCATATTTTTCGTATATTCTTTGCTCGGTAAATAACGGAGAACGGTGGCAGCTAAGAAGATAATTGTACGCGGAGCGAAGGAACATAACCTTCAAAACATAAATATTGATATACCCAGGGAGAAGTTGGTTGTAATCACGGGGCTTTCCGGTTCAGGTAAATCCTCACTCGCTTTCGACACGATATACGCAGAAGGACAACGGCGGTACGTCGAATCTCTATCGTCATATGCGCGTCAATTTCTCGGGCTTATGGAGAAACCGGATGTGGAGTACATCGAGGGTCTATCACCTGCTATTTCGATAGAACAAAAAGGCACATCCAAGAATCCACGTTCCACAGTCGGGACAGTAACTGAAATCTATGACTATCTCCGGTTGCTTTTTGCTCGCATCGGAATTCCCTATTGCTATAATTGCGGAAAACGAGTGGAGAAACAAACGGTTCAGCAAATTGTGGATGCAATCCTTCATCTTCCGGACGGGAAACGGATACATATTCTCTCTCCAATTGTCAGGGGTCGAAAAGGAGAGTATCGGGAGTCATTGAAAGAGATTCAGAAAAAAGGATTTGTACGCGTTCGTATTGATGGAAATGTCGCCGATTTGGATAAGCTCCCGAAACTTGAGAAAAATAAAAAACATAATATAGAGATTGTCGTGGACAGGCTCGTAGTAAAGCCTGAGATAAAGGATCGACTGACAGATTCGGTCGAGACGGCGCTGCACCTAAGCAACGGATTGATTTATATCGATGTTGTCGGAGGTGAAATGCAGACATTCAGTGAGCAATTTGCCTGCGTCGATTGCGAAATATCCTATGAGGAGCTTACTCCGAGGATGTTTTCGTTCAATAGTCCGTATGGAGCGTGCCATCATTGTCATGGTCTTGGAACACAGATGGATATCGATCCTGAAATGGTCATACCTGATATGTCAAAATCTCTCGCACAGGGCGCTATGGAGCCGATAGGCGGTCAACCGCGCGGTAATTGGTTCTCATCCATACTGAAGAGTGTTGCCGCTGAATATGATTTTGATTTTGTTACTCCGTGGCGGGAGCTTTCCGAAGAGGCGCAGGAAATTTTACTATACGGCTCGGGGGATAGAGAGATAAACGTTAAATACGTTCACAGTAACGGAAAAGCCAAGGGAGAGTATCAGACAAAATTTGAGGGAGTTATACCTAATCTCAAGAGAAGGTATAATCAAACCGGCTCTGCCGGTATCAGGCAGTGGATCGAAAAATTCATGTCCATTAATGCATGCCCGGTATGCCTTGGAAGTAAGCTGAAAAAAGAGAGCCTTGCAGTCAGGATAGGGGATTTGAACATACAGGACGTTACTTCTAAGTCGATAAAAGACTCATACGATTTTATTCGTTCATTGAAGCTGGGTAAGACCGATACAGAGATAGCAAACCAGATAATCGGAGAGGTAAAGGGGCGGTTGAAGTTTCTTATTAATGTCGGGCTAGACTATCTCTCTCTCAACAGACGCTCAAGCACTCTGTCCGGCGGGGAATCGCAGCGAATTCGGCTGGCTACTCAGATCGGTTCACAACTTATGGGCGTTTTATATATACTTGACGAGCCTTCGATCGGTCTTCATCAGCGGGATAATCTGCGACTTATCAATGCCTTGAAGAAACTCAGAGATATGGGGAATACGGTATTAGTGGTCGAACACGACCGGGAGATCATTGAAGCGGCTGATTGGGTGATAGATATGGGACCCGGGGCAGGTAAGAACGGTGGATTTGTGGTGGCGAAGGGAACACCCGCGTCTCTAAAGCGATCTGCCAAGTCTATTACAGGAAAATATCTTTCGGGTAAAAAGAAGATAGTCATACCTAAAAAGAGACGTAAACACAACGGAAGAGTTCTTCATTTGAAGGGCGCAAGCGGGCATAATTTAAAAAAAATAGATATCATGATTCCGTTAGGGACCTTCACGGCGGTAACAGGGGTATCGGGTTCAGGCAAGAGCACATTGATAAATGAAACACTCTATCCGGCACTGATGAGGGAGATCTATTCGACAAAAGCTCATCCTCTCTCTCACACCACGATTGAAGGGATGAAGTATGTAGATAAAGTGGTGGATATTGATCAGTCTCCCATAGGAAGAACGCCCCGCTCGAATCCTGCTACTTACACGGGCACATTTACGTATATCAGAGAACTGTTCAGCAACCTTCCCGAATCTAAAATTGCGGGATATAAACCGGGTCGCTTCAGCTTCAATGTAAAAGGAGGAAGGTGCGAGTCCTGTGAAGGTGACGGGGTAATAAAGATAGAAATGCATTTCTTATCCGATGTATACGTTCAATGCGAAGTGTGTGAGGGAAAACGCTACAACAGGGAAACGCTCGAAATTCGCTATAAAGGAATGAATATATCGGATATACTTGAAATGACGGTGAGCGACGCGCTTCAATTCTTTGATAAAATACCTCGAATTAAAAAGAGGCTTCAAACATTATATGACGTAGGACTAAGTTATATCCATCTCGGTCAGCAAGCTACGACCCTTTCCGGCGGAGAAGCTCAAAGAGTTAAGCTTGCCACAGAATTAAGTAAATTAGACACCGGTAATACGATATATATTCTTGATGAACCGACTACGGGATTGCACTTTGAAGATATTAAAATGCTTCTCAAAGTATTGAACCGACTTGTAGATCTTGGGAACACGGTTCTAATCATAGAACACAATCTTGACGTCATCAAAGTTGCGGACTATCTGATCGATTTAGGACCTGAAGGGGGAGATGCCGGCGGAATGGTGGTAGCCTCCGGAACGCCTGAAGAGGTTGCCAAGGTGAAAGGCTCTTACACGGGACAATTTTTGAAGGAAGTGTTGAATGGACGGACGTAAAAATCACTTGGAAATGAGGCTATTATTTCTTATATACAATAACTTATAGCAATTATTATTTATGAATCCTCACCATTTTGATATAGATACTTTGACCTTTACAGCCAAAGAGATCAGGGGCGATATTCTGCGTATGCTTGAAAAAGCGGGCTCCGGTCATCCGGGAGGATCTCTCGGTATGGCTGACATTTTCACGGCGCTATATTTTAACATTCTCAATCATAGTCCGGAAGATCCTTTATGGCCAGAGAGGGATAGAGTCGTACTGTCGAATGGACATATTTGCCCGGTACTTTATGCAACCTTGGCAAGAGCGGGATATTTTGATTTGGAGGAATTGAAAACTCTGAGAGTGCTTGGTTCGCGCTTACAAGGGCATCCAAGCAGACTCGATCTTCCGGGTATTGAAACAAGTGCCGCATCATTGGGTCAAGGTCTTAGTATCTCTGTAGGCATGGCTCTGGCTGCGCGATTGGATAAAGAGAAGCATAAGATATTCGCTTTACTAAGCGACGGTGAATTACAGGAAGGCTCAAGCTGGGAAGCAGCCAATGCAGCAGCGAAATGGCAACTGGATAATCTGATAGCCGTTGTAGACAGGAACAACATCCAGATAGACGGAAATACGGAGGATATTTTTCCGCTCGAACCGTTGAGGGATAAGTTCGAGGCATTCAATTGGATAGTATTAGAGATAAACGGAAATGACATGGAACAAATTCTTCAGGTGTTTGAAAGCGCCTTAAAAATGAAAGGGCGACCGATTTGTATTATCGCACATACTACACCCGGAAAAGGTATCTCCTTCATGGAGAATAAGTATGAGTGGCATGGTATTGCGCCGAGCAGAATAGAAATGATGGAGGGCTTGGCGGAGTTGAGGCTTGAAGAGGTTGCGTATGAAAGGAATTAGGGCAGAGATGAAGTTAGCGCCCAACTTATTCAAGAATCCGGAGCTCAAAGCAACCAGGGCAGGATTTGGGTCCGCTATGACCGCTCTTGGAGAATCAGACGAAAATGTCGTCGCTCTCTGCGCCGATCTTTCGGGGAGCCTGAAGTTGGGAGATTTCATTAGTAAATGGCCTGACAGGTTTTTTCAGAGTGGTGTCGCCGAGCAAAATATGGTAAACATGGCAGTCGGATTGGCTCTTTCCGGGAAAATCCCGTTTGCTACAAGTTTCGGTGTTTTTATGCCGATGAGGACCTTAGATCAGATACGTATCTCTGTTTGTTACAATAATGCAAACGTTAAACTCGCTGCCTCGCATACAGGAATCACTGTCGGACCTGATGGCGCAACACACCAAGTTTTGGAAGATATAGCAGTAATGCGCGTATTACCCAAAATGAAGGTAATAGTTCCTGCAGATGCTATTGAGACCGAGAAGGCTACGATAAGCGCTGCAAAGATAGACGGACCTGTTTATCTACGCTTCGGAAGACAAAACGCCCCTGTATATACTACCAAAGATACTCCGTTTGAGATAGGCAAAATAAACAAATTGAGAGATGGAAAAGATGTGGCGATAGTTGCATGCGGAGTTATGGTATATATATCCCTTCTTGCCGCGGAAGAATTGTCAAAGAACGGAATTGAGGCAAGTGTGTTGAACTGCCATACGATCAAACCGATAGATACCGAAGCATTGATAAAAGCCGCAAAAGAGTGCGGCGCGGTGGTAACTGCAGAAGAACATCAAAAAAGCGGCGGATTAGGCAGCGCAGTAGCGGAAGTTCTCGTGGAATCGGAGAATGTTCCGATGAAGATAATAGGAATCGAAGACCGGTTTGGCGAATCGGGGGAATCGGACGAGTTGATGGAAAAATACGGTTTGACTTCGACAAATATAGTTAAGGCAGTTAAAAACGTTCTCAAGAGAAAATGACAGAAAAAGAAAATTTAAGAGCTGATATTTCTAATCCCGGCGGGATCAAGGAAGAGCATGAACTTGAGATGTCGTTACGTCCGCAGTTCTTCAATGATTTTATCGGGCAGGAGAAGGTTGTTGACAACCTGAAATTATATATCAAGGCTGCTCTCGGAAGAAATGAACCGCTTGATCATGTGTTGCTTTTCGGTCCCCCGGGGCTTGGAAAAACTACAGTAGCAAATATCATCGCGAAAGAGCTTGATGTGAATATTACTATGACATCAGGTCCCACACTTGATAAAGCGGGAGATCTCGCAGGAATTCTGACCAAATTATCTGAGCGGGACGTCTTGTTTATTGATGAGGTGCACAGGTTGAATTCAAACGTGGAAGAATATTTATATTCTGCTATGGAAGATTATCATATCGATATAATGATAGACAAGGGACCTAATGCGAGGAGTGTGCAGCTCAGTCTTCCCGGATTCACATTGATAGGAGCAACTACAAGGGCAGGATTACTAACGTCGCCCTTGAGAGCGCGCTTCGGAGTGGTCGAACGGCTTGATTTTTATGAGATTGAAAATTTGCGGGATGTTATCAATCGCTCAGCAAAGATACTTCAAGTCGAGATCGAGGAAAAAGCATCTTGGGAAATTGCAAGAAGATCAAGGGGCACTCCACGGATAGCCAACAGGTTATTAAGGAGAGTCAGGGATTTCGCGCAAGTGGATGGGTCGGGAGTCATTACTCTTGAATTGTCTAAAGGAGCATTGAAAAAACTCCAGGTTGACGAGATAGGGTTGGATGATATGGACAAAAGAATAATATCGACAATAATAGAAAAGTTCAATGGAGGTCCTGTCGGTTTAAGCAGCCTTGCTGTGGCAGTAGGTGAAGAAGGCAATACTATCGAAGAGGTTTATGAGCCTTTTCTGATCAAGGAAGGCTTTCTTCAGCGCACACAAAGAGGCAGGGAAGCAACAGACCATGCATATAAACATTTTGGTTTGGATAAGCCAGTGAAAAAGCAGGGAACATTATTTACAGATTAGGAGAAAGATAACTATGGGGATGAGATTAGTAGAATTCCAATATAATTTGCCGGAAAGATTTATTGCGCAAAAACCTCTTCAAAGGAGAGACGCATCTAAATTGATGGTTCTTCATAAGGATACGGGGAAAATTGAGCATAGAAAATTTACAAATATAGTGGACTACCTGGACAAAGATGATACTATAGTCTTAAATGAGACAAAAGTATTTCCTGCGAGAGTACAGGCGATAAAAGAAAAAACGAATGCGAAAGTAGAACTTTTCCTGCTAAGAGAATTAGAGAGCAACATGTGGGAAGTATTGGTAAAGCCTGCTCGTAAAGTTAGAATAGGAAACAAGTTGAAAATTACCAAAGATGTTTCTTGTGATGTTATCGATAATACTATATCAGGCGGTAGAGTTGTGCGTTTTTCTTGTAACGGTGATGATGTATATAAGATAATAGACAAGGTCGGCGCGGCTCCCCTACCTCCATATATAAAACGTAAAGCAACCGCTACAGATAAAAAACGCTATCAGACAGTCTATGCGCGGCATACGGGAGCAGTCGCGGCGCCGACGGCGGGGCTACACTTTACAAAACCGCTTTTAGAAAAAATTAAGAAGAAAGGGGTAAATATTGTCCCAATTGTTCTTAACGTCGGTCTCGGAACCTTCAAACCGGTTCAAGTCGAAGACTTATCCAGGCACAGAATGGACTCGGAATATTTTGAAATACCGATAAGCGCAGCAGACATAGTTAATAAAACGATGGAAGACGGTAAGAAGATAATGGGAGTCGGAACGACATCAGCCAGGGCTATGGAATCGGTATTTATCACTGAGAATAGAATTAATCCCGGTATGGGCTGGACGGATAAATTTATTTTTCCACCATATGATTTTAAAGTTATAAACAAATTGATAACAAACTTTCATATGCCCGGGTCTACCTTACTGATGCTTGTCTCCGCCTTTGCTACAAGGGATATGATATTTCACGCTTACGAAGTAGCGAAAAGGCATAAGTATCGCTTTTATAGTTATGGCGATGCGATGTTGATCCTTTAGGTTGAAACAGTGTCGGTCTCTGCCGTAATAGTAGCTGCGGGCAATTCTAAAAGAATGGACGACGGAATAGATAAGCTTGCTGTCGAGCTAAACGGCAAGCCGTTACTTGCTTGGACGATCTCCCGGTTTGAATCTACTGAAATTATCGACGAGATAATCGTAGTGACGAGAGAGGATGAGATTGAAAAAGTGAAAGAATTGACGCTGTCAGAAGGGTTCCGGA
Source organism: Fidelibacterota bacterium MT.SAG.2 (assembly GCA_004402915.1). Lineage (GTDB taxonomy): Bacteria > Fidelibacterota > SORT01 > SORT01 > SORT01 > SORT01. The sequence goes on from SORU01000001.1 coordinate 87,961, forward strand.
AAGTCAGCTCGATCATAAAGGGCGGAGCATTTCGTCAGCAGTCAACACAGAATGGATTGAATGCGACTTCCGACGATTCAACAGTAGTGTTAGTTCACGACGGTGCAAGACCTCTAATTAGAACTTCCGATATAGAAAGAATTGCGGAGAGCGCCGAAGAAAACGGAGCTGCGCTGTTGGCTCTGCCGAGTAAGGAGAGTGTCAAAGAAGTTCACGACGGGAGAGTCACGAAAACTCTACCGCGAGAATCGATTTGGCTTGCGCAGACACCTCAAGGATTCAGAAAAGAGCTGCTGCAAAAAGCTCTATCGGATGCTGAAAAAGAAGGATATGTCGGGACAGATGAAGCTTCATTGGTGGAGAGAATTGGAGAAGAGGTAGTGGTTGTCGAGGGTCATAGCAGCAATATCAAGGTAACTGTCAGTTCAGATATTGAAGTAGTGCGATCGTTACTCGAGGGAGAAGAAGAGAGTGTATAGAGTCGGAATAGGTTATGATGTGCATCCGCTCGAAGAGGGTATTCCCTTAATATTAGGCGGTGTGAAAATTCAGCACCCACTTGGTTTAAGAGGTCATTCGGACGCAGATGTGATATGTCATTCGATCACCGATGCCCTTTTAGGCGCGGCGAATATCGGAGACATAGGAGAGCATTTCCCCGACACGGATGAACGATATAAAAATATATCATCACTCAAACTTCTCAGTGAATCTGTACTCCTTCTCAAAGAGAATGGCTGGGAAGTAGTGAATATAGATGTTTCGGTGGTCGCAGAGGAGCCGAAAATAAATCCTTATAAGAAAGAGATGATAGATAATATCTCCAATGCCATGAATTGCGATGCGAATTCCGTTTCCATTAAGGCAACCACAAATGAAAAATTGGGTCCAATCGGCAGAGGCGAAGGAATTGCCGCTTTTTCAGTGGCGATGTTAAAAGTGATCGAGAAAAAATAATGTTCGAAGAATTTATCAACAATGTGGGCGAAATGGATACGGCTTGGCTTTACGGAATGCTTCTGTTGGCTGCCTATATGGAAAATGTAATTCCGCCAATCCCCGGAGACAGTGTGGTAATATTCGGCGCATATTTAGTCGGATTGGGTAAAATCGAATTCTTCCCGAGTCTAATGATCACTACCGTTGGAAGTGTAGCAGGTTTTATGACCTTTTACGTTATCGGCAGATATGGCGGGCGGGAATATTTTGAAGCTAAAAAGTTTAAATGGTTTGATGCGGGCAGGATGAACAAGGTTGAGGGTTGGATTCAGAAAAGAGGGCTTTTGATCATCCTTGCAAACCGGTTTCTTGCCGGAACGAGGTCGGTTGTTTCGATCTTTGCGGGTTTTGCACGGTTAGGCTGGCTGAAGGTTACTGTTTTGGCATTTATATCAAGTCTTGTCTGGAATGGGATCCTCATAACGGCAGGATATTATGCCGGTAAAAATTGGAAATATGTAGAGAGTCTTGTTCAAAATTACAGCATAATTATTTCGATACTGATTGTATTGACAATAGTTGTTGGATTAGTGCTGTATAAGAGAAGAAACAACACTGTTCAAACATCTGGGGGAAGCTGATCTTGCCCGGAGTAAGGGTAAGATTTGCCCCGAGTCCGACCGGTAATCTACACGCCGGGAACGTCCGTACGGCGCTGTTGAACTGGATATTCGCAAAACAGCAGAACGGTGTATTGATCCTCAGGATAGAAGATACCGACCAGGTCAGGCATGTGATCGGTTCTGAGGAGGGGATAGCAACAGATTTGAACTGGCTGGGAATCGAATGGAGCGAAGGTCCTGATGTCGGGGGGGAATTCGGGCCTTATCGTCAATCGGACAGGTTAAAGATCCACGAAGAATACGCGGAACGTTTATTAAAGGAGGGTAGCGCTTACAAATGTTATTGCAGCGAGGAAGAACTGCAAATGGAGCGCGAGAAAGCCTTGGCGAACGGATTGCCTCCCAGATATAACGGTAAGTGCAGAGACCTTGCTGCGGAAGAAGAGAAGAAAAAGATCTCAGAGGAAATCAAACCGGTTTTACGATTCAAAGTCAGAGACGGAGAAGTTAGTTTTGTCGATCTTATTAAAGGGGAGATAAGCTGGAAGTTAGATAATATCGGAGATTTCGTGATTCTGAGATCGAATGGAATGCCGTCATATAATTTCGCAGTAGTTATAGATGATGCGCTGATGAAGATCAGCCATGTTATAAGAGGTGAAGGGCACGTTTCAAATACGCCGAGGCAACTTTTAATTTATGAAGCGCTGGGTTTCAAGATTCCGAAGTTTGCGCATACTCCAACGATATTGAATAAAGAGAAGAAGACACTTTCAAAGAGACATGGAGCTCTTTCGGTAAAACATTATCGTGAAGAGGGTTATATCCCCGAAGCTCTTGTGAATTACCTAAGTTTACTATCATGGTCGTCAGAGAGCGGAGATGATATACTCAGCAGAGAGAGGATAGTAAAAGAATTCAGTTTTAGCCGGATGTCCTCATCATCAGCCGTCTTCGACGATGACAAGCTCTTATGGATGAACGGTCAATATATTCGAGCCTTAAAAAGCGAAGATCTGCTGAATCTGTCGCTACCGATTCTTGAAAATTCCGGATACACGACAAAAAATTTAGAGAAAACGGTTAAAATATTGGAAGCCGTGAAGGGTAACTTAACCAAAATGTCGGACCTTCCGCAATATGTCGAGCTTTTTTACAAATCGGAAGTTGAACCGGATGGAGCTGCCGAAAAGGAACTGATCGAGAAAGAAGAGTCAAAGCAAGTTTTTAACAAATTTATCAATGGCGTTGAAAAGTACGATGAGATCAGCGCTGATGATTTCAAAGAAATAATGAAGCAAGTTCAAAATGATACAGGAATTAAGGGTAAAAACCTCTGGATGCCCGTAAGAATAGCGCTGACGGGTCAGAGTCATGGTCCTGAACTACCGATGTTAATAGAGTTTTTTGGTAAAGAGGAAGTAGTCAGCCGCATAAAAAAAGTGATGGGCAGCTGATGCAAATAGTCAGCATGAAAGCTTACGCCAAGGTGAACATAGGTCTGCGAATTGACGGCAGAAGGAATGACGGCTACCATACATTGAAGACCCTTTTTCAAACCATCAGTATTCACGATAACCTGATATTGGAATTACAAGATGAACAGGGAATAGGTTTTTCCACGACCGGTTTAAAGGTTCCGACAGGTGAAGATAATATTTGTGTCAAAGCCGCGAGGAAAGTATCAGAGATTGAAAACCGGAAGAGCGGCATAAATATCAGACTCGAAAAATATATATCGGTGGGTTCCGGATTAGGCGGGGGAAGCAGCGATGCGGCAGCAGTGATTCGCGGGTTAAATAAATTACTGAAACTCGATCTTGATAACTCTGAAATGGAAGCAGTCGCACTCGAATTAGGCGCGGACATCCCATTTTTTATTCGAGGAGGTTGTCAATATGCCGAAGGAATTGGAGATCTCTTGAGTCCCGGAGAAATTGAAGACAATTTCATAGTCCTCTTGGTGATTCCGGACATCAGTATTGCCACAAGTTGGGCATATAAAAATCTTGACTATTTAAGCTTGACAAGCGATACGGAAGACGTTAATTTAGCCCGTTTCCCACGTAACGGGGAAACAAATAAGAGAAGATATTTCAGGAATGATTTCGAAAATTTAGTGTTTTCGGAATATCCTGAAATAGGAGAAATAAAAAGACAAATATCGGAATCCGGAGCTGTTTACGCTTCACTTTCAGGCAGCGGTTCTGGGGTGTTTGGGCTTTATGATTCAATGGATGAGGCGGAGAACGGAAAAGAAAAGCTTGGTAAAGATTACGATAGTTATATTTTGAAACTAATTCCGGGGTTCAAGGATTGAAATTTGGGGTGTCGCCAAGTGGCAAGGCACAGGACTTTGATTCCTGCATTCGGAGGTTCGAATCCTCCCACCCCAGCAAAATATAGGATAATATGGAAAGTAATTTGAAAATATTCAGCGGTAGGTCGAGCAAGCAATTAGCCGAAGGTATTGCTAACTCTCTCGGTCAACCCTTAGGCAAGCTTGAGATAGTTGAATTCAAAGATGGCGAACTTTATGTGAAGTATGAGGAAAATATACGTGGATGTGATGTTTTTATCATACAATCCACGAATCCGCCCGCAAAAAACTTTCTTGAACTATTTCTGATGATAGATGCGGCAAGAAGAGCTTCAGCTAAACGAATAACGGCGGTAATACCCTATTACGGCTATGCAAGACAAGACAGAAAAAACACACCGCGAGTTGCGCTTTCTGCCAAATTATTTGCTAACATGATAATTGTAGCCGGCGCCGACAGGGTAATGGCGATGGATCTGCATTCACCTCAGATACAGGGATTTTTTGATGTGCCGTTCGATCATTTATATTCGTCCATGGTATTGATAGAGCATCTGTCGAAGATGGATTTTATTGAGAATGCAATTATAATGGCTCCTGACATAGGTGGAATAAAAATGGCAAGAGCATATGCCCGCCGTCTCGACCTTGATCTTGCGGTAATTGATAAAAGAAGAGAAAAAGCTAATAAATCCGAGGTTATGAATATCATCGGTGATATTAAAGGGAAAAATGTCATACTGCTTGACGATTTGGTTGATACAGCAGGGACTCTTATCAACGCCGCGGATGCGGCTCTTGATAAGGGGGCGACAAATGTTTACACAGCGGCAGCGCATCCGGTTCTTTCGGGTGATGCAGTTGAAAGGCTGAGAAAATCAGCGATAAAAAAACTCATTGTTACTGACACCATACCCTTACCTGATAATGGGCATTCCGATATATTGGAAGTTGTGTCGGTTGCAGAAATTTTTGGTAAGGCTATCATGGCTATACATGAAGAACGATCTATCAGCACCTTGTTTGATAGTCAGGATTATTGATTTTATAAAGGAGTATCGAAATGGCAAATGATGTACTTAATGTGCAATCACGAATAACTGAACGGAAAAGTGATCTCAGCGCTTCACGAAGAAACGGGATAATACCCGGTATTTACTATACAGTAGGGAAAGAACCTATTTCTCTGAATGTCAATGAAAGAGAGTTAATGGCTATCATTGCATCCGGCAATGTGATTATTGATATGAAAGTGGATGATAAGGACTCACAGAAAATTATCATCAAGGATATGCAAATTCATCCGGTTACGGATAAAATTGTTCACGTGGACCTTATGGGGATTCGGATGGATAAGGAGATAGAAATTTCGATTCCTATTCATTTCGAGGGAGTTCCTGAAGGAGTGAAATTGGGCGGATTACAGCAATCGATTTTGAGAGAGCTTCTTCTTAAAGGCTTACCGGCTGATATTCCCGAGGTTATTAATTTGGAAATCGAGCAACTCGATATCGGTGATTCCATACACGTGCACGAAATAAATATTCCGAAAGTCACAATTGTCACAGAGGCTGAATTAGCTATTGTTTCTGTCGTGACACCGAAGATCGTTGAAGAGGAAGTTGTAGAAGAAGAATTGGAAGGTGTTGAGGGAGAAGAAGGTGAAGAGGCTGTTGAGGGCGAAGGTGAAGGCGAAGGGAAAGGGAAAGAGGGTGAGGGAGAAGCTAAAGCCCCGGAAGATGCAGGTGACGCTCCATCGGATAAAAAATAACCTGCATTTCAATTCATCTTGAAATGTTTGATAGGATTAGGAAACCCGGGAGCGGAATACGAAGGCACGAGGCACAATTTTGGATTTATGGTTGTGGACAGAGTTGCCAAACTTAAGAAAATGGAATTCAAGCCCGGGAGAGGAAAATATTGGGAATCCAAAGACAGAAGCGGTTCACTTTTGCTTATGAAACCTACAACCTTTATGAACGACAGCGGATTAGCGGTTAACGAAGTTATGGAGCGGTATGGTTTTCCTGCCTCGAAACTGATGGTAATATATGATGACCTTGACCTGCCATTGGGCAGCGTTCGCATAAGAAAAAGAGGAGGCGCCGGTGGTCATCATGGAATGGAATCGATCATATACCATCTCAACAGTGAGGATATTCCCCGCATAAGGTTGGGTATTGATGACGATAATCGTTCTGATGATGTAGATTTTGTATTGTCCCGATTTGAAGAATCTCAATTAGATGATGTGGAAAAAACGGTAAATTATGCAGCTGAAGGCGCGTTAGAATTTATTTATAATAATATCAGTAAAAGCATGAATAAATATAATAAACGTGAAGATAATAACATAATGAACAAGGAGGAAAATTAGATTTGGAAATTCCGGGTTTTGTAAAGTTGGCGCCGTGGTTTGGAATAGGGGGAATGGTCGTAGCGTTCTTCATTTACCTTTATATCTCGAAGCAGGATGAAGGAAATGAGAAGATGAAAGAGCTCGCCAAATTGATTCACGACGGTGCGATGGTTTTTTTAAAAAGAGAATACACGATTCTCTTGGGATTTATAATTGTTGTGACAGGTTTTCTATATATGCAGATAGCGCCGCAAACTGCTCTTGCTTACGTTGCGGGCGCAATGTGTTCGATGTTTGCGGGCTTTTTTGGGATGAAAGGAGCTACAAAAGCAAATGTCAGGACTGCTCAGGCAGCTTTGACCCATGGTGAAGCAAAAGCTCTTTCGGTTTCTTTCTTTGGCGGGTCTGTTATGGGGCTTTCAGTCGCGAGCCTCGGATTGCTCGGCGTAGGTGTTTTTTTCCTTCTGTTCGGACAATCTGTCGATACAGCGCATTATATTAGCGGATTTGCAATGGGAGCAAGCTCCATAGCGTTATTTGCAAGAGTAGGTGGAGGTATCTTCACCAAATCAGCCGACATAGGAGCCGATCTGGTAGGCAAGATCGAAGCGGGGATACCTGAAGATGATCCTCGAAATCCGGGAGTTATCGCAGACATGGTTGGCGATAATGTCGGTGATACCGCCGGAATGGGCGCCGATATTTTTGAGTCTTATGTAGGTTCAATAATAGCGACTATAGCGATCGGAGCAACTTCCGCAATGACTCAATCGATGCCGATAAAGTTTATGGCGCTGCCGTTGATCTTAGCGATGCTCGGGTTGGTAGCTTCCTTGTTTGGAATAGCAACCATAAAATTTTTGAGTAAGGGAAGCCCGGCAGGAGCGCTGCGATATTCAACAATGATCGCCGCAGGTCTATTTCTCGTAGCCACTTATTATGCGACGGAGATGCTCGGTTTCAGGGGTAGTCTGAGCGAGATGGATGTAACGGGAATTTCTTTGTTCTGGTCAGTTGTTGCCGGAACTCTTGCCGGAATTTTCATAGGATTGGCAACGGAATATTATACCGGAGCGGGTCCTGTAATGAGAATAGCGGAATCATCCAAAACAGGACCGGCGACAAACGCTATTACAGGACTGGCTGTAGGATTCGAAAGCACAACAGTACCGATTCTGATAATTTGCGCCACGATTTATGCCTCCTCGGAAATGGCAGGGCTTTACGGAATTGGTCTTGCAGCTGTGGGTATGCTCGCAACAGTCGGAATTACGATGTCGGTTGACGCTTATGGACCGATAGCAGATAACGCGGGCGGGATAACTGAAATGGCCGGATTAGGCGATGATGTAAGGAAGATAACCGACGGACTTGATTCATTAGGAAATACAACGGCAGCCCTCGGGAAAGGTTTTGCAATAGGTTCTGCCGCGCTGACGGCGTTGGCGCTTTTTTCAGCGTATACGCAGGCGGTAAATCTCGAAGAGATAGGTATAGACATATCTAAACCCATAGTTGTGATAGGCTTTTTATTGGGTGGAGCTGTTCCATTTCTTGTAGCAGCCCTCACGATATCGTCTGTGGGTAAAGCCGCAAATAAAATGGTGGAAGAGATTCGCAGACAATTCAGGGAAATACCCGGTCTTATGGAAGGCACCGGAAAACCTGATTCCGCCCGATGTGTGGATATCAGCACCAAAGCAGCTCTTAGAGAGATGATACTTCCCGGACTTATAGCTGTATTTTTTCCGGTAATAGTAGGATTCGGACTTGGAAAAGAGTCTTTAGGCGGATTACTTGCCGGAAGTTTATTGGCAGGCGTATTTCTTGCTCTCTTCATGTCAAACGGCGGCGCTGCATGGGACAATGCCAAGAAGTACATAGAAGAGGGGAATATGGGCGGAAAAGGTTCCGATGCGCATAAAGCAGCGGTTGTCGGTGATACTATCGGCGATCCCTTCAAAGATACCGCAGGACCGTCGATGAATATACTGATAAAGCTGATGGCGGTTGTATCTCTGGTGATAGCACCATTACTTTAAGAAAACGAAACGGAGGAAACATTGAATTACTATGAACTGATGTATATTATCGATTCTTCATTAGAGCAGGAAGAGATCTCTAAGGTGAAGAAAGAAGTTGATAATTTTCTAACTTCAGAAGGATCGGATATTTACAGTAGATCTGACTGGGGCAGAACCAGGTTAGCATATGAGATAGAGAAGCAAAATTACGGTCATTATATCGTGCTGAAATTTGCTGCGAAACCAGGTCTTATAAGACAATTAAGAGAAAAATTTGGGTTAATGGATGCGATTCTCTCCCATTTGTGTGTTTCTCTTGATGAAGAGCCTGAACGGATAGCAGAAGAAGAAATTGAAAGAAAAAAACCGGTCAGCACTTATGATTCCACTGTAAGTAAAGTGACGAAGGATGATGAAAAAACAGGCAAGGATGATGAAAAAACGGATAAAGAGGATGAAAAAACAGAATCGGAAGATAAGAAGCCTGATGAAAACGTAGAAATTGCGGAAAAGGAAGAAAAGAAAGAAGAACAAAAAACTGATGAAGTAGAGGAATCCGCATAAATGTCAGACTTGCGTATGCCGGATCTGAATACGGTGATCATAGCCGGGAACCTTACAAACAATCCGACGTTTGGCGAGACAAACGACAAAACACCTGTCGTAAATTTTCATCTTGCATCGAATCGAAGGTTTAGAGACAACAAAGGGCAGGTAAAGGAAGATGTGTGTTTCGTAGGCGTGGTAGCGTGGGATTCTCTGGCGAGGAGTTGCAAGGGAAAGCTGGTTAAGGGTAGTTCTGTCGTAATATCGGGAGAATTACAATCAAGAAAATGGACGTCGGAAGATGGTCATAACAGGACGATCGTGGAGATCAAGGCTCGAAAGATCCAATTTCTTGATAAGTTCAATAATGAAAAGAAAAATGAAGAAGAGACGAACAAGGTAGACGAACCCTCCTCGGAACCGGTACCGAATGAAGGTAATGGAGAACAGGATGTTGAATTGTCCAAAATAGATGAAGCTATCGAAAAAGAAGATAGAACTAATGAGTTTGGATATAAAGGATTAGAGATTTAATTATCGGAGAAAATTAAATGGCGATTTCAAAGAAAAAGATATGCAGATTCTGTGATACAAGGGGTCTGGAAATTGATTATAAAGATGTTAAGATGCTGAGAAAATATATTACCGATCAGGGTAAAATTATTCCCCGCAGAGTTTCAGGGAATTGCGCGAGGCATCAACGTGAAATGACTACGGCGATCAAGAGGGCAAGAAATATCTCTCTTATTCCATATTCTGTAACAGCTGTATAGCAGGGGGGATTCATGAAAATCATACTCACAAAAGATCATGATACTCTTGGTGAAGCAGGTGATATCGTAAAAGTTAAAGACGGCTATGGGCGGAATTACCTGATTCCGAGAAGTTTAGGGCTTGCGGCTACGAAATCAAATACCAAGATATATGAAGAGAGTAAAAAACAAAAAAGCGCGCAGAAGAACCGCGAGCAAGAACAAGCGGAGACATTGGCAACTGAAATCAGCAAAGTATCATTAACGGCGACCGTTCAAGTTGGGGAGGACGACAAGGTCTTCGGAGCAATTACTTCTCAGGATATAGCGAGCCTCCTTTCTGAAAAAGGGTTCACGGTTGATAAAAGAGATATAATTCTTGAAGAACCCATAAAAGCGCTCGGTATTTATAATGTCCCGATCAAGGTTGAAAAGGATGTACAAGCAGAGGTAAAACTCTGGGTGATAAAAGAATAAGTTAGCTGTTAATAGTTCCGTCAAGGCTATGCCTTGTTTATGTTAAAAGCGTAGGATTGTTCCTCCGCTTTTTGCTTTCGATGAATAATTAACCGTTTTAATTTGCATTTACTATAGCATTTCCATAACTTGATTCTCCATGAACACTTCGGAAAATCAAATTATCAGTGTAGTGTTTCCTCTTCTGTTAGATGAAGTTTACAGTTACAAGGTTCCCTCAGAATGGAATGAAATTGAGTTAGGATGTCGTGTGGCGGTACCTCTAAGGAACAAGACGGAAGTCGGCTTCGTTATTGAAATATCGTCGGGTCCGGGTGGATACAGCGGTCGGCTGAAACAGGTAATTTCATTGATAGACAGCCGATCCCCGTTTTCAAATAAGATGTTAAAGTTTCTCAGATGGATGAGCGAATATTATCTTTCACCGCTCGGTCTGGTAATGAAAGCAGCGCTCCCGGCAGGGATGGGGGTAAAGAAGTCAAAGAGAGTAATACTCATCGACAGGGATGCGATGAAAGGCAAACGCTTTTCCGAGGTGATGGAGCTGATCTATAAAAAACTTCTAAGAAAGGAGAGCTACAGCTATGCTCATCTTAAAAATTTCATCGGTTCGGATGGATTCGATTCCGCGATGGAAGCCTTGCTGAAAGCGGGAGCCATAAAAGTTGAAATTAGTTATTCCGGTTATGAAGCGCTCTCTCCGGACAGATCAGGGAAACGTGATTTCCAGATGGAAGAGATACTATTGACAAGAGCCCAGGCAAAAGTTTATTCCCCTATACACGGATCCCTGAGCGGATCTAAACCAAAAGGATTTCTATTGCATGGCGTAACGGGAAGCGGTAAAACGGAAATTTATCTTCGTGCGGCGCGTGAAACTCTTTCAAATGGGGGCGATGTATTGATATTAGTTCCAGAGATAGCTCTGACTCCTCAGATAGCAGAACGGTTCGGACAATATTTCGGTGATAATGTCTCTGTTTTGCATAGCGCTCAAACAGAGTCAGCTCGAAGAAAAGCTTGGGAAAGAATAAAGAGAGGTGAATCGAACGTAGTAGTAGGAACAAGGAGTTCAATTTTCGCGCCGCTTGAAAATCTAAAGTTATTGATCGTGGATGAAGAGCAGGAACCTTCTTACAAGCAAACGGAACCCGACCCGCGCTATAGCGCCCGTGATGCTGCAGTAATGCGCGCTAAAATTGAAGGCGCTACACTGCTGCTCGGCTCGGCGACTCCAAGCTTGGAATCAATGTATAACGCCAAAAAAGGAAGGTATAAATATATCCGATTGTCGGAACGTTACGGTAAAGCAGCCACTCCGACGCTTCATCTGATAAATTCAGAGGCAGAAAAAATTAAAGGCGGCTTTTCAAAGGCGATAATTTCATCACTCTTGAAAACAAAGATAGCTGAGCGGTTGAGCAGCGGTGAGCAAATAATACTTCTTCAAAATCGACGAGGCTATTCTCCTCTTATCAGGTGCAAAGAGTGCGGTCATGCAGAGGAGTGTCCGGATTGCAACGTCACTTTCACCTATCACGCCGCCACGAATTCGATGAATTGTCATTATTGCGGAAAACGAACGGCAGTCCCATACAAATGTCCTGAATGCGGAAACAGAGACCTATTGTTTCAGGGAATTGGAACTCAGAGAGTGGAAAAGGAATTATCAAAATTATTTCCGAAGGTGAGAGTTCAACGAATGGATATGGACACGACGAGTTCAAAAAACTCTCATTGGAAGATTCTAAACGATTTTAAAAAAGGGAAATTTGATATTCTCCTCGGCACGCAAATGATAGCGAAGGGATTGGATTTTGAGAACGTAACACTCGTGGGAATAATTTCAGCCGACACGGGACTCTATCTGCCCGATTTCAGAGCGAGCGAAAGGACGTTTCAGTTGATCTCGCAGGTAGCCGGCAGAGCGGGTAGAAGGAAGATCCCGGGTGAAGTGGTCGTACAGTCTTTTGCGCCAAGCAATCTACCTATTCAGGGAATAGGCGAAGAAGAGCAGGAAAAATTTTACAAACAAATCATGAAGGAGAGGAAGTTACAGTCTTATCCTCCCTTTGGTAAGTTGATAGTGTTTGAATCGTCTTCCGAGAGCAGGGAATCGGCGATGAACGGCGCAAAACTCATTCACTCGGTTTTAAAGAGGATTTCAAACGGTTCGAAATTGTTGGGACCTGCTCCGGCTGTGATAGAAAAACTTCGGAAGAGATACCGGTGGCGGGTAATGATCTTGTTGTCCGGAACAGGAAATAAGAGATTACAGGAAATGAAGCTGACGCTAAGAAGTATGATGAAAGAGATACGAAAAAAAATGCAGAGAGATCTGAGGCTAAGTGTTGACGTTGATCCGGTAAATATGCTTTGAGCACAGCGCTGATATATTTTTATTACGTTTTGCCGCTTCTAATTCTACCGCAAGAAGCAAATCCGGTATCCGACTGGAAAGTATTGAACGAAGGTTTTATCAGGATCCAATATCATGCATATGACACTGATATAGCCGATCTTGTCTATTTGGTCATAAAGAAGAATTTCGATAGAACAGCTGAAATGGTAGGTTACGGTGGGCCGGCTATCGCCAATATTGTGATAAGCGGCAGCAAAGATGAATACAATTTATTTACCGGAAATCGGATGCCGACATGGAGTCAAGGTTCTACGGACTATGAAAATAGCAGGATCGTGCTCAAATCACCCTCGTTTACGGGGATAAGAGAATCGGAGCTCAGAAGAACCGTTATTCATGAGTTTACACATTTTTTGATAGGGGCTGTTGCGCCTCCGAGCAGCGTTCCACGCTGGTTTAACGAAGGAGTTGCGATGTATTTAGGAGGAGCGGAAACATTCCGCTCCAAGATAAATATATCAGCGGCAATTTATACAAAATCACTTATATCGCTAAACGAAATCCAATACTTAATGACATTCTCCGGTGACAGGGCAAACCTTGCTTATGCGGAATCACGCGCCGCCATAGAATATTTGATTGAAATAACTGACGAAAAATCGATAAGATTTATCTTAGCGGAATTATATTTGAACAAATCATTTGAATCTGCGTTTACAGAGGTGACGGGGATGGAACCTATTGATTTTGAAATTGAGTTCAGAACTGTGATTCGTCAGCGATACAGGTTTTACTTCCTTGCTGCGGTTGGAGATTATATATGGTTTTTAATACCGGGGTTATTCATATTGGCTTACTTAGCAGTCAAAATAAGGAATATGCAAACTATAAGAAGATGGAAGATTGAAGAAGAGCAAGATGAATTTGAGTAGGTTTGCAATCGGGTTCCTGAACCTGATTTTTCTCATTCAGGTCACATATGCGGGAGAACGACCCGGTTTTGCGTTCCTGAATACAGAGATGAGCGCGCGTGGAGCTGCCCTGTCCGGAGCGATGATTGCAAAAAGCGGAGAGGTGCACGGACTCTTTCATAATCCTGCTTCACTTGCCGGAATTGAGGGTATAGCCTGGAGCACAAATTATCTGAACCACCTTCTCGATATGGGCGGTGGAAATCTGATGATAGCGAAGAGTACGAATAAAGGCAGCTTTGGAATAGGAGCTGCCTCTATAGATTACGGAACTTTTGAACGGTTGGATGACAGGGGTAATAATGTCGGCGCTGATTTTGTCGCTTCAGACCTTCTTCTTTCTTTTGGTTACGGGTATCAGATAGTTTCGTTCCTATCGGTGGGAGCAAATTTGAAATGGGCGAGTTCAAACATTGATGAATATTCCGCGAATGCTATGGTTTTTGATGCCGGATTCGTATACGAAAACTCTGAACTCGATTTGACTATAGGCGGTGGAATTTTCAATCTTGGTAAATCCAGCGCATTTGTAGATACAGAAGACCCATTACCCACAAATTACAAACTGGGTTTGTCTAAATTATTGGCGCATCTGCCGCTCAGGGTAAATTTAGAAGGAACTTGGCTGACTTACGGCAATTGGAAAGCAGCCGCGAGCGGAGAAATAATGATCTCTCCAAATTTCAATCTGGTTATAGGAATGAATTCTAACCGGTTAGACCTTGATACTTCTTCATTAGGAGAGGATTTCTTTTCGGGCGGTTCGCTCGGTTTCGGACTGAATTTCGATAAATGGCGTGTGGATTATGCGTTGACATCTTATGGAGGCGCCGGATCAATTCAGCGTTTTGGAGTATCGAGTGGTTTCTAATTCAGGCGTAAAGTAACAATATAATTTTCATATAAAATCAAGTTAAAAAACCTTGATTTCTCACTTATTGCGCTGTTTCTCCCTCGATAAAAGGGTTGCCATTTTAACGGTTTCTTGATAATTTCACTTCAGTAAAGAATAGACAATTAACGTCGCCGGAGGGGATGAACAGTGTCTTGGTTAAAAACATTTATAACGTATGAAAAAGCGCCAGGCGCTTGGTCTTGGGGGTTGCACAGGATCACGGGTTTAGGATTGATGTTTTACCTGTATCTTCATATTCTTGCCCTCACGGCGCTTCAAAAGGGACCTGAAGCCTTTAATGCGGAGATGGTACTGTTCAAATCACCGATATTCATGTTTCTCGAATGGGCGTTATTCGGGTTAGTGCTCTTCCATTCTTTTAACGGATTTAGGATAGTATTAATAGACCTTGCCGATGGAGCAAAATACCACAAAAAATTGTTGTATTGGTTAACGGCTGTAAGCATAGCGCTATTTATTGGGATGGGGTACATAATCTTTTCAGGCGTTTTTAACTAATCAGAATTATGGTATGAACAAAAATGGCTTATAGACAGGTAAGCTCTAAATCAGGCGGCGCACTCTCCTGGTTTCTCCAGAGAGTTACGGGGGTCGTTCTCCTTTTTGTAATGATCGGTCATTATCTACTGATGCACTATAACATCGATTCAGGTCATACTTACAGCGCCGTTCTAAGCCGTATGCAAAATCCATTTTACAAAGGACTACAGATGACATTTGTGGTTGTAGGAATTTATCACGGCATAAACGGTACATGGTCTGTAGTGCGGGATTTCAAACTGAAAAAATCGGTATCATGGACCATATACGCTCTCTTGGTTATTTCCGGAGTTGTGTTCGGTCTTATCGGCATAACGACACTTATGTCTTTTTAAGGAAGAAGAATTGATTCACCAATACGACGTAATAATAGTTGGAGCAGGCGGCGCGGGACTGCAAGCTGCCATTGAGATACCTACGGAGAGCAGCTGCGCGGTACTGACAAAAGTTTTTCCGACTCGTTCCCATACAGGTACAGCCCAAGGCGGGGTGAGCGCCGCACTTGGAAATGAGGAAGAGGATTCTTGGGAATGGCACGCATTCGACACAGTCAAGGGCGGAGATTATTTAGGCGATCAGGATGCAATCGAGACGATGTGTAAGGACGCTATCCGCGCCATCATTGCGCTTGAACATATGGGAATGCCGTTCAACAGGACTCCTGAAGGGAAGATAGCCCAACGCATGTTCGGGGGTCATACTGCCAACTTTGGGGAAAAACCGGTTAGACGCGCGTGTTATTCAGCAGACAGAACCGGACATGTGATGCTCCAAACGCTCTATGAACAATGCATGAAAAATGACGTGACATTTTTCAACGAGTTTCACGTCATGGATCTTATAATAAGGGACGGAGTCTGCCGCGGATTAGTGGCGATAGAGATTAAAACGGGAGAGATCCATATTTTCCATGCCAAAGCGGTGATGTTCGCGACAGGTGGTTACGGCAGAGTTTTTCAAATAACTTCAAATGCTATGGCGGGAACAGGCGACGGGTTCGAGATGGCATACCGAAATGGCGTACCGCTTGAGGATATGGAATTCGTGCAGTTTCATCCGACGGGATTATGGAAGTTGGGGATACTTGTTTCGGAAGCGGCGAGAGGTGAAGGTGGAATATTAAGAAATAAAGACGGCGAGAGGTTCATGGAACGTTATGCCCCGAGTATCAAGGACCTTGCTCCAAGGGATATGGTTTCTCGTGCGATATACACTGAAATTAAAGAGGGGAGAGGTATAGAAGCGAGCGATGGTTCATTTTATGTGGGATTGGATCTGACACATCTCGGGAAGGAGATAATAGAAGAAAAGCTCCCTGAGATAACCGGATTTGCTAAAACATATCTCGGTGTGGACGCAAACGAAGAATGGATACCTGTCCAGCCTACTACCCATTATGCTATGGGCGGAATTCCCACCACAATAGATGCGGAAGTTATTGTAGATGAAAATAACACAACTATGCCCGGTTTTTACGCTGCAGGCGAGTGCGCTTGTGTATCGGTTCATGGCGCCAACAGGCTTGGAACCAATTCACTCCTTGATATTCTTGTATTCGGCAGGAGGGGCGGTAAAAAGATAACGGAGTTTCTCGTTAACGCCGAATTACCCGAGTTGCCCGATGATGCTTCTGAATGGACTCGGAACACTATCAAGCGAATCAGAAACAACGACAATAGCGTTAAAATGATAGATGTCAGAAACGAAATGCAATTTACGATGATGGACACTTGTTCGGTGTTCAGGGTAGAAGAGAGTATGAAGGAAGGGCTTCAAAAGATCAAAGAATTACAGGAAAAATATTTATTGGTTGGAATTGACGATAAATCCAAAGGGTTTAATACTGATCTGCTTGAAGTAGTCGAATTAGGTTCTCTGCTGAACACAGCTGAAACCATTATCACGTGCGCAATAAATCGTAAAGAGAGTCGGGGAGCTCATTGGAGAGAAGATTATGCAAAAAGAGACGACACCAATTGGCTAAAACATTCTCTGATATTCGGCACGACCGGTTCTACGCCTGACATCCGGTACAAACCGGTAATTATCAAACAATTTGAGCCTAAGGAAAGGGTATACTGATGGAATTGACCGTTAGAATACAACGATACGATCCGGAAAAGGACAGCGCTCCTCATTTTGAGGACTATAAACTCGACAATGTCAATAAGACTGATCGAATATTAGATCTTTTGAACAGGATAAAATGGGAAATAGACGGTGGATTGACATACCGCAGGTCATGCACTCATGGGATTTGCGGTTCAGATGCCGTTAAGATTAATGGAAGAAACCGCTTAGCATGTTCTGTACTCGTTCAGGATTTGAAAATAAGTAAATCCAGAATCCAGATAGAGCCTATTCCCGCTCTTCCGCTTCAAAAAGATCTTCTGGTTGACATGTCTTCTTTCTTTGAAAAATATGAAATTGTGAAGCCTTATCTGATACCTAAAGATGCCCCTCCGGAGAGGGAACGATACCAGAGCAACGAAGATGCTGAACTACTCTTTGAATCGGCTAAATGTATACATTGCGGAAGCTGTTCCACCTCCTGTCCGTCACTCTGGGTGAATGAAAATTACATCGGCCCGGCAGCTTTCCTGAAAGCATACAGGTTCATCTTTGATACACGGGATGATGCTACGGCAGAACGACTCGACCTGATTGATTCAGCTGATGGTCTCTGGCGATGCCACACTATATTTAATTGCGTAGAGGCATGTCCAAAAGAAATAGACATCACATGGCATATTTCTCAGCTGAAAAAGGCGGCATTGAGTCGGGAAATCTAAGGTGAGGAGAGCATTATTCGTTTATCATTTCTTATAGTCTTATTTTCTTCTCTTTTAGCAGCCGCATGTGGGGAAAGTGTTGCGCCTGTGGACGTTAGCTATCAAGAACACATACAGGATGTGATATTCAATTTATCATGTCTGGTCGCTTGCCATGACAGCGCGCGACAGGCGGGATTAGAACTTACTTCCTGGGAGACGTTGATGGAGGGGGGAGATAACGGACCGATAGTAGAAAAAGGTAATGCGGAGGCAAGTCCATTGGTTTGGAGCGTAGAAGGACGGAACGATTTTGGGATCTCAGTGAGCCTTATGCCGCCGGCAGGATTTCTTCAGCTTAACAGAACTGAAATTAAACTAATCAAAGATTGGATAGATCAAGGTGCCAAAAATAATTAAATTCAAAAATTGCACAGCGTTTGGTCGGTTGCTGATTATCTGTTTGGTGATCACTGTTCAATCTAAATATTTAAGCGCTCAGGAGCTTCAATTTTATGGAATCCCGGAATACGGCAGTCGTTCGATCGGGATGGGACTAACAGGAATAATTGATGCTTACGGACCTCTGTCGGTATTAAGAAATCCTGCCCTGAACAGGACGGGAAAGCGAGTGACGATAAAACCGTTTTTTCAGTGGATAGGAAACGGCGAATGGGAGGATGTCACGCTTATACCCCGACAGCTGAACGACATGATCTCACCTGATAATGTCAGCAGCGCTACAGGTTTGACATCAAGATACCTTGGTGGAGTAATTCAAGGAAGAGGTTTTACGCTTGGTTATATTCACTCCAATCGTAAAGAATTTCTGTTTGATGAAGGTGTGTTATTAGATATAAGCATTTTTGAAATGTTCCCCAAATTTTATGGAAGGCGCGTAAAATCAGATCTTCTCTTTGCCGGATATAATCTGAAATTCAGCAGTAAAGGAAGAATCGGGTTCATGCTCAAAAATTTCCAATTTCGTGATACAGGAAATATAAGTACAATCTCATCATCCATTGTTAACAGGGACGAAGTCGATATCTTCTTAGATGATAAAGAATCGACAAAAGAGACTACAGTGGCTGTTGATATTGGTGGACTTTTTGGGCTGTCACTCTTGAACAAGCCGGTAACTATTGGATTCTCTCTCATTAACGTTGTTTCAAGTGATTCCGCAAATGAAGAACCTGTGCCATTTTATCTGAATGCGGGTATCGCAGTAGTACCGCTAAGGAATTTACTGATTGAATTCAATGTTATAGATATTAGTGATGAGGACGGGATGTTCTCAAAAACCGGAAAACGCATTGGGATCGAGTATACAATGCGGGGATTGCGGATTCGCTCAGGTTTTTACGGGGATAATCTCTCTTTCGGATTGGGTGTAGGCGGCGAAGGGCTGAGTATCGATTACGGAGTTATGGAGATTGAACACACTAATGTGATAGGCAGGAATAACAAAGAGAGTTTTCAATCTATACAGGTAAGTCTTAGCGGGAATTTCTATTGACAGATGATTATGACGAACGGTCTGCCGGATTTATTCTTTGTAAAAGGAACGGTGAAACTAAATACCTGCTTCTTCTTCATGGGAGCGACTACTGGAACTTTCCCAAAGGAAAGCTCGAATCAGGGGAATCATATTTAGAAGCTGCGCTGAGAGAATTAAAAGAAGAAACCGGAATAACAAAGATCGAAATTGTGGATGGATTTACATTCAGATACGAATATTCATTCAATGCCGGGAGTTTAAGAATAAAGAAGTTAGTAAAAATGTTCTTAGCGTATTATCTTAGAGGTGATGTCGTTATTTCATATGAACACAAAAGATTTAAATGGTCAACATTTGATGAAGCGATAGCGATTTTAAAATTTGAAAATATCAAACGGCAATTGAGGGAGGCGGAATCGTTTCTTGCTAAGAAGAATCAGTAGCAGGGGAGTAAACATACTTGCGATGAGAGTGTAATTATGGTTAAAAGGGTCATGACGGCGGAGGAATTAGCCGAGTATTTGCAGTTCAGCAGATCGACGATATATAAAATGGCTCGTGAAGGATTTATTCCCGCGATAAAATTCGAAAACGTTTGGCGATTTTCTAAAGATGCTATAGAAACATGGTTAAAGAACAGCTCTGAAGAGAATTTTAAGGGTAGTTTGGAAAAAAGCATCGGAACATTGGAAACGGTAGAATTCAGAACATTCGAGTTGCGCTTGAGAAGTAACCTTTCAAAAGAAGCGTTTTATGGCAATCACTGATAGAATATTATTGAACACCGATGTATTGCTTCACGCGGCTGATTCAACATCGCGGCTGCATCAGCAAGCCTATCTCGTCAGAGAAATGGCTCTGAGGGGCGATATAAAGGGATGCGTAAGTAATGATGTCCTCAGTGAATTATTGATGGCGTTCACAACTGATTACCATGTTTGGAATCCGTTAAGCGTATCGGATGCGATCGGCGAGTATGAGAAATATGTCAATCTGAAATCGATAACAAAGATCATGCAGTTACCGGAAACTTTTAGAACGCTTAACCTACTCATAAAAGATTATGGTCTTCGGGGGACTGACATTAAATTAGCAGAACTCATAGCTACTATGATCGACAATAGAGTGCACATAATCTGTACATTCAGGCAGGAGGAATATGAAAGATTCAAAGAGATCGATGTTCTTAACCCATTCGAATTCGACAACAGGCAGACGTTCATTCAGTTTGGCGAATAAATTTCTAATCTCAATTCTCTTACTTCTTCCCCTTTTTGTTTCATGCGCTGAAAACACTGATTACAAGAATTTTCATCAGGCGGCATTTGTCGCTGATCTGCATGACGATACTCCCATATCTATCTTGAACGGATTTGACATAGGAATAAGAAACAGTGATGGTCAGATAGATATGCCCCGAATGCGGGATGGTGGGATGGATCTCATATTTTTCTCAGTCTGGTTGTTTCCGAGTGATTATTTAGAAAAAGATTTAGCATTTCAAAAGGCAAATGAAATAATTGACGCGGTAGAGGCTGTTGAACAAAAATACCCTTCTCAGTTGAGATTGATACGAACGGCCGATGAGGCAATTTCAACGGTAGAAGAAGGGATGTTAGCGGGAACGTTCGGAATGGAAGGCGGCTATCCAATTGAGAATGACCTGTCAAAACTTGAACATTTCTACGAGCGGGGAGTTAGATATTTTGCTCCCGTGTGGAATAACAATACTTCGTGGGCTACTTCCGCAGAATTCGAGACCACAGATACAACAAATTCAGTTTTTGGGCTAACGAGGTTCGGCCAGGACGTCATAAGGAAATGTAATGAACTCGGTATTCTCATAGATGTATCGCACTCCGGAGAGCAAACAGTCAAAGATATATTGGAAATCAGCGAAGACCCGATAATCGCCTCACATTCGTCTGTTTGGAATCTTACTCCTCATTTCAGAAATCTGAAAGATTACCAATTGAGGGCGATAGCGGAAGGCGGGGGAGTCGTGTTCATAAATTTTTACTCCGGCTTTCTTGACAGCACGTACCAGAGAAAATTCGATGCCTTGCTTGAAACGCGAAAGAGTGAACTTGATTCAATAAAAGATGAATTGGAATTTCTCGGAAAGGGAGATGAATATTGGGAGACTCGAAATAGTTTTCTTAGGGATGATATAGAAAGGATTAAACCGCCATTTGAAGTCCTAATAGACCATATAGATTACGTAGCGAAGTTGGTCGGAGTCGAGCATGTGGGATTGGGGTCCGATTTTGATGGGGTATCGTCTATGCCGAAAGGCATGAACGATGTCAGAGATCTTCCTAAAATCAGTCAGGCGCTTTTTAGCCGTGGGTACTCGAAAGGAGACGTTAAAAAGATATTAGGTGAAAATTTACTTCGGGTGTTTAAGAAGGTAACCGGTTGACTAAGGAATCAGACTATCGCCCCGGCTGTCTTCAACGCGTTTAGGATATAGTTTTCGCTTGATGTACCGGGAACGACATATTTTTCCTGAATGAGAAAATAAGGCGTATCGGTAAGTTTCTCAAATTGTTGAGCTCCGGCGCTACCATTGGATACATTGACAATTTCAACGTCGATCTGTTTATTATTCCTGGCAATCCTATCAATTCTATCTATGGCTATTACGCACTGGGGGCACAAATTTGTAACGAACAGCTTTACGTCAATCTTCGTATTTTGCTCTCTCTTTAAGCCCTCTTTCATTGAGGATGACGACTTTTCGTTTTTGGAATTCAATCAAACCCTCCCTCTTAAAATCGTTAAGGCAAGCTGTGGTTGTTTCCCGGGTAGAGCCGATAAGGTTTGCGTAATCATAATGTGTAAGGCTGATATCGATGAGTTTCTTATCTCCGACAACTTTGCCATGACGGTCTGCAAGTCGAAGGAGAAGGAGCGCGATCCTTTCATGTACTCCACGAAATACGAGGTCTTCCAGCATGGTTTCGATCTGGCGTCGCCTGAATCCCATGAGCTTTGTAATGCTGAGAGCAAGCTCAGGTTTTTTATGGATGAACTCTTCAAAGTCTCTGCGGCTAATGATACAAAGATATGCATTTTCCAATGCCTCGGCAACAGACGACCTTGTTTGGTCATTACTGACAATAGAGCTTTCACCGAAAATTTCACCCGGTTCGAGTATAACGAGAGTGATCTCTCTTCCATCTTCTGATATTTTTGAAATCTTAA
This sequence comes from Fidelibacterota bacterium MT.SAG.2, assembly GCA_004402915.1. GTDB lineage: Bacteria > Fidelibacterota > SORT01 > SORT01 > SORT01 > SORT01. The sequence goes on from SORU01000001.1 coordinate 110,266, forward strand.
CACGGCCTTCCTTCAGTAAGTAAACCTGGTCGCTCACATCTCCCGGAAGATATATCAAAGACTTCTTGTCGTAATGCTTCATATGCGTGATGCCGTCGAGCTGCTTCATTTCCGCCTCCGACATACCTTGGAAGATGTTTATCCGTTTCAAGTACCATGTTTTTTCCATTTAACATTACTCCAAATTTAACAATATCTACGTTGATAAATGTAATTGTAGTTACATAGGTTGAGGTAACAAATCAAGATTTAAATTAACTTTTGAAAAGTTCAAGGATGAATTCACATTGATTCCGGCGCCGAAATGCCGAGTAAACCGAGCCCGTTTCTGATGACAGCGGCTGTAGTTACGCATAAAGCAAGCCGGGAAGCCGTAATCTCGTGATCGTCGGAAACCACCTTATGCTCTGTATAAAACCTTGAAAAGAGCGTCGCTAACTCACTAAGAAAAACCGTAAGCAGATGCGGTTGAAGCATAGAACGAAGTTTTTCTACCATCTCAGGGAATTCACCGAGAAATGTGATAAGCGCTTTTTCTTCATCAGAATTTAGTAAAGAGAGATCAGGTTTATCATAGTTTTCATCCCGCTCGGCTGCCAATCGGATGATACTCGAAATCCGCGCATGGGCATACTGAATGTAATAAACGGGATTTTCATCTGTCTCTTTCTTTGCCAAGTCCATTTCGAAATTCAAATGACTGTTGACGCTCCTCATGAGGAAAAAATACCGAAGTACATCCTCTCCGACCTCTGTTTGGAGTTCGTCAAGAGTAACATAATTCGCCTTCCGGGTAGACATTTTGATCTTTTTCCCGTCTTTTGTGAGTGTGACGAATTGATGCAGCAGAATATTAATTTTTTCAGCGTCATACCCAAGCGCTTTTACGCCCGCAACCACATCCGGAAATGAAGCATGATGATCCGCCCCAAGAATGTCAATAATCAAGTCATAATTCCGGTTTAGCTTGTCTTCATGATATGCGATGTCGGGTAAGCGGTAAGTAGGTTCTCCGCTGCTTTTTTTTATCACTCGATCTTCGCCCATTCCAAGTTCGGTCAATCTCAGCCATACGGCGCCGTCTTTGTCGTAGGCGAGACCTTTTTCATAAAACCGCTTTAAAACACTTTCAATGGCGCCTGAATTGTAAAGGTCATCTTCATTGAAATATTTGTCCATCCGGATCCCGATATTAGCGAGAGTGAGTTTGATATCCTCAAATACAACTCGCTCGGCAATTTCTTTAAACGGAGTAACGTCTTCACTGTCAACAAGAGTGTCGCCTTTTTCTTCTATCAGTTGTTCAGCGATTTCGGCAAGATATTCTCCTTCATACCCGTCGACAGGAAATGAGGTTTTCTTTTCCAACTTCGTTAGATAATGGTATCTGACCGTTTCACCGAGTAGTCTCATCTGCCTTCCGGCATTGTTGAAATAATATTCTCTCGTGACGTCGAAGTCGTTGAATTCCAATATTCGAGCAACGCAGTCGCCTATTACCGCATTTCTTCCATGACCGATATTGAGTGGACCGGTGGGGTTAGCGCTGACGAATTCAACATTTACAGTTTTGTTTTCCCCGACTGAAGATCTTCCGTAGTCGCTCTTTTCCGAAATGATCGTTTCGATAACTTCTGCCCTATATCCGCTGCCGTAAGTGAAATTCAAAAAACCGGGAGGGGCAACTTCAATTTTCTCGACTATTTTTTCATCAAAAGAAATATTGTCTTTTAGTTTATTCGCAACATCTAAGGGTTTTTGTTTAGATTTTCCGGCTATGAGTAAAGCAAGGTTAGAGGAGAGATCACCGTGGCTGCGATTTTTCGGTTTTTCTAATCCTATTTCAGAGGATGGAATTTTGTAACCGAGCTTCGCTGCTGCTTCTGACAAAGCTTTTGACAGTAGTTCCCTCATCACTCTTCATCGGAAATAGTGGTTATTTCAGCATCCGCCCAAAGCCGTTCGATGTCATAATAATCGCGAGTCTCTTTTTCAAAAATATGTATTACAACGTCGACATAGTCCAGCAATACCCATTTTAAAGTATCGTAACCTTCGATGTGCCACGGTTTCGATGATGTGTCCATTCCATCCCGAATATGGTCTGCTATCGCTTTGACGTGCAAGCTGCCGTTACCTGTAATTATTACGAAGTGATCCGCAATGTCGGTGATGCCGGTAAGATCGAGAATTTTAATGTCTTCAGCCTTCTTTTCCAAGGCGGCATTTGCCGTGAGTTCAGCGAGAACGCGAGAATCGACTTCAGCTTTGGTTTTAGTTGCAGGCAATAGGATCTTTAGGGGATATCTTTCAAAGCAGCGAATGGAGCCAGGTTTGCATAATCCTTTCCTAAGATTACGGTCGCATCCAAAACCAGTGATCTGTTTATTTCTTGAATTACAGATACAGTGTCGACGTTTAATATTTCAGCTAGACGGCGCGCCGAATGCAAATTTCCTGTCCGGTCTTTGACAATTGTGTAAAGATAATCAGTTCGGTCGGCATCATCTGTCCTGACCACATCAAAACCCTGTTCCCTAAGGAAGTCTGTGGCAACGGCGGCGATTCCATCCACTCCATTTCCGTTGAGAACTTCTACTTTTATGTCACGGAATTGTTTTTCCATCCACATCTTGCTCGTCAGGGTTGTCGGTTTTTCGGAAAGTTGGATAAAAGGTCTTGAATCGTTCGGCGCCGCAATGAATTGCCTGTGAAGCCAGGAATATGCCAACGCGAAGATGAAAATGGATAGTACCACGACGGATGTGTTCAAGAAGAGGCTATTTGCCGCTTTCCTGTTGTACTTACTTTTTGAAGCCGATTTAATAGATTTACGTCTGCCTCTACGTCTGGGCATTAAAAATTATTTCCTTGTTCGAGTGATAATACGATAAATTGTAGTGTTGAACGGCGCTGAATAAACTGAATTCTTATATTGAGTCATCCTCACCCGGCGGGGAACAGTTAATACCTTCTATAGCGTTGATACCGATTATATTCATATCGAGGATAATTGCTGATGCTAAAGCGAAGGTGCATGTTTTCTGTCGGGAAGAAGTTGATCTCTCCCGAGCCGACAAAACTGCCTTGATTCATTGCCGGTGATGGAGCCTGAAAAGATTGAAACGGATTATGGACGTATCCGAGGTTAAAATTAAGCTGAAGTTTGTCGTTGACGGGATAAAAGATGCTATTCGTATACATCCCATATGAATTCGAACCTCCGTAACCGCCTGAAGAGAAACCCATTGAATAACTGTGCTGCATTTGAATCTTACTCATGTCAAGAAAACCGAGTAGAAGACCCCCGTTGTAAGTCGTTGGCATTCTGAGACTTTCGGCGATGCTGGGTAGGTTATTTTGCTTTTTATATTGAGAGAATCCGGCTACGGGTAAAGAGAGTAGTAAAATTAAAATAAATGTAGCTTTCTTCATTTTCTCATCCTCTTTTGATTTACAGCTTTATACTCAACTAAGAATATATAAGGGTAAGGCGTTTCTGTCAAGTAATATAAATCAGTTGGAAACAGTAATATAAAATATGATATTCAAAATTACTTCACAGCTGTTAATAGAATATTATCAATCAGCCGTGTCGTATCAAAAAAAACAGCAACGGCTACAAGAGCTCCTTGTTTAGTAGATTCGATCGGGAGGAGTGTTTCCGAATCTACTATCGCTACATAATCTATTCTGGCGATTGGCGCAGAATTCAGCGTGTCTGTGATCTTCGGTATCAAAATTTCCGAATTCTGATCTCCATTCAGGTGGAGGGATTCAGCTTCCTTAAGGGCTTGATGAATGAAAGCTGCCTCTTTGCGGGCTTCGGGAGAAAGGAAAGAATTTCGGGAGCTCAAGGCTAATCCGTCATCCTCGCGAATTGTCGGGCAGATGACTACATCAATGTCCATGTTCAAATCGGTGATCATCCTCTTTATAATCAAGGCTTGCTGTGCATCTTTCTGGCCGAAAAAGGCGATATGAGGCTTGACGATATTAAATAGTTTATTGACTACCGTCGTCACGCCCTTAAAATGCGAAGGTCGTGATTTCCCCTCTAACCGGTCACTTAGTCCCTCTACTATCGTATACGTGCTGTAGCCATTTGGATAGATCGCTTCTTTTGCGGGATAAAAGATAATATCTACTCCTAATTCTTCCGCCATCTTCTCATCTCGCTCAAAATCTTTGGGATATTTTCCAAAATCTTCTGAAGGAGAAAACTGCGCCGGATTAACAAAGATACTCAGAATAGTCTTATCACTTGTTTCAATGGACTTTTTGAGCAGACTAAGATGACCCTCATGAAGCGCTCCCATAGTCGGAACGAAGCCGATTGTCATTCCCTCCTTTCTGAGAGAATCCGCATAAGATTGCATTTCAGAAACGGATGAGATTATCCTCATTCGTATGATTCATCGGCGCTGGGGTAATCTCCGCTTTTCACATCCCCCGAGAATTTTTTTACAGCTTCCCGGATCGTGTTCCCGACATCGGCATAGCGACGAACGAAGTTCGGCTCGAAACCATTGTAGGAGCCTATCAGGTCGTTGATGACGAGAATCTGACCGTCGCATTCAGGTCCCGCGCCAATGCCTATTGTGGGGATATCGACAGCGCGTGTTATGTCAGTCCCTGTTTTGGTCTTGACAGCTTCGAGCACTATGCTGAAAACTCCCGCATCTTGTAATTCTTTGGCATCATCGATAAGAGCATCATGCGATTCATCTGTTTTTCCTTTCACCTTGTAACCGCCGAATTCATTAACCGATTGCGGCGTCATGCCTATGTGACCCATAACGGGAATACCGATTTCAACGAGCGCGCGTGCTGTTTCAGCCGAGCGTTTTCCGCCTTCGATCTTTACTCCGTCGGCGCCGCCCTCCTGAATGAAACGTGTAGCATTTTTAATCGCAGTCGATATGTCGGGCTGATATGAACCGAACGGCATATCGGCAATAAGGAGCGCTTTTGGTTTTGCTCTTGAAACCCATTTAGTGATGAATACCATCTCATCCATTGATATTGGCAGGGTCGAATCATATCCGGCTACGACCATACCCGCGGAATCTCCGACCAGCAGCAAATCGACTCCCGATTCATCCAACATAGCGGCGGTTGAATAGTCGTAAGCAGTCAAGCAGACTATTTTTTCACCCTTTTCCTTCATCCGTTTGAGAGTGTTCACGGTGACTTTTTTTCTATCCGACAAAATTAATTCCTTGTGTTAAAATCAGAGTATTGTTCCGCCACCGATTAGGCGATCCGAGTCATAGAATACCGCTGATTGTCCGGGAGTGACCGCTTCAACGGGATTCTTGAAGATCACATTCCAAGTTCCTTCCGGATTTCGTGAAAGGAGCGCCTCTTCGCCTTCGTGATGGTATCTAATCTTCACTGTCGCCTGAAACCGCTCTTCTTCAATACCGTTGATAAGATTGACATCTTTAAGTGAAAATTCGGTGGAGAGAAGATCATCCTTATCCCCGATTCGGATAGTGTTATTTTGAGGATCTATTTCCGTAACGTATGCAGGTTCTCCTAATGATATTCCAAGACCCTTCCTCTGACCTATCGTATAATTTACATATCCCTTGTGGATACCGAGCACGCTTCCGTCACGGTCGAGTATTTCACCTTCGGGAACCAAAGTGTCGAATCCTTCAACATTTTCCTTTATATATCGTCTGTAATCGTTATCAGGTATAAAGCATATTTCAAACGAATCCGGTGTTTTAGACGTCCGTAAACCTGCAGATTCAGCTTTCTCCCTCA
>SORU01000002.1 GCA_004402915.1 Fidelibacterota bacterium MT.SAG.2
GTGACGGAGGGTGTGATTCTGATGCTGATTCAAATTATTTCCTGTTTAGGATAAGCTACACTCTCACGCCTGCCTGGCAAGCAATCGGACAGGAAAAGGAAGGGCTCGTCAGTTCTCGGAATATATTTTATTCCCGTTCACCACACCTAACACCTTACCTTTGAGCGTCATCCCTTCAAAAGGGGTGTTTCTTGACTGAGAGTTGAATTCAGATGAATCTACTTTCCATTCAGTCGTAGTATCAAAGAAGGTCATATTGGCATTTTCACCGACCTTGATCTCCGCGGAAGGAAGGTTATATATCTTCCTCGGAGCGGTGGTAAGTTTCTCTACGAGCTCCTCTAATTTCAAAACTTTCGTGTCCAGAAGATTAACAACGCAAACACCAAACGCCGTTTCGAGTCCCACAAGACCGAACGGAGCGTCGAGCAGGTCGGCTTCATTCTCTTCGGGCGAATGCGGCGCATGGTCGGAAGCGATACAATCTATCGTTCCGTCGGCAAGCCCGGCACGCAATGCTTCCATAACGTCCTCAGTCCGAAGCGGAGGATTCATTTTGTATGCCGCATCGAACTTCTCAAAATTGGAATCGGTAAGACTCAGGTGATGCGGAGTCACTTCGCAGGTGACGGCAAGTCCTTTGTTTTTCGCCCGGCGAACGAGTTCGATCGTCTCTATTGATGAAATGTGCGGGACGTGCAGTCTGCCGTTTGTGAGTTCAACGAGTCTGATGTCCCGTGCCACCATTATATCTTCTGCGTGTGAGGGAATGCCGGGGATACCGAGTCGTGCCGAGACGGCGCCCTCGTTCATAATTCCCCCCTTTGCGAGGCTTCGTACTTCCGAATGGTTGACTATCGGTACGCCGAACATCTTGGAATATTCGAGCGCGATGCGCATCAGCTCTTCGTTCTCAACCGGGTCGCCGTCATCTGAGAATCCGACTGCTCCGGCATCAACCATATTTCCTATCTCGGCAAGTTCTTCTCCTTTGCGTTCTTTGGAAACCGTGCCGAGCGGAAAAACTTCAACCAAGTGACCGTTCGCCCGCTGTTTAACGGAAGTTATCATATCTTCGGAATCGAGGGGAGGGTCTGTGTTCGGCATACAGCAAACAGCGGTGAATCCACCTGCCATTGCGGCGTCGGAACCTGACAAAATCGTCTCTTCGTCTTCCCTCCCCGGTTCGCGAAGATGCACATGAACGTCCGCCCATCCGGGAGAAATGTAAGCCCCTTCTAAATCAACTGTGTGCGTGGTTTTTGAGGGGTTCGTCACGCTCCCTATCTCTTTGACAGTGCCGTTTTCAATCAGAATATCAATAGGCGATCTCTTGCCGCCGACGATAACTCCGTTCTTCAGTAAAATGGATTTGTGTTCAGAAAATTTATCAGCCATCTATTTTCTTTTTTCTCTTGTTGTGTGTCTCCGTCAGCAGGACAAGCACAGCCATCCTCACCGCAACACCGTTCAGCACCTGATTCAATATGACCGAATGTTCGCTGTCAGCCACATCCGCGTCGATCTCAACGCCTCTGTTCAGCGGGCCGGGATGCATGATGGTATATTTCTTTTTATTTTGATTCAACCGTTTCATCGTTATGCCGAAGAATTTCCGGTACTCCCGGAGCGAGGGGAATAGACCGCCTGTTTGACGTTCTAATTGTATGCGCAGTATGTTGAGAACGTCGGCGAATTCGAGCGCTTCGTTCAGGTCGGTAGAAACGTGAACGCCGAGCGCTTCCGCCTCATAGGGGAGGAGAGTACTTGGCCCGCATATCATGACCTCGGCGCCCATGGTTTTCAGTCCGTGAATGTTCGACCGGGCGACCCTGCTGTGCTTAATATCGCCGAGAATGGCTACCTTCAGTCCTTTAAGCGATTTTAGATGTTCCTCGAGCGTCATGATGTCGAGCAGCCCCTGTGTCGGGTGTTCATGAGCGCCGTCGCCGGCATTGATAATATTTGAATCTACGAATCCGGTCATGAGTTTAGCCGAACCGGGCGCTGAATGACGGATAACTACTGTATCGATCTTCATCGCCTCGATCGTCCTGATCGTATCTCTGAGCGTCTCGCCTTTAGAGGCGCTGCTGCTTGATTTACTGAAGTTTATGCTGTCGGCGGAGAGTCGCTTTTCGGCAAGTTCAAAAGAGATGCGGGTCCGGGTTGAAGATTCATAAAAGAAGTTCAGTACGGTTTGTCCCTGAAGGGTCGGCACCTTCGGAACGGGACGGTCGAGTATTTCCCTGAAAGTGAATGCCCTATCGAGTATAAGCCTGATGTCTTTCTGAGGGACGCCTTCAAGCCCGAGCAAGTGCCTGTCTGAAAGAGCGGCCATCAGACCTCTACATCCACCAAGAGAACACAATCCTCATCATCGATCTCAGTCATCTTTACGCGAACCTCCTCGCCTATGGACGTGGGAATGTTTTTTCCGATGTAATCGGGAGCGATAGGCATCTCTCTGTGTCCCCTGTCGACGAGCACGGCAAGCTGAATACTCGCGGGTCTCCCGTAATCCATCAGAGCGTCGAGAGCGGCGCGGATCGTCCTGCCAGTGTAAAGAACGTCATCGATCAGAATGACATGCTTCCCGTCGATATCGAATGAAATTTCCGAGAGTTGTACTTCCGGGTGTTTCAGCGCTATACGGAAATCGTCTCTGTATAACGAGACATCAAGAGTGCCGATCTCCAGCTTAGTTCCCTCGATTTCTTCTATCTTGGCGGCGATCCGGCGGGCGATAAAATCACCACGAGTCCTTAAACCTATGATAGCCAAGCCTTTCGAGCCTTTGTTCTTCTCGATTATTTCGTGAGCGAGACGTGTGAGCGTCCTCGCGAGTCCCTCCGAATCGATTATTGCAGCTTTAACTTTTACGTTCATTCTACCATCCTAAAGAGCTAAAAAAAATCCGCCTTCAGGCGGATGGTTCTTCTATGTCTTTCTCTCTTTCCCCTTACCATCTCACCGGATTAGTTTAAAGGGCTGCGATATGATACGGAATATTGATTGCTTTGTCAAGTGTGGAGTTTAAATGTGATGATTAGGGCTTGTTCATGCTGTCTTTGCGAGACATGATTTATCAGGTCGTGATCTGCCAGACATTAGTCAGGCGGGCAATCTCAAATCTATCCTCAGTAGTTACTCAGAGATTGCCGCGTCACAGCTTTGCTGTTCCTCGCAATGACGATAATCCTCTCCCCATAATACCTTGCCTTTATTCGGTCATTACTTAAATTTAACAGCTTATGGAACAGACTCAGAATGGTTAGACTTCTTCACTTAGCGGACCTGCATCTCGGAGCGAAATTCAAATCGCTCGGAGAAAAAAGCTCGATGAGAAGAGAAGATCTGTCCGAAGCGTTCAAGCGCGCAATAGACTTCGCCGTAGATGAGAAGAATAAGATCGATGCCGTGCATTTCGCAGGCGACACTTTCGATTCACATAAACCGTCTAAAGAGGCGACAGAACTCTTTCGGGCGCAGCTCGGCCGACTCAAAAAACGCAAGATCCATGCTATTTTAATCCCCGGAAACCATGACGCTTACGAGTATTCCGACTCGCTCTGGAGGGAAGAATTCGATTGGCTTCACCTGTTCAGCGAACCGGAGATCGGTGAGCCGCTCATTCTTTTGATCAACGGTGAAGAGTGTCATTTCTACGGATTCGCTTTTGATTCACGCAAGAGCAACGAGCCGTTTGACGAATTCAAAGCGGCCGATTCAGAAGGATTTCATATCGCCTTGCTTCACGGATCGCTCGGAGTAGGAGATCATTTTGAACTGCATAACCGGAGCGTTCCCCTGAACCGGAAAAAACTCGGAAAAACTCGGATGGATTATATCGCACTCGGGCATTATCATAATTTTGATGAAATAAACGAGGGAGGTGTAACGGTCGTATATCCCGGAACGTTAGAGGGGACGCGGTTTGGGGAGGATGGAGACCGCTGGCTGGTCGTTGCGGAGCTGTCGCAAAAGGGCGTAAATATCCGGAAAGAGAAATTCAATAAACGGACATTGCTCAGTGAAACGATTGATCTGAGCGATTCTTCAGATGCAACCTCCACCGTGCGGGAACGTTTGAAAGAACTCGCCGACGAGAACAGACTTCTCAAACTTGAGTTGACCGGCTCGGCGAATAGTGCCGTCGATGTAGGCTCGTTGATAAAAGCATATGAAGAACAGTTTTTTCTGCTACAGATCGTGGACAATCTGTCGCTTTTAGACAGCAAGCAGATAGAGAATCTGCGGAGCGAAGTGAGCGTTCGTGGAAACTTTGTTGATTCGCTGCTGAACGGGCTTGATAAGTTGGACGACAGGGAACGCAGTCTGCGTGAACTTGCACTGCGTAAAGGGTTGGCGCATCTTGGAGGAATTGACTGATATGCGGCTGAAACGCTTACTGCTGGAACGATACGGGCTTTTCAAGGGGAAAGTGGAGCTTCAATTTTCTGACTCGGGAATTGATATCATAGTCGGTGACAACGAATCAGGTAAATCGACTCTGATGGACGGGATCCTCTCCACAATTTTCGGAACTAAAAGGGAAGAGAGAGTGAATCTGATTCCCTGGAACGAGCCGTCAAGCGGTGAGTCACTGATAGAATTAAAAACCGATAAAAGTATGAAGATACAACGGGTGATCGAGACTCAGCATACAACTCTGACAATGAACCAGGACACTGAACCATTGGTCGTCTTCAGTGACAAAGCGAGCCCTCATGGTAAGAAGGAGGCGGCTCACTATTTTGATATGTTGAATGAGATTTTCGGGTTTAGCGACAGATCTATTTTGGAATCGCTTACTTTTCTGAAACAAAACGAAGCTGAAACCAATCTTGACCAGAAGATACGGGAGCTGATATCGGGAAGCGGAACGGGAGATTATAAGAAGGCAATAGATAGTCTAAAGAAAGAGACACTGCTGATAACACGCGATGTTTTTTGGATGAATCCGTCAAAAGACAGGCTGTTAGAAGACCTCGTAAACGAACTGATAGAACTAAAACAGGCGTTGGAAGAGGCGCTGAATGTCCGGGATGAGGGAGGCGATGTCGAAGGCGAGTTGAAAGAAACCGAAGCCGGTCTCGGCAAGCTCGGGAAGAAATTGAAAACCGAAGAGGTCAAGTTAGATACTATTAAGAAATTCAGGGAATCAATTGAAAAATATGGACGCTCAAAAAAAGAGCATGATAAACTTTTAGGCGAAATCCGAGAGAGGGAAAAACAGATAAAAGGGCAGGAAGAGCTCGAAGCGAAGTTGAGCGATGAGTTCGTAATTCAGATCAAAGAAGCCGGAGGCTCTTTGAGGGATGAACTGAACGAACTTAAGGGGATAGAACAGAAGAAAAAGGAGTTAGCAAACGAGATCGAAAGCTTAAGGATGCATGATGTTGAATCGGTTGAACTTTTATCCGGCGGAGTAAAAGCCGCTATAGTTCTTTCGGTCGCTGTTATTGGAATAATCGCCGGACAGATGTGGAACTCGACTCAGATGTCAGCGCTGCTCGCATTCGTTTTCGGCTCGATTGCCGCCGCACTGCTTATGCTGCTTGGGAGGAAAAAACCTGTCTCAACCGATACACGATTATCGGTCAGAGAGTCCGATCTGACCGACCTGATAGAAAAAGAAGAGGAGTTGATAGAAAAATACTCTAACATACTATCGGATAGTAGTATAGAAGAAACACTTAAACTGATAGATAGCGTAAAAGAATGGAAAACAGAACTGAAATTGATGCAGGAAATCCGTTCCGACAAGAAACCGTTAGAGGAGCTCGAAAAGGAGTCCAATTCTCTCCTGCAAACCATTCTGTTGACCGAAACTAACTTGGAAAATCTTGAAAAAGAATACTCTGAGCTACTCAAAACCGAACGGAAGATCGGCGCGGCTGAAGCGTTAGAGGCGGAACAGACTGAAGTTATCACTGAATTGTCTACCGAGCATAAATCACTCGAAGAAGTAAAACATGAGAATGAGAAAAAAATAGCAAAACATGAAGGTCGCGGCGTAGGCAATATTGACCTGCTCAATCATGAGATCATGGAAAAGGAAGAAGAGATCGAATCGAAGCAATTGGAATCCGATGCTTTGCAGTTAGCGGTCAGTACCTTAAAAGAATCTGCCGAAAAATTTCAGGAATCGCACCACAACAGGCTGAGCGAACAGATCTCCGAGTGGTTTGAGCGTTTCACCGGAGGAAGGTACAGCGGTGTCAAATTAGACCACAACTGGAATCCGGAGATCAGAACTAAAGAGGGCAAACGGATCGGACCGCAGCACCTCAGCGTCGGGGCGAGAGACCAGCTCTACTTCGCCATGCGACTCTCTCTTGCCGAACTGATGTCTGAGGATGTGAATCTTCCGATCGTTCTTGACGACCCTTTCGTGAATTATGATGATAAGCGGCTTAAAATCTCTATAGAGCTGCTAAAAGAGATAAGTAAAGAGCATCAGGTGCTGCTTTTTACTCATTCTCCTGAATACGCCAAGTGGGGAAATGTTGTAATGAACCTGAATGATTATTGGAAGAATATGAAGTGAGCGTGGTTAGGGTTTTACTGCAACTAACTGTCATTACGAGGAGCGAAACGACGAAGTAATCTCAGAAATGTTCTGAGGATAAAATGAGATTGCCACGCTTCGCTCGCAATGACGGCAAACTTCCCCTCCTTATGAAGGAGGGGACTGAGGGGTGGTTGATATTTAGTGTGGTCAATCTGAATCCTGAATCGCATGAGACCGATAATTCCCCTCTAAAAAGACGGGGTGTGTAAAGAGATAGAGGCGGACAGACTGAATCCTGAATCGCACAGCAAATGTCGTGTAAATAGTACAATAAGGATTGAAGGAATATAGATAAATGAGCGGAGCAAGAGAAGTCAGAGCGCCACGGGGAACTACATTGAGCTGTAAGGGGTGGCATCAGGAGGCGGCAATGCGGATGCTGATGAATAACCTTGACCCTGAAGTAGCGGAAAAGCCTGATGAACTTATCGTTTACGGAGGAACGGGAAAAGCTGCCCGGAACTGGGATGCGTTCGACGCCATCATACGAACGCTCAAGGAACTCGAGAATGACGAGACGCTTCTCATCCAATCGGGTAAACCTGTCGGTGTTTTCAAAACACACGAATATTCGCCGAGAGTCATAATCAGCAACTCGATGTTGGTGCCGAATTGGGCAAACTGGGAGCATTTCAGAGAGCTCGAGGAGCGCGGACTGATGATGTACGGACAGATGACGGCGGGTTCATGGATCTACATCGGCTCGCAGGGGATTCTGCAAGGTACCTATGAAACGCTCGCAGAGGTGGCGCGGAGGCACTTCGGCGGAAGTTTGAAGGGCACGCTGACTCTTACAGGCGGATTGGGCGGTATGGGCGGAGCGCAGCCGCTTGCGGTTACCATGAACGAAGGTGTCGCTTTGATCGCCGAGGTAGAGCGAGCACGGATAGAGAAACGGCTTAGCGCTAATTATTTAGATGTCATGACGGAGAGCATCGGAGAGGGGATCGATTTGGCGCTTGAGGCGAAGAAAAAGGGCGAGGCGAAGTCTATCGGGATTCTCGCGAACGCAGCTGATCTTTTGGAGGAATTTATAAAACGCGGTGTTACACCGGATCTGCTTACGGACCAGACTTCCGCTCACGATGAACTCAACGGGTATATCCCTTCAGGCATGTCGTATGAAAAAGCGTTGGAGCTCCGAATCTCCGCTCCGACACAATATATAGAGAAATCGTATGATACGATGGCCCGGCACGTCAGGGCGATGTTGGAACTTCAGAAGAAAGGCTCGGTGACGTTCGATTACGGAAATAATCTTCGCGGTCAGGCGAAATCGGCGGGAGTGGAAAACGCTTTCGATTTTCCCGGTTTCGTTCCCGAATATATCCGTCCACTCTTCTGTGAGGGGAAGGGACCGTTCAGGTGGGTAGCGCTTTCGGGCGACCCGAAAGATATTGCGGTGACGGACAGGCTCGTCCTCGAACTCTTTCCGGAAGATGAAGCGCTTACGCGATGGATAAAGATGGCGGGGGAAAAAGTAAAATTTCAAGGCCTGCCGGCTCGCATCTGTTGGCTCGGGCAGGGCGACAGAGCATTGTTCGGAAAGGCTATCAACGATGCGGTCGCTTCGGGAGAGATCTCCGCTCCGATAGTCATAGGACGGGATCATCTCGATACGGGTTCCGTAGCCTCGCCTAACCGCGAAACGGAGGCGATGAAAGACGGTTCCGATGCGGTGGCCGATTGGCCGATATTGAACGGTCTACTTAACGCTGTTTCGGGAGCGAGTTGGGTTTCGGTGCATCATGGCGGCGGCGTGGGTATGGGACTCGCGATCCACGCGGGGATGGTGATAGTCGCCGATGGAACTGAGGAGATGGGAAAACGGCTTGAGCGGGTTCTTACTAACGACCCGGGAAGCGGTGTGATGAGGCACTATGACGCGGGATATGAAGCGGCAATAGAGACAGCGAAGAAGCACGGCATAAAGATACCGATGGGGTGAATAGGATTGTGTAGCGGTTGGGGCTTGTGTCGTAGACCCTCCTTTAGGGCCTCGACTACAAATAACTGTCATTACGAGGAGTGAAACGACGAAGTAATCTCATAATTGATTCGAGGATAGGGTGAGATTGCTTCTCCCGATAAATCGGGATCGCAATGACGAAACCTCTCTCCCCAGGGGGAGAGGCTAAAATTCCCCTCTATCAAGAGGGGTGGATTTGATAATCGAAGATTATCTAAGACGGGGTGTGTAAGGAGAGTTAAAGAAATACAACGAATAATACACAGAGCAAACGGCGGAGCCTATCCGGAGAACACGCTTGAGGCACTGGAGGAGATGGTTCAGGCTGATGCCGAGGGGATAGAGATCGATATACAACTTTCTAAAGACGATGTACCGATGGTGTTTCACGACCCGCACTTGGGCAGGTTGACAGGCAGGGATTCGCTCCTGAGAGAACTGTCGGCGGTAGAATTAAAATCTCTCAAGGTGAGTTCTAATAGTTCAGACAAATCGGGAACTATACCGACTCTCGATGAAGCAATTGAGATACTGAAAGGGAAGAAGCAGTTTTATATCGAACTCAAAAAAGGTGATACAAATAATATAACGGAAAATGTTTTAAGTGTATTAGATGAAAGGCTTTCAGAGGATTCATTCACACTATCTTCATTCGATCCTAAGTTGATAAAAGCGGTAAAAGCCAAGAATGAAAATGTCAGAACGGGCTATATCTTTTCCACTCAACTTCGCAATATTTTTCTGAACCGAACCGAAAAACAGGTCGGCGGATTTGACCAATGGCATATCGAAAATGGAATGCTGAATGAACGATTGCTAAAAAAAGCGCGAAGGATGAATCGGGAAGTGATGGTCTGGAAGGCGAACAGTGAAGCTCAAATGAAACGTTGTATTGAATTGGGTGTGGATGGTATTATTACGGATAATATCACTAAATTGAATAAGGTTTTGAGCGGGTGAATAAAATTCTGATAAAAAATATCGGCGAGCTGCTGACAGGGCGAAACGGTTCGTTGGAGATTCTGCATAATAAAGAAATATTGATCAGAGAGGGGATGATAGAGTCTGTCGGGAAGCGGGGTGAGTTCAGCGAAGAGGGTTGCGAAGTAATCGATGCAGGAAATTCACTCGTCACGCCCGGGTTGGTAGACCCGCATACGCATCTTGTTTTCTTCGGAACGCGCGAAGATGAGTTCGAAATGCGTATACAGGGAAAAGGTTATATGGAGATAGCAGCTGCAGGGGGAGGGATACGAAAAAGCGTCAAAATGCTCCGTGAGGCGAGCGAAGACGACCTCGTCGAGCACAGCCTGCCCTATTTAGAGAGTATGCTAAGGCACGGCACCACAACTGTCGAAGTTAAAAGCGGTTACGGTCTATCTTTAAAGGATGAATTGAAGTCATTAAGAGCTCTGAAAAGGCTCAACGAAATGCAAAAAGTCGATCTGGTGCCGACATTTTTAGGCGCGCACGAGTTCCCTGATGAGTACAGGAATGACCGGGAAAAATATATTGATTTGATAATAAACGAAATGATCCCCGCTGTCGTTGAGGAGGGGTTGGCCGAGTTCTGCGACATCTTTACGGAGGAGGGAGTCTTCACCGTTTCCGAGTCGGAAAAGATATTAACGGCGGCTTCGGATGCGGGTCTCGGACTAAAACTTCACGCGGAGGAATTTGAGCCTATCGGCGGAGCAGAATTGGCGGCGAAATTGAACGCTGTTTCCGCCGACCACTTAGTCGCTGTCAGCGATGAAGGGATTCGAAGCTTGAAGGAAGCGGGAGTGACTCCCGTGCTGCTTCCCGGAACGACATTCTTTCTCGGCTCGGATGTTTACGCTCCCGCGCGGAAGATGATCGATGCGGGACTCAGACCCGCCATCGCGACCGACTTCAATCCCGGCTCATCGATGACGGAATCGCTTCAGATAATACTCACGATAGCCTGCCTGAAACTCAAACTTACTCCGCTCGAGGCATTCGAAGCGGTAACTCTCAACGCCGCTAAAGCGTTGAATCGCAGCGATTCTATCGGTTCACTTGATATCGGCATGAAGGCGGACATCGTCATCTGGAACGCCGATAATCATAAGCAGATTCCTTATCACTACGGCGTTAATAACGTCCGGACAGTTATTAAAGGAGGAGATGTGGTTTTTTCTTTTTCAGGTTAGTTTTTAGCGTTTTATTCTTCTTTTGATCCAATAGTTCACTTTATGTTCACTAATTCCTTGACTGCTGATTTTATGCTTTATATATTAAGTGAACAAAAGGCGTGTATATTAATTCCCCTCCTTTTTAAGGAGGGGACACGCTGAAAGCGTAAGGGGTGGTTTACAAATAGGAATGAGTCCGATTAATTCCCCTCTAATAAGAGGGGTGTTCCGAAGGTCACGAAGGACTCCTTTGGAGAACTCCTACGGAGGATTCGAGTCCGAAGGATGAGAAGACGGGGTGTGTAAAGAACAGAGATTCAATGATAGACGGGTGAACAATGATGTGAGAGGTAACATGGATTTTAATGACAATAGGTAGTAATGACATATGAGGGAAGATTATTACACACCCCAGCCCTTTGCTATAAGATTTCTAAAGGATCGGCTACCCCTCTTGATAGAGGGGAATGTTTCGCATCGTAGATGCGATGTGAAAGCGGTCAGGACAATTAACCTCTCCCCTTGAGGGGAGTGTCCGTCAGCTGACGGACGAGGGGTGTTATCGTTCGGTTACAATAAGTTTTGAAAAGAATATTAGGATCACACCCTCTGTCACTCTGTGACACCCCCCTCGAGGGGGGAGGAACGGGAATCCCCTCCTTATCAAGGAGGGGATTAAAGGGGTGGTTGACTCTTATGCCGGTCAGGGCTCCGAAAGGAGTGTCTTTGGCACAAGCCCTGACTCGCACTTGGTTGTCATTGCGAATCCGCCGGTTGGCGGGTGTGGGAGCCGAAGACAGGCGCATGCCAATCTCACGCTTGCCTACAGCAACAGATTTGAGATTGCCACGTCGTCCCGAAAAATCGGGACTCCTCGCAATGACGATGTCCTTAATAAACAAATGACAGAAAATAGAGAAAACATGTTCCTACACCTGCATACACATTCGAACTACTCGTTCTGCCGGGGGGCGGACACGATACGCGACCTCTGCATCGCCGCGAAGCTGGCGGGGATGGAGAAGCTTGCCCTCACCGATACGAACGGACTTTACGGTATGCACTGGTTCATAAAGGCGGCAAAGGAGGAGGGCGTAATTCCGATAATCGGCGCTCAATTGGTTGACGAGTGCGTAAGCGCGGTGCTGTTGGCAAAAGACGAATCTGGTTATTCCGCTCTCTGCCGCGTCATCTCCGAGCGTCACAGGAAGCGCGAAAAGGGCGAGGAAAATTTCTCACTCACGAGTCATTTGCAGCGGGACAGGCAGGGGCTTATAGTTCTCTCCGGTTCGACCGCTCTGCTTGAAGCGTTAGCGGAGGATAACGGCAGTTCAGACCTCTACGTCGAGCTTTCGCCTCTGACAAGAAGGGAAGAGCTTGTGCGATTCAGCAAAAAAACAGGTCTGCCGCTTGTCGCCACGAACGCCGTTCATTTTATACTTCCCGAAAGGCATAAGCTCCACCGGCTCTTGCGGGCGATAGATCTCAACACCACGCTCAGCCGTATCCCCGAAAGTGAACTCGTCACTCCCGAATGCTGGTTCAAGGGGGCGACGTTGATGAGTCGTTCTCATCCGAACACACCCGAAGCGTTGGAGAACACTCTGCGTATTTCCGAGGCTTGCAAGTACGAGGGCGAGGGAGCGGGATTCGTCTTTCCCTCTTATGACGGAGGCGACGAGGAAGCGACATATAAGGAATTAGAAGCGGCGGTCTGGAAGGGAGCGAAGATGCGTTACGGCGCTATCAGCGACAAGGTGCGCGGGCGTATCGCTCACGAAATGCGTTTAGTGAAGGAAAAAGGATTCGCCTCGTATTTCATGGTCGTGCGGGATATAGTTTCGCGCTCGAACCGGACTTGCGGACGCGGCTCCGCGGCGGCGAGCATCATCGCCTATACCCTTGCTATCACTCACGTTGATCCGATAAAGCATAACCTCTTTTTCGAGCGGTTCCTGAATGAAGGACGATTAGATCCGCCCGACATTGACGTTGATTTTCCCTGGGACGAGCGGGACGATGTTCTCGATTACGTCTTCAATAAATACGGCTCCGAACACAGCGCGATGGTCTCCAATCATGTGCGGTTCAAGGCTCGCTCTGCGCTCCGCGAGGTGGCGAAGGTTTACGGAATCCCCGACAACGAGATACGCGCAATGACCAAACGGATGCGGCATTTGTACGACATAAAGAACACATCGTCGGCGATGAACGGACTGCACTTCAAGGATGTTGAGTTCCCCGAACCGTGGCCCGAAATGATAATCATGGCGGACAGCATCTCGAAATATCCGAGGTATATGTCCGTCCACTGCGGCGGTGTCGTTATCACGCCGGATGCCATCACCGACCATGTGCCGATCATGCCGTCGGCTAAGGGCGTCAACATCATCCAATGGGAGAAGGAGCAGACGGAGCGAGCCGGCTTGGTGAAGATAGACCTGCTCGGCAACCGTTCGCTTGCGGTGATACGGGACGCTCTCGCCGCTATCAAGACCCATTACGACATCACGATAAATTACGCCCGCTGGAATCCGTTGGTCGATCATGAAACGCAGGAGCTCATCAAGCGCGGTGATACGATAGGCGTTTTTTATGTGGAGTCACCCGCCATGCGTCAGCTTCAGATCAAAGCGAAGACGGGTGATTTCGAGCATCTCGTCATACACTCGAGCATGATCCGTCCTGCGGCGAATAAGTTCATCAACGAATACGTCCGCAGGCTCCACGGCGGCGAGTTTGAGCCGCTGCACCCGATGATGCTTGAACTCATGCCTGAGACTTACGGCATCATGTGCTATCAGGAGGACGTGGCGAAGGTGGCGATGCTCTTTGCGGGGTTTTCCGCGTCCGATTCCGATGTTTTGCGGAAGATAATCTCGTGGAAGGAGGCGGACAGGGAGCTGCGCGATTACCGTGATAAGTTCTATTCCGGCTGCACGCGGAACGGTTTCGCGAAGGAACTTATAGAGGAGTTATGGGAGATGATAATGTCGTTCGCGGGTTACTCGTTCTGCAAACCGCACTCGGCATCGTTCGCCATGGTGTCGTATAAATCGGCATACCTGCGGGCGCACTATCCGGCTGAGTTCATGGCGGCGGTCATCTCGAACCGGGGGGGATATTACTCGCCGCTCGCCTACATCTCCGAGTGCCGCCGGATGAAATTGCAGGTGCTCATGCCCGACGTGAATGAGAGCCGGTTTGAATACACCGGCATTGATAATCGCGTGCGTGTCGGATTTATGCAGCTCAAAGGGTTCACTACCGAAGCGTCCGAACGGCTCCTTGAGGAACGCAAAAAAAGCCGGTTCCGTTCGTTCGATGATTTTCTCAGGCGCGTGAATATGAATCCTGCCGACCTGCGTGTGCTTATCAAATCAGGAGCGTTCGACGCCGTCGAACCGAGGCGGACCCGACCCGAACTGATGTGGCGGTTGTCGCAGAAAACAGCCCGCAGACGCAAGGAAAAGGCGGTTTCTGAGGAACTCTTCGACTATACGCCCGACAGACTCCCAAAATCGCCCGAATATAGCGCTAAAACGATGCTTACGCACGAACAGGAGACTTTAGGTTTCTTAATGAGCAGGCACCCGCTGACGCTCTATCATGACCAGATACGGCGCGCGAAGCCTGTCCGGGCGAGCAGACTGCGTGAACACATTGGAGAGCGTGTCCGCACTATCGGCTGGCTCGTGACGGGGAAGATCGTCCGCACGAAAAACGACGAGCTGATGGAGTTCTACTCGTTCGAGGACACGACCGCGCTCTACGAAACGGTCTTCTTCCCGAAAACCTACGCCCGCTTCTGCAACATGATCTCCACCATCCGCCCCTACGTCCTCACAGGCACTGTCGACTGCGAATTAGACGCCATAACTCTCAATGTGGAAGAGGTTAGGTTTTTGTAGGAAGTGTTGTATAAGAACTATATAAAGTATAAACTTATAGCGAATTCTAAAAAAATCCATAAAAAAGCACAGAATGACTAATCGAAAAGAGTTAGACAGAGAGTTTTTTAAGGGTAAGAGGCCTTGGTCAAAGATTAAGGACGAAGTGCTAGGGAAGTACTTAAAGCCCTACCTCGCCAAAGTAAAAATGTTAAAAAAAGAAATTTTATTGATTGATACTTTTGCAGGTCCTGGAAAATTTGATGATGGAGAATCAGGATCACCTTTAATGATGGTTCAAATGGCGCGAAAGATGGTAAATGATAATTATAAGGCGATATTTGTGAACAATGATAGAGTACATCATGAATCAATATTACACTTGTTTGGAGAAAAATGTCCATTAGAAAATTTGATAGAAAATCAAAAAGTGATTCCAATATATGATGATGCAAAAAAATTCTTAATTCGTCTTAATAGTTCGCTCACTGATCAAACTGTGTTTTTGTATTTGGACCCATATGCACTTGAAGGATGCGAATTTAACACATGGTTGCCGTTCCTGAAAAGAGAGCAGAAAGCAAGTACTGAAATATTAGTAAACATCAATATATCAGCTATACGAAGGCTAGCTTCTCGTAAGTCATTTTCAAAAGGAAAAATAAATAATGAAATCATACGGCATCATAAAAGACTGGATGAAGTAATTGGAGGAAAATATTGGAGAGAATTTTTACTAGGGTCCAGTCTCAGCCAAAAAGATGCTGAGGAAGAATTGATGAAGAAATTCAAGAAAAGGATATTAAAATATGTTAAGTATGTTGGATATTGTCCAGTGAAAGAAAAACCGAAGAATCTTGCAAAATTTTACATTATGTTTTTATCTAATTCTGAAGATGGCTTAATGCTGATGAATGATATTATGTGTAAAGCATACGATACGCGTATGAAGAAATCAATTACTAAACCAATTCCCTTGTTCCCAGATATGGAAATTAAATGGAGGAATGAGGAAAACACAATGGAATTAAGAAATATTATTTTAACTTTTATTACATCAGAACCGAATAAATCGCGTAAAGAATATTGGTTATTAATTTGTATAGATTATTTTATGCAATACATTGAACGCGAATATAGAGCAGCTGTGAAGGACCTGCATCACGACAATAAATTATTATTTAAAAATGTAAAAGGAACTAAGCGTTTAAATGATCATTCTATATTATATTTACCTGACCACAAAAGTATATAGATAAACAATATGGTCTCGAAATCACATATAGAATGGACAGATTCAACCTGGAATCCGGTAACGGGCTGTGATAAGGTTAGTCCCGGGTGTAAACACTGTTATGCTGAGAGAATGGCGAATAGACTTCATGCTATGGGACAGTATAGGTATAGGAATAAATTTAAGTTAACGTTGCAAGAGGATATAGTAGACGCTCCACTCTCATGGAAAAAGCCAAGAATAATCTTTGTTAATTCAATGAGCGATCTGTTTCATGACAACGTACCTTTCAAATTTATTGAAAGAGTCTTTGCAACGATGATAAACGCAAATCAGCACATTTACCAGGTATTGACGAAGAGGTCTGAACGGTTATTGGAAGTGGCAAAGGACCTTCCATGGACTGATAATATATGGATGGGAGTTAGCGTAGAAAACGAAGATTATACGTATAGAATAGATCATCTGAGGGATAGCCCTGCCAAAGTAAAATTCTTGTCTCTTGAGCCGCTGTTAGGGCCATTAAAGAATCTAAAATTAAAAAATATCGATTGGGCGATAGTTGGTGGAGAATCAGGTCCCGGTGCCAGACCAATGGATGCTCAATGGGCGAGAGACATAAGAGATATATGCATCGAGCAAAAGGTAGATTTCTTTTTTAAGCAATGGGGTGGTGTAAACAAGAAAAAAGCAGGTAGGGAATTGGATGGTAAATTCTGGAATGATATGCCAGACTTCTCAAATAACATATTAATATACAAATCAAATAAAAATAAGGAGATAAGTCGCAATGTCTGATGATAAAGTAATGAATAGATTGGATGAACTGATTAAAAATGGTGAAGCAGTACTTGCTACAAAAAAATCATCTGATATGGTGTCGGATTCTGTCTCAAATGATATTTTTCATCAATGGAGAGTCGAATCATTATCATTTCTGCAGGCTGCATTTGGCGATAGTGGTATCTTTTTCACAGAATTTAAAGAAAAATGTAAAGACTCTTATCACCATCACGCAGAAGAAGGATTAGCAATATTAAATGGAGCCAAATCTGAATTAGATAGTGGAGATATTTTTTAATAATTCTGATCTAATATGGGTATAAATATTTTCGGAAACCCAACCCTCACATACCACCCCCTGACCTCCGACAGATGGAAAGATGTGGAGGGTCTGTTCGGGCCGAAGGGAGGGTGCGCGGGCTGCTGGTGCATGTATTGGAAGCAGAAGCAGTCGGAGTATGACGCGAAGCGCGGGGATGAGAACAAGAAACTTTTCAGGAAGCTCGTGATGTCCGGTAAAGAGATGGGTATTTTAGCGTATGCCGACGGCGAGGCTGTCGGCTGGTGCGCTGTCGCTCCGAGGGAGGAGTATTCACGGCTTGCGCGGTCGCGTGTGCTGAAACCGGTGGACGATAAGGAAGTCTGGTCTGTCGTCTGCTTTTTCATTAGGGCTCCGAACAGGAAGAAAGGAATTTCCGCCGGATTACTGGAAGCAGCGGTCGAGTTTGCCGCCGAAAGAGGAGCGAAAATAGTCGAGGGCTCTCCGATAGAGCCGAAGAGTGACAGCTATCCTCCTGTCTATGCTTGGACGGGATTCGCGGGAGCATTTAAAAAGGCGGGATTCAAGGAAGTGGCACGAAGATCGCCCACCCGGCCGATCATGAGGTTTATAATCCCCTCTTAAAAGAGGGGATTTTTTCGCGCAAATCTGAAACAAATTTTAGACGGAACATGTATATTAATTGAATCGGATAAATAAACTCAATAGGAGTCATTATGTGTTCAGCTTGTGAACGATTTTTCTTAATAGTTGTCATTCTCTTTGCATTGCTGAATGGCGCTCAGGGTCAAAATAGTAAACTGAAGATCAAGGAATATAAAGTTCCGAAAGGTTCTCACCCGCATGACGTGGCGCCTGCGCCCGACGGAACTGTCTGGTACACTGCTCAGCATCAGGAAGCGTTGGGCATTCTTGATCCTAAAACTGGCAAAACGAAGCATGTGCATTTGGGCGACGGTTCGAGTCCGCACGGTGTGATCGTAGGTCCTGACGGAAATGCCTGGATAACCGACAGCGGTTTGAACGCTATGGTGCGTGTAAATGCTCTCACAATGGAGGTAACAGTCTATCCGCTGCCCAAATGGACAGGCTACGCGAACCTGAATACGGCGACATTTGATGGAAAGGGCACGCTCTGGTTTACGGGACAGAGCGGGTTCTACGGTCGATTGCTGCCGGACGACAAAGTTGAGGTTTTCCGGTCGCCAAAAGGACGGGGTCCTTACGGGATCGCAACAGCGCCGAATGGTGACGTTTACTACGCATCGTTGGCGGGAAGTTATGTCGGCAAGGTGAATTTGGAAAATGGAAGCGTTGAGGTTCTGGAACCTCCTACAAGGGGACAGGGGGCGAGGCGTGTCTGGGCGGATTCAAAAGGTCAGATCTGGGTAGCGGAATGGAAGGGTGAACGGCTCGCCCGTTACATCCCTGAAAGCGGTGAGTGGAAAGAGTGGAAGTTACCGGGTCGTAATCCGAAACCGTATGCGGTTTATGTCGATGAAAATGACGTTGTGTGGCTAAGCGATTTCGGAAACAATTCTATGGTCAGTTTCGATCAAGAGAAGGAAGAATTCAGAGTTTACAAGATCCCGAGCACGGGCGCTAAGGTGCGGCAGATCCTCGGCAGGAAGGGAGAGGTATGGGGAGCGGAATCGGGGCAGGATAAACTTCTGCTGATTAAAACTAATTAAAGAGTTCTTTTAACTTGGCGTTTATACGCAGTTCAGCTCTGCCCGATGAATCTGAAAGCTCCTTGAACAATTGGAGTTTCTCAGCCGGTTCCATTGCTTCCGTAACAGAGTGGAGAGTTTCATATTCAACTGCTTTTTTCTTTTGAAATTCATTCCAGACAGAGTTATAACCGGATATATGTTTGAATTCATTTAAGTGCCGGGTGACCGCACCCGCTTCGACAGGATCGGAATACGGTTCTGGTTGTAATATCTTTATGCTCTCCCTCGAATACGCTATCAACGCTTTTCCAAAGGCGATGGAGGCAGTTATAAGAGTGTCTGTTTCCACTCGAGGAAGTTTGGAAATCCATGAATTTAACTTATTAGTATAACGCGCCATTTCATATTCGTTTTTATATCTCGGTTTACCATTATAAGAAGAGAGAATAATCGTGGCGATAAATTCGGTATGCCACTCGTAATGTTCCCGCCATTCAGGCGGTTCCCATATCGCGGCGATGCCCCTGTACACTGCATAAGGGGGTAAAACAACCGACAGAACACCGTGAGTCATTCCGTGTCTATAAAAAGACCAGAAAATACCCCACAGGATAAGGGCTATTGTCACAACAGCGATCTTTGGGTGTTTCCTTAGCCGAAATTTCAATAGACTATCTCCACTAAATCTAACGGCAGTAAACTTAGCCGAAATTTATTCTAACAGTCCTTCATACGAATGTCAATTGGTTTAAGCTCCATAAATAACTTGTAATTCTCCTTCACACAGATTATTGTTTATTGATAACTTCCGAACGCATAAAATCAAAGGGAGAGATTTTGTTTCGTTTTACGATTATAATTTCGGCTGCACTTCTTCTCATCGGCTGCGGCAGCGACGAGAAAAAGAAACCCGCCGCGGTCAAGGTAGAAACCACAGGAACTCAGCTGGTCATCAGTGATTCGACTGCTCCGACCGAAGTGGCGACCATGAGTAAGGCGACCCTGAAGCCGGTACCGGTTCAACTCAGGAAAGGCAATTTTACCGTTCAGATAGGCGCGTTCCGTACCGAATCAAGAGCGCATGAAGCGATAACCAAGTATAAGGCGATGGGTTATGACGCTTATATCGAGGAAGCAAAAGTAGGGGAAGGCGACCGAGTCTGGTTTCGTGTGCGGATCGGACGATATCAACGGAGTTCTGAGGCAAAACGGATAGCGGACGAGCTCAACGCAAAAGGTAACATCAAGGCGTGGGTGGATAAGGTCTCCAGATAATTTTAGAGCACTTTTCTGCTTGACAAATCGAACGAATATTCGTATTATTTCCCGCATTCTGAAAATGGAGAAGTGAAAAAGATGTCAAGAGTTTGTGATATATGCGGTAAGGGTCCCATGTTCGGGAACAAGGTGAGTCATGCTCACAATACGAGTAGAAGAAGATGGCTGCCGAACTTGCAGCGGGTGAAGGCTAACATTAACGGCACTGTTAAAAGGATCCGCGTTTGTACCTCGTGTTTGAAAAACGGTAAGGTGGTCAAAGCGGCTTAGTTTTTTCCGAAAAGAATTTGTTCAAGGGAGAGTATTCTTACTCTCCCTTTTTTTGTTTTATAATCCTTTAATATCAACGCTTACAGCCCTTCAATAATCTTTATGTGGCTGAAACGTGACCAAACGTCTCTTGTGTTGGTGCATAAATATTTACTATATATTGTATTTTCCTCTTGACTGCAAGTTTCAATGTTACTATATTAAAGTCTCAGTGGATTTGGTGTATTGCAACACATATTATTTCACTTTATTAGAAACAGAATATATATGCGTATGAGAATACTCTCCGCCATGGGCCAATAAGACGAAATCTGAAAAATCTTAAACTAACATATTAGACCAATAAACTCTTGCGGTAATTTCAAGGGATGGGATTAATCCGCTTCTCTGAAAGATACTGTTAATAACAAAGGAGGGATCATAATGATTCTAAAATGCTGGACAATCAAAACACCAAGTGGGAGCAGAATTCATTTTAAGTCGGAACTTGAAGAAAGTGAAGTAAATATCTTTGAGGAAGTAGATATTAATAATATCCTCCCAAATAGTACCTTGAATGGGCTTGAATTAACTGCAATAATTAGTATACCGTCAAAAATAGAAACGTTAGATACAAGCCTATCTGACGACCAAATACTCGATGACTTCCAGCATGGGAAACGGAATGCGTCTATAGATTTAACTAAGCCGGTCGATTTTTGGATTGAAACTATCTATGAATCGGATAGAACTATAAACATGGCAAGGGACAATATTATTGATCCAATTCTTAAGGCATTTAATGAATTAAGTGAAAATGTCACCCTTTCGGAGCATAAAGTTTTACTTACTTCAACTGAGAGACAGGACAAGTCTGCAGATCAAAATAAAAATAGTTGAAACTAATCTTACCGATAAATGAATAGACCAAGTAAAAAATCAATTAAATACATTGAGCATAAGCAAGGAATATTTGATTCTTATCCTGTCACGATGCAACAATGGAAAGATATAAAATCAAGCATAGATTTGTTAAATATAACAGGTAATATTTATCAAACAATTTTAAATGGTGTAATCGGTCTTGCTATTGGATTGATTCTGTCATTTTGGAGTTTTTTTCTCGGGAGCGAGGTCCCAGATTGGTTGATAATTATATATGGTATATTGTTAGGCATCTCGATTTCAACCACATTAATCCTCATGCACTTCATGAAAGATAAGAATGAAGTCATAACTAATTCAAAAAAAAGGATTCTCTCAGATATGAAATCTATAGAAGATGGATGGAAAAGTCGTTGAATGTTAAATTTAATATCAATAATTCACCAGCGGTGACCCTAACCCGCATGGGTGTCCAAAGCAAAGAACCCGTCTTGCGACGGGTTCTTTGCTTTTCTCTTAGGGGTGACGACCCTGGGTGTTACAAACTAGCTATGCTGCCTTGTTTTCTAAGGAACGCCGGTACTTCCATATCATCCATCGGTATCGCGATTTCCGGCGGTACAGATACCGGTTTAACCGGTATTGAACCGTCTTCCGCCTGACGCTGCACGGCGGGTTTCTCCAACTCTTCCGGATTTTTGCGATAGAAAGCGTAATCTCTCTCTTCCGTTGCCGGCATGGAGACCGGGTTCTTGTTGAAGCCTGTTGCTATCACGGTGACGCTTATCTCGTCGCCCATTGATGGATCGATAACGGCGCCGAATATGATATTAGCGTCTTCACCCGCTTCCTGGTAGATGATGGAGGATGCTTCTTCGACATCGCAGAGGGAGAGACTTTCGCCGCCGGTGATGTTTATGAGCACTCCGAGAGCGCCGCTGATGTCCGTATCCTCCAAGAGGGGACTGTTTATCGCCTGCTGAGCGGCTATCACTGCTCTTTCCTCGCCTGAGGCGCTGCCCGTACCGAGTACCGCATCACCCATATCCGCCATTACCGTGCGCACATCGGCGAAATCAAGGTTGATGATGCCGTGAAAGGTGATGAGGTCGGAAATTCCCTTAGTCGATTGATAGAGCAATGTATCGGCGATCTGAAATGCGTTCAGAACCGAGGTATCGCGGTCGACTATGGATAGCAATCGCTGGTTAGGTATAACTATTATAGTATCCACATTGCCGCGCAACTCTTCTATACCCGCTTCGGCTCTTATGGTCCGCTTCGGAGCTTCGAAGATGAACGGTTTAGTGACGATAGCTACCGTCAATGCGCCGAGGTCTTTAGCGATCTCCGCTACGACAGGAGCTGCACCTGTTCCCGTTCCGCCGCCCATACCCGCCGTTACGAATACCATATCGGTATCGGCGAGCACTTTCGCTACTGCATCCCTGTCTTCCTCGATCGCCTTTTTGCCCATTTCAACGTTTGCGCCTGCGCCGAGACCTTTCGTAATACTCTGTCCTATCTGTATCTTCGTCTTCGCCTCGCTATGATCGAGCGCTTGCGCGTCGGTGTTTATCGCCACGAAATCCACTCCCTCCAAACCGGAACGGATCATGCGATTTAGCGCGTTACCACCCGCGCCGCCTACTCCAACTACCTTCATCTTGGCTCTCTGTTCGAGAACCTCAGTGAATTCGAATAGCATAATTGCCTCCTACTTTCTGTTTATCATTCATTTTTCATTCAAACAAAAAAATCTGTTATTTTGGTGATGATATTCCCCATCACTCTCCTGAAAGCGGGTTTCTCATTCGGGAGATATGATTCCGACTCTCCTTCGGGACTGACCGCATAATTCAATAATCCTACCACCGTGGCGAACTCCGGTTCCGAGACGAGATCGGTAAGCCCCTTGAAGGGGGAGGGTTTGCCTATTTTGACCGGCTGATTGAAGATATCCTGAGCGAGATCCACCAGACCGTCGAGTTTCGCCCCGCCGCCCGTCAGGACAACACCGCCCGCGAGCATATCGTAACGGTCACACTTCTTCATCTCCATCTTCGCCATTTTCATGATCTCCTCGACTCTCGGCTCGATATATGAGGCAAGAAGCATACGGGATATTTCCCTCGGCGATCTGCCGCCTATGCTCTTGAGCTTCAGATATTCGTCTTTGCTTACAAGCGATTGTTTCGCGCAGCCGTATTCGCATTTTATCTCTTCCGCCTGCTCACGCGGCGTACGGAGCATATAAGCGATATCGTTGGTGATATTTTCGCTCCCGAGTCCTACGACAGCCGTGTGTCTTACAGCCCCGTTGAAGAAGAGGGCTACATCTGTCGTTCCGCCTCCGAAATCGATAAGCGTCACGCCGAGCTCTTTCTCCTCGTCATCGAGAACGGCGTAACTGCTCGCTAACGGTTCGAGCACTAAATTATTTACAGTGATATCCGAGCGGTTCACAGCCTTGACGATATTTTTGGACGATGTAGCGGAACAGGTGACTATATGAACTTTCGATTCCAATTTCATTCCTGTTATGCCGATAGGCGATTTTATTCCGTACTGATCATCAACGGCGTATTCCTGCGGGAGAACGTGTAATATCTCTCTGTCGAGTCCGGTGAGGACAGCCATTGCCGCTTCGGTAACGCGCTCTATGTCATCTTCGGATATCTCTCCGTGCTGTAAGCCGCGTTTAGATTCTGATTTGGATACGGCTATCACGGCGTCGCTGTTCATGCTTCGAATGTGGTTTCCGCCTATACCGACGTAAGCTCCGTTGATGTTCACTCCCGCCATCCGTTCGGCTTCTTCGACCGCATTGGAAATGGAGGAGATCGTTTTCTCGAGGTTAACCACGACTCCGCGTTTGAGGCCATGTGAGGGTACGGTACCGACACCGAGTATGTTCAGTTCACCCGAATCTTCAAGCTCCGCGATGACAGCGCATATCTTTGTTGTTCCTATGTCAATACCTGTGACTATCGATTCTCTCATAATTTGTTACTCCTGTTTCAAGAGCGTTCCTTAACTATTACCTGATTATCAAAACGAAGATCCACGTAGTGGTAACGACCCAGACCGCCTCTCGGGTTCAGAGTCGCGATAAGAGAGCGGATCCGGTCAATTTTATTACGGAAACCTGATTTTCCGAGATAGATACGGGTTCCTTTCCGGGCGCCTATCAGACTGACTTCACCGTCCGGCGTGAGGTTTATCTCAGAAATAGCGTTGTAAAGAGGGATCGGACCTTCACCAAGAATTTTTACTATGTTCAATGCCTTTTGAAAGAGCGGGCTCTCTATTTTACCGCCGTACGAAGGGAGGTTTACGTCTTCTATACCCGTTATGACGGGGAGGTCGAAATTCTTATGCGAACGGGAGGGAAGCAGATGCCCGCTCAGATCGGTGCAATAAAGTTCATCAAGAGCGATGAACGCAAAGGGTTTCCGTTCAATTACTGCGATAGAGAAACTGTTCGGCAGCTCTCTAAAGATCACCGCCTTCCGTATGAAGGGATTAGATTCCAACCGTACCGCGGCTTCACGCAGGTCGGCGGCAAACATGTCGTCCCCGAAACTGAATCCCGTCAGTCTGAAGATCTCGTCCGATGACACCGTCTCGTTGCCCCGTATCTTGACGCTCTCGAGCGAAAAGACCTCGAACGCCTCGGCGTAACTCATTATCGCGGCGGCAATAAGAATCGTTGTCGTAGCTATCATCAAGAGAAACATCATCTGCTTGATAAAGGGTAGTTTTGACTTTATAAATTCTCTCATTAGATGAACCACTCCTCAAATCCTACCAACTTCAGTTCGAGCTCGAGTTTCACTCCGAACTTGTCTTGAACCGTCTTCTGAGCAAGAGCGATCAGATGCATCACATCTTCCGCTTTCGCTTTCCCGACATTAACAATGAAATTCGCGTGTTTATCGGAAATCATCGCACCGCCCGCGCGTGTTCCCTTCAACCCCGCATCCTCGATAAGTTTGCCTGCCGAATCGCCTTCTTCCGGATTCTTGAAGATACTGCCCGTGGAGGGGAGGGTGACCGGTTGTTTTACGTTACGCTCTTTAACTATATCCCTTGAACTTCCGTAAAGCTCGGACGCGTCTTCAACCTGCTCCAACTCGAACTCCGACTCTAAAATGATGGCTCCTTCGGGAAGGTTGGATTCTCTGTATTCAAATTGAAGTTCTATCGCCCGAAGTTCCAAGAATTCCCCGTTTTCCAACAAAAGACTGAGCGATTTCAGTCTCTGGGATATCTCCGAACCGAAAGCGCCTGCATTCATGAACAGAGCGCCGCCGAGGGAGCCGGGAATACCGGCAAGTTTCTCTACGCCCGCAAGGTTGTGTTTTCGGCAGGTAGAGACAAACCGCGCAAGACTCACGCCCGATTGCGCCTTGACTATATTGCCTTCGACCTCGATCGAGTTGAACCCTCTTTTGAGGTCTATTATCAATCCTTGGTAGCCTTTGTCGTGCACGAGGATATTGCTTCCGCCGCCTAAATTGAAGTGCGGAAGATCATGCTCGGAAGCGAACTCCATGAGCGTTTTCACATCGTCCTTATCAGCGGGAAGAGCATAGATATAAGCCGGACCGCCGATATTATAAGTAGTATGCTCCGACATCGGCGTGTTATATATCAGCTCGCCTTTCACCGAGTTCTCGAGTTCCCGAAGTTCCTGATCGTTAACTAATTGCATCTTTATCCGCTGTCTCTAATTTTTGTATGAACTCTTCCCCTATCTTAAAGATATCGCCGGCGCCGATGGTGATTATCATATCGCCTTCGGTCGCAAACTCCATCAAAAAATCTGCTATCTTCTCTTTTTCAGGGAGATAATGAACCTCTTTATGTCCCGAACTTTTCACCGCATCGGCGATCAATTTACCCGTAACTCCTTCGATGGGAGCTTCCCGGGCGGGATAGACGTCCGTGATTATCACCACATCCGCATGATTGAAAGAGCTGCCGAATTCATCTTTGAAATCTCTCGTCCGTGAATAGAGATGAGGCTGAAACACCGCTATTACCCGCCTGTCCCATCCGGTCTGCGCGGCGGAGAGCGAACTCTTCACCTCCGTGGGATGATGAGCGTAATCGTCCACTATCATCATACCGGCTATCCGTTTTTTGATCTCGAAGCGACGGCGTACACCTTCAAATTCGCTCAACGCTTTCGCAACGGTATCAAAGGGGATATCAAGTTCAAACGAAAGGGCGATAACGCCGAGAGCGTTCTTCACGTTATGAACGCCCGGCAGACGCAAACGAATTTCGCCTAAGTCATCCCCGTCGTTAATAAGATTGAATCTGCTTTCACCCGAATCATAACTAATGTTGACCGCCCTGACCTCGGCGCTTTCGTCGAGACCGTATGTGATTATCCGTTTCTTAATGTCGGGAAGGATCTCTCTGAGGTGCTGTTCGTCGATACAGGCGATTACCGCTCCGTAAAAGGGAACTCTCGAAGCAAATGTGATGAAAGTGTTTTTGATGTCATCCAAGTCTTTGTAAATATCGAGATGCTCTATCTCGATATTCGTGATAATAGCTATGGTAGGGGAGAGGGTGAGGAATGAACGGTCAAATTCATCCGCTTCCGCCACGATATAGTCGCCATCGCCGAGCCGCGCATTGGTGGCTAAGCTCCGTACGACCCCGCCGACGATAATTGTCGGATCGAGTCCGGCTTCCGTCATGACCATACCTGCTATCGAAGTGGTAGTGGTCTTTCCATGCGTTCCAGCCACCGCCACCGCATACGGTTTGAGTCGGACGAGTTCCGCGAGCATCTCCGCCCTGCGGATCACCGGGATCCCCTTCTCATTTGCGGCTACGATTTCAGGGTTATCGTTTTTCACAGCGGAGGAATGCACAACCACGTCTGCGCTGCCGATGTTTTCGGCTGAATGACCTATAAAGATCCTGCCTCCCATCTTCTGCAAATTCCGGGTTATGTCCGTTTCGGTCATATCCGAACCGGAAACTGTGTATCCCTGATTCAATAGAAGCTCGGCAAGACCGCTCATGCCGATGCCGCCGACTCCGATAAAGTGCAGATGGTTTGTATGTCCCAATTTTACCATCATGCCTTTGCCAATTCGATCATCTTGAAGAGCGAGTTGATTATTTTCAAAGCTGAGTCTTCATGAGCCACCGCCTTGCCTGCCTTTGACATCTCTTTCAGTTTCCAATCGTCGAACAAAAGCTCGAAGAGAACCTTCTCCAATTTTCCCGAGGATAACTCTTCCTGATTTATCACTAAAGCGGCGCCGGCATCTGCCATGAGCTTCGCGTTATAATCCTGATGCTTCTCCGCCGCATGAGGGAGAGGGATAAGAATGGATGGAAGACCGACAGCGGCGAGTTCCGCAATGGTCAGCGCGCCTGCTCTGCAAACGGCTAAATCGGCGGAGAAATATGCGCCCGCCATATTAGAGAGGAAGGGGAGTATCTTAACGTTCTCCCGTTCTCCAACCTCTTTGATTATCTTCTGATAATCGTTCGTACCCGTCTGCCAGAGAAGTTGCAGCTCAGGACGACCTGTGTATTTTTCCAAATTCTCCAATATGTGCATGTTTATTGGTCGGGAGCCTTGACTGCCGCCGAAAATAAGCAGAGTTCGTTTTCCTTCGGAGAGACCGTACGACTTTGAAGTGAGCGTTTTTGCTCTCCTGAGCAGTTCGCCTCTTATCGGATTTCCGCTAATTCCCATATTCAAACTTTTTTTTTTAAGTATTTTGTGCATTCTTCATAACTCAGCTCAATTCGGTCGACCCTGCCTGCCAATAATCGCGTAGTCAGACCCGGGTAAGAGTTCTGCTCGTGAATCAGTGTCGGAATGCCCAACAAGGTCGCAACATAAAGGGGAGGACCGGAAACGAAACCACCGGTGCCGATAACGGCGTCAGGTTTCTGTCTCATAAGGAACCAGAACGATTGAGCCGTCGCAATCACCAACTTGAAGGGAATCAATAGATTCTTGAGAATAGTTAAAAATAAATTATTCTCCCTGCTTATTCCCGAAATCCATATCGGCAGGAAATCGAAATCACTGTCGGGGATTATCTTTCCTTCGATCCCCTTTTTAGTTCCGATAAATTTTATCACTGCCGACTTTTGCACTAATTTGAGCCGTTCGGCGATGGCGAGAGCGGGAAATAGATGACCGCCTGTGCCGCCTCCCGCAAAAATGACCTTTAGAGCTTTCATTTCAGTTAGAACTCCTGTTATATCTCTTTTTTATATTCTTAGTTGAGGATGAAATATTCAGTATCACGCCGACCGAGCCGAGTGTATAGAGAACGTTTGAACCTCCGTAACTGACAAGCGGAATCGGTAATCCCGTTACCGGAAGCAGTCCTGAGACGACAGCAGCGTTAACTACCGCATAAAGAAATATCGAGCTGGCGAGTCCGACAGCGAGATAGAGTCCGAAACTGTCTTTGGAGGATTTCGCTACCTTTAACGATCTAAAAAAGAACATCAGAAACAGTGTTGAGATAGCCAACACACCTAAGAAGCCCATCTCCTCGCCGATTATGGCAAGTATGAAATCGGTATGTGGAGTAGGAAGGAAGAGGTTCTTGCTTATGCTCTCACCCAATCCTATTCCGAGAAAACCGCCGCCGCCGAGGCTCATCATCGACTGCTGCATCTGATAGCCCGCACCGGACAGGTCCCCGCCCTTGAAATATGATTCTATCCTCGCTATCTGATAACTGGAACCGAATAGAGAGAGGAGCATCAAAAGGCTGCCGACAGAGCCTATTGCGAAAAGATGGCTTATCCGCGCGTTACCAATGAACAGCATGATGAATACGACCGTAACCAGTATGGCGGTTGTGCTGAAATCAGGCTGTTTCAATATCAGTAATGACGATATGCCGATCACGATGACCATCGGCAGGAGTCCGTCATTGAAGGAGTTCATTTTGTCCTTCTTCTTTTCGAGGTAATATGCAATGTAAGTGATAAGCGAGAACTTCATCAGCTCGGAAGTCTGCACGCTTATCCCGCTGATATATATCCAGCGTGCCGTGGTACCCGTTCCCCAAAAACGATGGTGTATCAGACCGGCGAGTAAAACTATCGCCGCGATGACTAATAGCGGGAATGCGATCTTTTTATAAAGTCTGTAATCTATATGCATTGTCAGGGCAAGCACTCCGAAGCCTATAAGCAGCCGCACGAAATGACCCTTCAGATAGATGGCGCTGTCGCCCAGCTCTCTGCCGATAGCGGAGCTTGCGCTGTAAAGCATCACCATGCCTGTTCCCGCGATCAGCACGATAATGAACAGAAGCTGTTTATCGTAATCTCCTAAACGGAAAGGGATATATGAAACTATCTGGTTCATGAGCCGGCTCCGTAGGAATTAACCTCGTCTTTGAACTCTTTGCCGCGCTCCTCGTAATTTTTGAACATATCGAAGCTTGCGCAGCCGGGTGAGAGGAGCACCACTTCACCGCTTTCCGCTATCATGACGGCAGTTTCCACCGCTGCCTTCATGCTTGTCGCAAAATGCACATCTTTGATTTTCCAGAATGCTTTGGCGATCTTTTCATCCGCTTCGCCGATAAGGATAAGTTTTTTTACTTTTTTTGCCGCAAGTTCTGTCAACGAATTGAAATCGCCGCCCTTATCTCTGCCCCCGGCAATAAGTACCAAAGGTTCATCAAAAGAGTTAAGAGCTACAGCCAATGAATCTACATTTGTAGATTTCGAGTCGTTGACGTAACTTACTTCATCGAGCATACGAACCGTTTCGAGACGGTGCTCGACGCCTTCAAAGGAAAGGAGGGCGCTACCAGACCTGACAATGGAAGCGCCCCCTTGTGTGGTGAGAATCATGCAAGCTGCGGCATTTGCCACGTTGTGCAAGCCGCGGAGCTTAAGGTCTTTAATGTCTAATATTTTTTCATCAAAACTGTCGAATTTCAATTTGAGTTCGGTTCCTTCGAGCCAGCAGCCCTCTTCTAATTCCTGCGTAACGGAAAACGGCAACTTTCTGCTCTTGGAAAGCGAGGCTATTCGAGTTGACTCTTCGTCATCGAGATTATAAACGAAGCAATCTTCGGCGGTCATATTCTCTACTATGCGGTCTTTGGCTCCAACGTAACTCGCAAGGTCGGTATGCCAATCGAGATGGTCGGGCGTGACGTTCAGCACGGTGGCGAGGGAAGGGTGAAAATCTTTGATCCATTTGAGTTGGAAACTACTCACCTCCAAAATGTAATTCGTATCGGCGTTGTCTCCGTCAATTACCAAAGATGAAAACGGAGTTCCTATATTTCCGCCGACGCGAACGTCGTCAAACGAACCCTTCATCATCTCGCCTAACAGGGAAGTGCAGGTTGTTTTCCCGTTAGAGCCTGTGATGGCGGTTATCTTTCCTGCGGCGAACCAGCTTGCCGCTTCGAGCTCAGTGTAGAGAGGCAAGTCAGAATCTAACACCTTCTTTATCACGTCAGATGATTCAGGAATGCCGGGGCTGGTGACAACGAAGTCGGCTTCCAACACTCTGTCGGTGTGACCGGCGGTTTCGTAAGGGATATTCATGCCATTCAATTCTTCAATGGCACTGACAAAGTTTTCCGATTTGCCGCTGTCGCTCATGAACAGCTCCGCGCCCGCTTCCGATAAGAGCCGGGCTGCCGCTCTGCCGCTTTTTCCCATTCCGAGCAGCGTGATCTTTTTATTTGACAGTTCATCTTTCATCTTAAAATTTTATTCACTGTTAAAACGGTGATTAATGTGCGAGTTAGGGCTTGCCCTGACCGCACTTCCGATCCTCTCCCCTCCTTTTTAAGGAGGGGAAACGCTGTAAGCGAGGAGGGGGTTGAATTATTCTTGAATATCGACTCCTCAGAAAAATCTATTGTCATCCCTGAAAGCGTTGTCGATGACCAATAGGCGTCAGGGCAAGCCCCGACTGCCACGTATCTTATAACTTTCGATAACCGGATAGTATGAGATTGCCCGCCTGACATTAGTCGGGCAGGCCGCGTTGCTACGCTCCTCGCAATGACTGTGATAGTTTGAATCTTTACACACTCCGTCTTCTCATCCTTCGGATTCGAATCCACCCCTCTTAATAGAGGGGAATATTTCGTCCCCTCCTTTTTAAGGAGGGGAAGCGCTGTAAGCGCGAGGGGTGGTTGATGCCCTGACCGCATTTCCAAAGAATCAGACCCTGAGATTGCCGCGTCGTTCAACAGTTGTCGAACTCCTCGCAATGACACAATCCTATGCTTGGAGGGCAATAGCACAGGCCTATGTCTGAAGGACAAGGATATAGATTGTCTATTATTATCTTTCATACTTCATCTTAATTTGAATGTGCTTAAACTGATTATTGCGGAGAGGATACCTATTATCCAGAACCGCACGACTATTTTCGATTCATCCATCCCTTTCAACTCAAAGTGATGATGGATCGGAGCCATCTTAAAAAACCGAACTCCTTCGCCGAATTTTCTTTTTGTATATTTGAAATACAAAACCTGAATGACCACCGAGAGTGTCTCCATCAGAAAAACCGAGCCGACGAATACGAGCAGAATTTCCTTTTTGATCAAAATCGCCGCGACTCCGAGCGCCCCGCCGAGCGCCAGCGCTCCCGTGTCACCCATGATAACCTGCGCGGGTTTGCTGTTGAACCAGAGGAATCCGAGTGTCGCTCCCACCATCGCGGAGAGGAAGACGGTCATTTCACCCGAGCCTGCAAGATAATCTATATAGAGATAGTTGGCGATTATCGAGTTACCGGTGGCGTAAGCCATGACGGTAAACGCGAGAGCGGCGATACACACGAGTCCGGTCGCAAGTCCGTCAAGTCCGTCTGTTAGATTGACGGCGTTTGAAAACCAGGTAACAGTGAATACGACCATCGGGATATAGAAAACTCCGTAGTCTATCTGATAACCTTTAAAGAAGGGGAGGTAACTGCGGGTACCGACCGATTCCCATTCGGGGGAGAAGTAAACTATTCCGCCGATTATCAATCCGAGCGTAATCTGTCCGAAGAGTTTATATCTCGCTACAAGTCCTTTTTCGATCTTTTTAACAACCTTGAGATAATCGTCAAGCCAGCCGACGAACCCCATCCAGCAAGTTGCGAAGAGCGCAAGTTGAACGTAATGATTCAGTAGATTAGCCCAGAGCAGTGTCGGCAGAATGATGGCAGTCAGTATCAAAAGTCCGCCCATCGTCGGCGTGCCCTTTTTCGCTTGATGAGATTCCGGTCCGTCGGACCTTATCTCTTCCCCAAGTCCATGTTTATGCAATAGCCTGATGACGAACGGACCGACCATAAAACTGATGAGCAAGGCGCTGACTGCAGCGCCGGCGCTTCTGAAAGTTATATATTGAAAAACATTGAACCCTGAAAAGTAATCTCTCAGTGGATATAAAAGATGAAACAGCATCAGTTGACGTTCCCGATCATCAGAGTTATCACGTCTTCCATTTGCATACCGCGGGAACCTTTAACGAGTATCACATCACCCGGAGCCGAAAAATTCATAAGCGTTTCGGTCATTTCTTCCTTGCTTTCAAAGTGAACTGCTTCCTCGCTGCCCTCTTTTTGCGCTTCGTCTATCGTTGCCTTCGTTTCCGTACCGTAAGCGTAAACAGCATCGAACCCCGCAACCGACAGCTTTCTTCCTATCTGCCTGTGCTCTTCTTCGCTGTGAGAGCCTAATTCGAGCATGTCTCCTATAACGACTATTTTTTTGGAAGAAGAGGTGAACGCCGAGAGCGAATTCAGCGCGAATTCCACGGAAGCAGGATTTGCGTTATAGCTGTCGTCAATGACTATTCTTCCTGCAACTTCTAACCTATTCATGCGTCCCTTGAATCCCCGGTATGACTCGATCGCTTCACATATGTCGGGAAGCGGTACGGCGAACTTCAGACCGATAGCCGCCGCTGCAATGGCGTTCTCAGCCATTTTTTTGCCCAAAACGTTCAGAGTAAACGGTTCGCAGCCATTGAATTCGACAACTGCGCGTGAATCATCCTCGATTCTCAATATCTTTCCACGCATATCGGCATCTACATGGAGACTGTAAGTCAATTTTTTATCTAAATTTTCGGCCAACGCCTTGATATGCGAATCGTCAATATTCACGATGGCGGTCCCACCGACCGCCATACCGGTGAACAGTTCACCTTTTGCTTTCGCAACCCGGTCAACACTTCCGAAAAATTCAATATGCGCCAACTCCACATTGGTGATAAGAGCGACGTCAGGCTCGGCGATGGAGCAGAGATAGGTCATTTCGCCGGGATGGTTAATTCCCATTTCAATTACAGCATAATCCGTGGAGTCATTCATTTCAAGCAGAGTGAGAGGGACCCCGATATGATTATTCAGATTTCCTTTGGTCTTGTGGACATTCCCGATCTTGGACAGAACGAGAGCGGTCATCTCCTTAACGGTTGTTTTGCCGTTCGATCCGCTGATGCCCACTATCGGTTGTTTTTTAAAATTCCGGTGCATATTGGCGTATTGACCGAGAAAGAGCAGAGTGTCGACAAAAGTGTAAATACCGACCGATTCATTGATCGGAAGAACATTCTCGGAATTCCATTTTCGTGAGACTACGACAGCGGCTGCTCCGTTAGATATAGCGGAATCAAGAAAATTGTGACCGTCGAATTTGTCTCCCTTCAGCGCGACAAACAGATTTCCCTCGCTGACAGTTCTGGAGTCGATAGACACGCCCGTGAGTTCTCCGCTGAACGGTTGAAGTTCGGTCAAACCTTTCATCTCTTTAAGAGAAACGAAACTCATATATTCAATTGCTCCATAAGCTCTATAAGTACCTCTTTGTCGCTAAACTTAGTCCTGACTCCCATAACCTCCTGATACGCTTCATGCCCTTTGCCGGCTATCAAGACAACATCACCTGTTCCGGCGATCTTCAATGCCCTCTTCAGAGCAGCGCGCCTATCAGGTATTGACTCGAATGGCGCTTTTGAGACTATTCCCGTCAGTATTTCACTGATAACAGCTTCCGGTTTCTCGCCTCGTGGATTGTCGGAGGTAATGATCGTAAAATCGGAAAGGGTGGAGGCGACTTCTCCCATGAGAGGTCTTTTTTCTCTGTCCCTGTCACCGCCGCATCCGAAAACCGTTATGAGTTTCCCGCTGCCGCTCAGAATCTCACGAGAAGCGTTAATGGCGTTTTTCAAAGCGTCCGGCGTGTGCGCGTAATCCACGAGCACGGTGAAATCCGAATCGATTGAGATCTTTTCGAGTCTGCCCGGAATTTGAGGAAGCTCGCTGAGGTCGCTACCGGGTTCGGCTCCCACAGCTTCCGCGGCGGCATAAGCTGCCATAAGGTTGTAAATGTTGAATTCGCCGACCAACGAAGATTTGATCTCGGTTTCAGCGTCGGGTGTAATGAGATTGAGCCGTAATCCGTCCGAAGAGTAAGAATACGATTCGGCATGATAATCAGCTGTCGAATCTGACAGCGAATAAGTGATGAGTCCGGCGGGGGAGGAGGAAACCATCTTCTCCCAAGAGGAGTCGTCTTTGTTCAAGATCGCCTTGGAGGAGGAACTCAAGTCGTTGAACAGCATCGCTTTTGATTCTCTATATGAATCGAAATCACCATGAAAATCGAGGTGGTCGTGCGTCAGATTAGTGAAGAGAGCCACGTCAAAGGCAAGCCCCGCAGTCCTCTTCATAGATAAACTATGCGAAGAGACTTCCATTACTGCATGAGTGGAGCCTGTCTTTAACGCGTCCCGCAAAAATTTGTTGATCTCGGGCGCTTCCAGTGTGGTCAATTTGCTTTCGATCAGACCGCTGCCGAGATCATTACCAATAGTTCCCATGATTGCTGTCCGGTGTCCGTCCGATTGAAGCAGATAACGAAGAATGAACGCTACAGATGTTTTGCCGTTCGTTCCCGTAATTCCGATAAGCTTCAGTTCCCGTGAGGGATGACCATGAAATGCGGAAGAGGCAAAAGCGAGAGCCGAGCGGGAATCAGGCGTGATCAAGAGCGGGGCGAACGATCTGTCGACAGCTTTCTCTGTAACCACAGCGCTGCAACCCTTTTCGATAGCGTCATCGATAAACTCCGCGCCGTCGAAAGTTCCCCCTGTCAGAGCGAAGTAAACGTCACCCTCCTGAAGCGTGCGCGAATCATACGCAATTCCGCTCACAGGTGTGTCCTGACCCGATTTCTGCGTGTATTCTATTCCTTCCATAATTTCAAATAGCGTAAGCGTTCCGCTCACTCCGATTCTTGCCCCATTGTTAATATCACTTCGCTACCGCTGACGATGCGCGCTCCG
This sequence comes from Fidelibacterota bacterium MT.SAG.2, assembly GCA_004402915.1. Classification (GTDB taxonomy): domain Bacteria; phylum Fidelibacterota; class SORT01; order SORT01; family SORT01; genus SORT01. The sequence continues at coordinate 35,309 of SORU01000002.1, forward strand.
GCAGACGGTCTCTGCTTCTTTACAATGCCGCTTCCTGAAAATTTCGGATTCAAATTTCGCTCGCCTAAGATCTTCAGCGCATATCTGAGGCTCATCCCCTTAACGTTCGGCATGATGTTGCCCGGAACAGTTTCATCTTGTAAATTCGGTTCTACATATCTGACAGTTTGAAGGCTCATAAAAGAGTTTTCGTGTTTCGCCTCTTCCCTAAGCTGTGAATTCGACCGCTCGATCTTTGTTGAAGTCCCGGAGACGAAAAGATGCGGGTTCGCATTCGCAATCCGTGTAAATATCTTTTTCACTATCGGAGCCGCGACCTCTCCTCCGTAAGGAAGATATGTTTTAGGATCATCCACAATTATCAGGCAGAGAAATTCAGGATCTTCTGCGGGAAAAAACGCCACAAATGAAGCATAGTAATCGTTTGAGTGCTTACCATCGATGATTTTCTGAGAAGTTCCGGATTTTCCCGCTACCCTGAATCCCCTAATATACGCCTTCTTTCCCGTTCCTACTTTTACCACCCCCAGAAAAAGCTCTTTAAGCTTTTCGGAGGTTTCGGGCGACATCACCCGCCGGATGACCTTGACATCATCAGAGATATCAACACTGCCGTCGCTCGATTTTGCTGAACGGATGATCTGAGGTTTAAGAAGATATCCTCCATTCGCTGCCGCTGCGTAAGCCATTGCGAGCTGGAGCGGAGTGACCGAGACTTCATACCCGATGGCAACCTCAGCTAAGGAGAGCGCAGACCATTTTTTCAATTCTCTCAGGATCCCGTTCGACTCGCCGTCTAAAGAGAGTCCCGTTTTATTACCGAATCCAAACGCTCTCGCCATTTTGTATATATTCTCTCGACCGGCGTTTTGCGCTATCTTTATGACTCCCACGTTACTTGAATTGTAGAATACCTGATTGAATGTCAGCCAGCCGTAAGGTTTATGGTCGGAAATGGAAATGTTTTGTATATCTATTTTTCCGTTTTCGCAGAAGATGAGGTCAGAATCGTTGTATAGATTATGTTCGATCGCGGTGGTAGCGGTAACGAGTTTGAAAGTCGACCCCGGTTCGTAAATGTCGGTGATCGTTCTGTTCTTATAGTTTGCAACGGGATATTTCGTATACTCATTCGGATTGAAACCGGGCGCGCTCGCCATAGCAAGCAATTCACCCGTACGAGGCTGTAAGATAATACCGATAACATTTTCAGCCTTTTTACTCTTGTAGGCGGAGAGTATTTCTTCCTGAAGGATTATTTGATATTCACGGTCTAACGTGAGGATCAGATCGCCGCCCGGAATCGGCTCAACAGTGCGGGAGAGGAGACCGGAAAGGTCTCTGCCCTTGCCGTCGATCTTGAAACTCTTATGACCGTCGGTTCCTTTTAGGAATTCATCATACGTTTTTTCGATTCCTTCTATACCTCTGTTGTCTATATCGGTAAAACCGATGACCTGAGCGCCGATTTCATCATACGGATAAAAACGTTTACTCTGCTTGATAGCCGAAATACCCTTAAAATCATGCCTTATAATAGCCAGACCCTTAGCCGGAGCGACCTTTCGCTCCATCCAGACGAAATTTTTGTCGGTCGATAGCTTCTCCATATAGTAGGAGGTGGATTTCCCGAAAGTTTCGCTGAAAACCTTCGCCATAAGCTCGGGATTCTCGACAACAGGTGGGTGCGCTCCCAAGTCATAATGCGGCAGATTCATCGTCAAAGCGGTTCCGTTTCTGTCTCTTATCGTACCGCGTTCCGCTACAAGCAGCAGTTCCTGATTATAAAGGTTATTCCGCACCAGCTGCACGCTCTCATGATTCACTACCTGCAGCCAGAAGAGCTTGCCCATTATCAACAGCCATCCGGCTAAAACCATGACAGACAGAACAGCAAGACGAATGTTCACTTTTGAACTTTTTTTCTTTGATGTTCTACTTTTTCGTTTCACTCTATCTGCCTTTGTCATAGTGATTTATAGTTTTCTCATTAACTCTTGCTGCAAGTCTGATTGGCTCCGGTTCCGGGAAGACCATATCAAGTTCGTTCTTTGCTTTGTCGGTGATCCTGTCCGACCGGGAGAGATGCGCGATCTCCGCATCGAGCAGGTTCAGCGCCGTGCGGTTTTTCGATAGTTCCTTGCTCAAAATGGAAATATCGTTCAGAGTGGCGGTGACCTCGTTGTTCAGCCAAACGTAGCCGATCATCAGCGCGAATGAACTGATAGTAAGGAAAATGAAGCCTATTGCTGAACCCTCGCCCTTCTTTTTGGCGTGTTTGGCTCTCTTCGGGAGTTTGATTCCTTTATTTAGCGATTTAAGCATATTCTACAATTTCTCCGCTGCTCTCAAACGGGCGCTCCTCGAACGGGGATTACGTTCGATTTCCGATCCGGTCGGTTTTATCACCTTTTTAGTGAGTAATTTCAACTCTTTCACCTGATCTCTATAGCCTGTAGGGCTTTCAGGATCCTCTATGTGAGATTTCGACAGATCCCGCAACCGGTTCTTGACTATCCGGTCCTCGAGGGAGTGATAGGAGAGAACAACGATCCTTCCGCCTTTTTTTAGTAGTTTTATTGCTGCGCTAAGACCCTCTTCGAGGCTTGAAAGCTCGTCATTTACCGCTATCCGCAGCGCCTGAAAGACCCGCGCAAGCGATTTCGTCTTCATATTTCCCATTATGACCCTCTTAACGATAGAAGAGAGGTCGGATGTGGTTCTAAGCTGTGATTCTTTCTGAAAATTGACTATCGCAGACGCTATCTTTCTGCTGTGCCGTTCTTCACCATATTCGTAAATGAGATCTGCTAACTCCCTTTCAGTCAGCGATTTAATCAAATCAGCTGCATTGATCCCTGAATCCTGATCCATCCTCATATCGAGAGGACCGTCTGAGGAGAAGGAGAAGCCGCGTTCCGGAAGATCTATCTGAGTGGAAGAGACGCCGAGGTCGAGTAGAACGCCGTCAACGCCCTTAACACTCATCCGTTCGGCGATCTCGTACATCATTGAGAAGTTGCCCTGAAATAACTCAACTTTTGCAGTAGAGTCCTTGAATCGTTCTTTGCAATAATCAATTGCGGTTGCATCTTTGTCAATCCCTATGTAAAGGGCTTTATCGGTTAGTCTGTCAAGTATAACTTCAGCGTGACCGCCACCTCCGATAGTTCCGTCAATATAAACCCCATCCGGGTTTATGGTTAAAAACTCCGTTACTTCTTCCGCCATAACCGGGGTGTGTCTTTCATTTCCGCTGAAATCAGACCCCATGACGGATTCAACTATAAAACTATCTTTTCGGCGAGAGCCGCTAACTGCTCTTCGGTCAACTTTTCGTCGTCCGAACTCTTCTTATCCAGCTCTCCCGGATCCCAAATCTCTATTTGTTTCAACATTCCGATAATGACGGCTTCATTGGTCAAGCCGGCAACTTCGAGGAGACTTTTAGGTATAGTTATCCTCCCCTGGCTGTCATATCTGCAAATGGTGGCGTACCGTGTCAAATCTCTAAGCCATTTCTGATCTATAGGGTTCATCCGAAGGAGTTTCCGTGTCAGATTTTCTTCGAACAGTGACCAATCCTCAAAAGGCATGGCGACAAGGCATTTATCCTTAGCAATACTCTTCGAAATAACAAAAGTCCTGTTATTCGCGGGGTGCAGTACCTTTCTGAAAGGGGCAGGCACATTGACTCTGCCTTTTTTGTCTATCGTGTACCGATACTCACCTAAAAATGAATTTGGTTCGGGTGTCATTACCTTATCGTTTATTTAAAATTGCTAATATTTAATTATAAAAAGCGGGCTTTTACCCACAATTACCCCATAACATACACAATTACCCATTGTTGTCAAGGAAAATATTCAATATATGCGAATCTACTTTAACCTAAACCGCTGAAACGCTTATATAACATAGCTTATAACAATTAAACTTTTTTTAGGTTTACTTGAATTGAAAGGGCGAATTACCCTCTGTTACTGAATTAAGCTACCCGCACCTAATGGAGTTGTTTAACTACATACTGAGTGTTGATAACTTCTATACATATATATGGTATTGGTAGGGGATGAGGTGGGGATAAGCGGAAGTGCGGTCAGGGCTCCATAGGAGTGTCTTCGACACAAGTCCTAACCCGCATCTTATTCCTCTCCCCTTGAGGGGAGTGCCTCGCAGAGGCGAGGGGTGTGACTATTCGATACCGAGGAGTACTAAAAGAATATTACAATTACACCCTCCGTCACTCCGTGACACCTCCCTCAAGGGAGGAGGTTTTAGGTTTCCCCCTGAGGGAGAGAGGGGAACTGTTAGCTCAATCGTCATCCTTGACATTGCCGCGGAGGCGTTTCAGATTGCCTCTAATCTTTTTACTTCTCAGTTGTTTTTCCTTAGAGGCGGCGGTCGGTCTGGTTTTACGGCGCGGTTTCGGTTTGTGGATCGCTTTCAGTATCAAAGATTTCAGCCGTTCCAATGCTTCCGCTCGGTTCTGCGATTGGGATCGGGATGTCCGCGCGTCGATCAGAAGAACAGCCTCTGAATTGACTCTTTTTCCGGCCAACTTTATCAGTCTCGGTTTGATCTCATCCGGGATGGAGGTGGAGTTACGAATATCGAAGCGAAGTTGAACCGCAGATGCTACTTTGTTGACGTTTTGTCCGCCCGGTCCGGATGAGCGCACAAAATCGAAACGGATTTCGGCGGTTTTTATTGTTATATCAGAGTTTATTTCAAGCATTCTGTTTAGTGTAACTCTTTACACACCCCAGCCTTTTGCTATAAGATTTCTAAAGGATCGGCTACCCCTCTTAATAGAGGGGAATTTATCGGACTATTTCTTAATTGTAAACCACCCCTCAGTCCTCTCGCTTGGAAGGAGGGGAAAACCACACCCTCCCGATGTATCGGGATAAACTTCCTCGTTTGGAGTACTCCAAAAAACCTCATCAGTGTCACAAAGTCAACCACCCCTCAGTCCCCTCCTTTGGAAGGAGGGGATGAAAACCGCTAACCCGCACAATATCATCTCAATTTTCTAAGACTTCTCTTATCTTCTTTCCGAGTGACGAGGCGGTAAAAGGTTTCTGCAGGAAGGAGAGACCCTCGTCAATCATCCCGTGCTTGGCGATCACATCGTCGGAATAGCCCGATATGAAAAGCACTTTCATATCCTCCCGCTTCTTGGCAAGTTTTTCGGAGAGTTCCCGCCCGTTCAATCCGGGCAGAATGAGGTCTGTCAAGAGGAGATGGATCTTATCCTTGTATTTACCTGATATTTTCAGCGCTTCGGCAGAATCTGAAGCCTCCACAATCAAATATCCGAGCTCTTTGAGTATAAGCTTCAAAACCTCTCTGACCTCTTTGTCATCTTCTACGAGTAAAATGACCTCATTTCCGTGATAATCCTTATCAGCAATAGTTTCATGTTTCAGCTCTTCCACCGGTTGATCGATCTTCGGCAGATATATCTTGAATGTGGTTCCTTTCCCCGGTACGCTATGGCAGGTTATCTCACCACCGTGTTGTTTCACGATGCCGTAGACCACGGACAGACCGAGTCCGGTTCCGTGTCCTTTGTCCTTCGTAGTGAAAAACGGCTCGAATATATGTTCTCTTATTTCGTTGGTCATACCCGGACCGTCATCAATTACGGAAGTGAGTACGTAATCGCCTGCTGTCAGTGCAAGTCCCGCTTTTATCTGTTTGCTGCTCACAGTTATGTTCTCGGTAAGAATAGTAATCGTGCCTTTATCACCGATCGCGTCCTTGGCGTTAATAACAAGATTTATCAGTACTTGTTCTACCTGAATAGGATCCGCTTTAACGTTCCATAGCCCAGAACTCGGTCTCATCTTTATGGAGATTCCATCGCCTATAGAGCGTTGGAGCAGATCACCGACAGAGAGGAGTGTAGTGTTGATATTTATTACATGCGGTTCAAGGACCTGCTTTCTTCCGAACGCCATCAATCTTGCCGTGAGTTGCGTAGCTCGTGTTGCGCTTTTGTTTATCGTATTCAGCGCTTTTTTCAGCGGATCGTCATCTTCGAGGCGGGCGAAATGCATCTGAGAGAGGGCAAGAATAGGAGTCAGCGCATTGTTAAAATCGTGCGCTATCCCGCCTGCAAGATTGCCTATAACTTCCATACGCTGCGCATGACGCAGCTGCTCTTCGGCATTGATCCTGTCTGTCATATCGGAGCCGATGCTTGCTGCTCCGAATATTTTACCGGATGAATCTCTAAGAGGAGTGTTATTCCAGGAGAACAGGAGATTATTCCCATCTTTTGTAATTATTTCGTTATCAAAGTGAGAGGGTATTGAACCGGCGAGAACGTTATCCAAAAACATTTTTTTAATATTAGCTCTTATCTCTTCGGGGAGGAAAATATCGAACCAGTTCTTCCCTAAAACGTCACTCTTCTTATGACCTGTTTTTTCCAACAGGTAATCGTTGCAAAAGAGGATATTCCCCTCGAGGTCAAGGAGAATAGCTATCATTTTAAGGTTTTCAAGCAGTTCACGGAATCTCCGCTCGGTCTGGAGCAGCGCTTCTTCAGATTGTTTATGTTGGGTTATATCCCTGATAATTCCCTGATAACGTAAAACCTTTCCATCGGCTGACGGTCTGATAGTAGCGGAGAGCAAACAGTCTATCGGTGTACCGTCCCTTTTTTTAAGTTTCAGTTCATAATCTCTGACAAAGCCGTTGGATTCTAAATCGTGAACGAATTTAAAACGATCATCGGGATTTAGGTAAAGGTCCCTTGCGGTGATCTTCTTGATCTCTTCACGAGTGTAACCGAAGAGCTCCAAGCCCGACTCGTTTATCTCTATGAAGTGCCCATCGGTGTCCGTGACATAAATGACATCCCGTGATTCTTCAAATATTGAACGGTATCTTCGCTCGCTTTCCGCTAACGCGAATTCAGCCACCTTTTGCTGCGTTATGTCTCTTGCGACCGCCTGAAATCCCTTTATCTTGCCTTTTTCGATGATAGGTTGAACGTTTTGACCAAGCCATATTTCAGACCCGTCGCCTTTAATTGCAGGGAATTCGAAGTAGGTATTCGAAACTTTATTCCGAAACTGTTTCGTATAGAATTTCTTAGCAATTTTGCGATAATCTTTCCTGATAAGACTTAGATAATTTCTTCCTAAGAGCTCCTCTTTCGATATTTTCATGATAACTGAGGCTTTAGGATTAAAGTAAGTTGAATTGCCTCTCCGATCGGTTTCATATATCATGTCGCTTGCATTATCGATGATGTGCCTGAATCGAGCTTCGCTCTCGAGAAGAGCCTTTTCCATTTTGGTTCTTTCTTTAATATCTCTCCGAAGTTTTTCCAAAGCTTGATTGAGCTCTTCGGTGCGTTGCTTTACTTTATCTTCAAGTGACTTATTGAGCGTAATTATTTCATTTTCTATTTTTTTGCGGGTAGCGATATCTCTTGCGATCCCGAGAACGAGTCTGCGTCCTCCGATCTTGACGGGGTGCGTACGAATCTCCAAATCGATTTGTGAGCCATCTTTTCTGTTGAAGGTGAACACGGTAGGACCGGTAGATCTTCCACGGGCATTATGGTATAAATGTTTAGCCGCTTTGATTATCCCACTCGTCGTTAGGAGTCTGAGCTTAAGGAAGTTTTTTCCGATAAGTTCTTCCCGCTTGTATCCGGAAAGTTTTTCAGTCATCAAATTTCCGTCAATGAAGTAGCCTTTTAGATCGTAAAGATAATACGCATCGGGCGCGTGCTCAAAAATTACGTTTAGATCTTCGGTATTATAACCTTCTCCAAAGTAGCTGGAAATATTATCATTGAGCGAGGATTTCTTTTCAGGCTCTTTCCCGTCGATGAGCTCTAAATCTTTATCCGGTCTACCTTTCGTCTTTTGAAATATTTTCAATCAGAACCTTTTGTAATGAGCCATCTTAACCACGCCAGCAGCTGAGCATACCATAAAAAAGCAGTAGTATGGTTGTGAATAACTTTTATTAAAATTTAATTATTAGCATGAAATATAAAGCCCGGCGTTCATTTTTAAAAGAGGAAAATATAAAAGGAATTCACGTTTTTTAGTTCAACTCTCTAAATATGTTTTTATTATATTGATATTACAAGAGTTAGCACGTTTAATAAGGTTCAATATTTTTCCTATATCGGTTACTTAAACGAATTAGATAACCATTCCTAAGCTGTTGATAATGTGAGGTATATCAACAAAAATCATCATATTGACAGGGAACACACTATGTTACTCTCGTCTGATTAGCTTGATTTAATAAGGAGAGGAGTAGAATGAGCGGTAAAAATAGATCACGGATCGGACGAGAGGAGGCATCGAGGAAGGCATTTATCGGGCTTTGCATCGCAATGGCGGGGTGTGATTCAAAGATGGACATCAAAGAGATTTCGAAGCTCAGAAGAGTCATGGACAGATACGGATTTTCCGAGGAAGAAGTAGTGCGTGAACTAAAAGATTTTTCCAAAATGAATATCGAGGAGGCGTTACTATATGGAAGACGGTGCATGGCTGCTCTTCCAGAGTTAGACGAGGATTTACAGAAGAGATTGTTGATTTCTCTTACAGAAATAGCCTTAGCTGAAGACGATTTCGAAGAGACTGAAATCAGAGTGATGAACACGGTTATGGATCGGTTCGTAAATGATTAAGACTTTAGACTCGAATGTAGTATATAAAATCAATTGAAAAGTGTTACCCATCTCTCCGAACATTTGATATTATAATTTGAACTGGGCAAAATAATCACTGCTCACATAGGTTGTGATAGTGACCTAAAATAGTGGGGAAGGGAGGGAAGACTAATTTCAGCCCAGACTCAGACTCTCCATATTCGAAATTACCAACTCTTTTACCGGTTGGAACTCGGGGATATGAGTAATGGAGTATTTGATCGTCTCCCCGGTAATAGGGTCGCTTTCCGCAATTTTCGAGTGTATCGAGTATTTAAAAGATCCAAGCCCCTTAAGGGTGACACTTCCTTTGTCATTTAAGGCAATTTTCATGTTGGTTGCCAAGGACTTGAGTACTTTCGCAGTCTGTTCAACGGAAACACCGCAATCACGGGCTACAGCCCGAATGAGGTCTTTATCGTTCATTTATTCCCTCCCTTTTGCCCAAAATCTTATAGATCGAATTCATCTATTTTAAAGGCAATAGTTGTGCCAATCTATGCTGCTGGCTGTTTTTGGCTTAGACTCTGTATCAGTGATTTTAATTAGACTGTTGAATCGGGAACTATCGGCAATATATTGCCGCTTTAAGATGTAAAACGGCAATATATTGCACATTTCACATTTAAGGTTCAGAGCGGGAGAGAAAGAATATGCTCCGCATATTCGGTTGCACCATGAAAAATGAACCTCAGTATGCGGAGCATTGTGGTTGTTGGGGATGTCTAAAAATTCAAATAGGGTGGTTCATCTTACTATCCTGTCAAGTGAAGGCATTCTCACCGGTTGCCAGGAGACGATGCCGTCCTTGTTGATTATTGTAGAAAATTCTAATCCTGTATAATTACCTCTTGCTATGAGCGTGAACTGCTCACCTGTAATATCTGCTACTTCATAGGTGCCCCATTCATAAGTCGAATCGATGGCGAAGTTCGTAATATCGGAACGGGTAATGATCTTTGGAGCGTCCATACCTCTGGATACCGGCGTTCTCCAATACAATTTTGAAACTTCCGATATTTCCTGCACTCCCTGCATGAGTTGGTTAAATTCCATTAAAAGGACTTTTCGCTCTATGTTAAAGTCAGCGAGCAGATACTCATATTGTCCGTAAATCTTGTCCTGAAATATTTCGTTCTCAACCTTTACTTCGTGCATTACATACCAACCGATGCCGGAAGTAATTAAGATCCCGAATATCGATATTACCAATACCACCATTGCTGATTTATTTTGATTCATCATAGAGTTTCCTCTTTATTGTTCGTTAGAGTTAAGTTTTCAATAATTCGGTTCATATCTATTAGCTCCCGTTTTGAGTCGTTGGCGGCAGAGGGAGCTGCCGCCGTAATATCTGACTCGTTAGATCCTATCATTCACTCACTTACGGTAATGTTATCGTAGGAGTTCCCGAAACTCCCTGTTGAGTAATAGTCGCCACAATAACGACTCCTTCGTTCGCTCCGGTGGCGGTAAGTATAAAATCATCTTTCGTAGGTGTTGACATAACGAAGGTTCCATTTGCATTTGTTGAATCGGCTCCAAATACAACCACATCGGCAACTAAGAGAAAACTACGCGCTCCGCCGCCGAGTGCGGCAGGTTTACGCCAATATGCCGCTGCCGTTGATGCGATATTATTGACATCCTGGAGTAGTGCGTCCCTTTCCGCGTTGATTGCACCTGTAGTGAACATATTAATTCCTACCACTACTGCGACTCAGACGATTATAGTACCGAGTACGATAAGCAGTAATTGTTGTTGACCCATGATTCTTCTCCTTTATCTTGTTTTTTGTTTTTCCACAGTGTTACTGTTCATATTCCGCCCAACAACATGGAGCCGTTAGTATCCGTATCCGGTCCTGACTCTCCTGATCCTTATTTTTTTTACCGCCTATCATTTTTCCATCTCTGTTCATGCCACAAAGATATCTGTGCGAAGATATTGTGATATGACCCAGAGCACGTTATGCACTGTTTAGACGGTTTACACGCTAATTCTGTGACTTGTGTCATAAAATTGCGACAGCTTATGTTATCCATGTCACAATCGGTTCAAATATAATAGTAAATGTGAAATATGAAAGTAAATATCAGCTCCCGGTTCATTTTTAATTTTCACTCTGAATTGCACAAATGATGCCGAAAAGTTAAGAAAGTTCTAAATTTTATCTTGACTATTTATAGAGGCATGATAAGTTTACGCAGCTGTGAAATGCCACCATAGCTCAGTTGGAAGAGCAGGGGTTTTGTAAACCTCAGGTCGCGGGTTCGAATCCTGCTGGTGGCTCTGCTGAGACGGTGGCGTGGCCGAGTGGTTAAAGGCGACAGACTGTAAATCTGTTGGCGTATGCCTACGGTGGTTCGAATCCATCCGCCACCACGAATTGCGGTAATTGCGAGAGTAGCTCAGTGGTAGAGCCCCGGCCTTCCAAGCCGGATACGCGGGTTCGATCCCCGTCTCTCGCTCGGATGAAATCTCTTCAATTTTCCGAAGATTTTCCCAACTGTTTTTTCGTGTATTTTAGTGATCTTCAGGTGGCATATAGCGGTCACACTATCGGCAAGAGAATTATTGCTTGGTATATTCAATCACGGTAAAGGTAGTGTAACCATCTACGGTCTCGCTGCTCGTTAGGGTAAGCTTATTTCCCGATATAGAATATTCATAAACGTCATCTCCATCACCAACCCCATACAGAGTCAGCGTATCTCCATCAGCCCACCAGCCGCCTGAATCGTTTTTTGTTTCAACAAGAGATAGGCTTTCCGCTGACCATCTGTTGTCAGCGCTGATAGTAAGCGTAAATTGCAAGTCATTAACGAATGTATACACGAACGTAAAATCAGGATTTGAGATCGATCCCCTATAAATGGTGAATTTATCTGCTTTCCACGTACCAACCAATTCGTGAGTCTTGGTGCAGTAGGATTATCATCACCACATGCGGAAAAGAGCGATAATGTCAATGATAGAATCAAGACTAAGATTTTCAAAGAATTCATTATCTAACTTCCTTTGTTGCGAATATAAATGTCAATGTGGTTCTACCAATCTAGCTGATTCTTTAGCATAAGTCAAATATTAATTGAGTAAAAGGTTCTTGCCGCCCCCGATCATCCGATTTTGTCTGGACGAGGAAGATGATGTGATTGAAATAGAGGATCCCCGTCTCTTGCTTAATAGAGGATAATTTAGGCAATCATTTATCTTGCGAGATTTTAATTAATGAGGTATCTTTTGACCTTAGTTTTGTGTAATCAATATGAGATATTTAAAAGGATATTGATGACATCTGAGCCTAAACGAAAATTAGCCTATTCAGTCTTTGCGAGAAGCGAGGCGACGAAGCCCGGAGGGATTCCTTTGGAACAATCTCAATTTAAAGCTGTGCGGGACAATTTTGAGATTGCCGCGATCATCCGCCAAGAGGCGGATTCCCTCGCAATGACAGCTGATCACTGTTTAGGGCTTATTTTGATCTCCCTTAGACACGATATTTCACATACCGATTGGAGAAACGGACGCAAGTTGCAGCATTAAAAGTTTTTATTGTTAATGTGATGAATTTAGTCTTATATTTTTCATAGTGAAACTCCATAGGGTCTAACTTCTTGGTAATACTTGATAGCCCTTGAAGATTTTAGTTCAGTACGATAGGTCAGATGGAGCATACACTATTACTCAAACTCAAAAAGGAGCACGATATGCGGATAAATCCTTTATTTATCACCATAGCACTCATTAGTATTATAACTGTAACCTCCTGCTCCGGCTACGAAGAGAAAAAGCCGGTTGCAAAAAGTTCTCGGGCTGTATCAGAGGTAAATGAGGGAACAGTAAGAAGAACTTACGTTGACAAGCCACTCATTGGTGCAAAGGGTTATGTAGTCGGCGATTGGGAAAAGGGAGAAGCCAGGGTTGAAGTAATGAACTTCCCGCCATCAGAAACAGGATATGAAGCATTCCTCTTTGAAATTGATGTGATGGCCTATATGTCAATGATGTTCGTTGATGGAAATCCGGAAAAAGGGATTGTCCCTGAACCACCACCTTTTGGTGACGTTGGAGCTTTGATAAGCCAATGGCACAGTTTAGGAGATATTGAGATGAACGACAATGGGGGCGGTACGCTCGAATATCGGGAAGGTGATGACCTTGTAGCCAAAGGACTCAACATGATAATGATATTTGAAAAGGTAACAGATGGTAGGCACGAAGGTCCTGAGGATTTCAGTAAGCTCATGGTCGAATGCAATGGGCCAGTTGCCGGATTCCCGGGTGCGGATATAATGGCTAAGGCGATAAATGTGTTTTAAGTCTAAAAAATAATTGAATTGCTTTTTTCCAATTATGCTAAATGCCAACTCGTCCCGACGATGAAGATGATCTGATTGAAATAGAGTATCAGATTCATAAGGAATAGAGTTCCCCCGAGAGGACTCTTCGGTGACCTTTGGAGGATCTCCCTCTTTCGTTCACTGAATGCTAATTTAGCTGATCATTTATCTTGCGGAGAATTTAACAAATTGGTATCTTCCAGCTTTAACAATGGAGGTACCGATGCCGGAAGAAAAAAATGTAGGTCAACTTGACAGTATAATAAGAATAATTTTAGGCTTCGGCTTTGTAGGGTTGATCGCTTATCATTTCATTGGTGATAGAATTCTCCCGATCTATGGGCTTATTCCTGTCCTGATCCTTATACCATATTTCCTTAAAACCGGATTTACTAAAGTATGCCCGATCATGAAAGCCATGAATGTTTCGACTATCAAAAGCAAATAGAATCACTGAAGCAGGAAAGTTAAATCTATAGATCTCAGTCATATCAAAAGAATGAGGTTATTGAGTTGAAATATAAAGTCCAAGCGAGAGTTATCCAGAGCAAATCTAAAGAGTTTTATCAGCTGCTCAAGGGCGGGAGTTTAGAAGAGCAAGCGCCCGACGGACCGGAAATTCTTGCCTCGATGGATAGAGCGACGGTGGACTCTTCAGGTTTAGTCAGGTGGACAGAAACGTGTTATTGTCCGACTCCATTGAGACATGAACGGGCAACGGTTTACGATAAATATTTCTCTGATATGCAAACCGAGGAGACAACGGATCATGAAAGGTTTGAGGGAGAATCATTCTTAAAGCATATTTCTAAGAATTAATGCTTTTGATTATCGCAAGCTACAAGTCCGTTCGCCCGACTGTCTGGCAGCGGTTTCATCCGGACAATGAAGATGTCTCTTTTGAACTGAATACCGCTGAATGAAAGCAATTGTCTATTACAGCTATGGCTCACCGGATGTTCTCGAATTCAAAGAAGTAGAAAAACCTGTTCCAAATGAGAATGAAGTCCTGATAAAAGTCCGGGCGGCGTCCGTAAATCCACTCGAGTGGCATTTCATGAGAGGCAAACCGCTCTTTATGCGACTAATGGGTATAGGTCTTCTAAAACCGAAAAACAATATTCTCGGAGTTGACATAGCGGGCCGGGTAGAGGCGGTTGGCAGAAACGTAAAACGGTTTCAGCCGGGTGATGAGGTCTTCGGAGGAAGTAATTCCGGGGGAGGATATGCTGATTATGCCTGTGTCGATGAAGATCGATTAGCGCCGAAACCGGAGGGTACGACGTTCGAGGAAGCAGCGGCTATTCCTATAGCGGCAATCACCGCCTTGCAAGGTCTTCGAGATAAAGGAGAGATTCAGTCAGGACAAAAAGTATTGATAAATGGAGCGGGTGGAGGTGTTGGTACATTCGCGGTGCAGATAGCCAAATCGTTCGGGGCTGAAGTGACAGGAGTGTGCAGCACAGAGAAATTGGAGATGGTCAGTTCGCTCGGGGCAGACCGGGTAATTGATTATACTCAGGAAGATTTCACTGAAAATAGTGAGCGATATGATCTGATCTTTGATGCTGCGGCATATCGTTTGATTTCAGACTATAAGCGCGCATTAAGTCCGAATGGAATTTATGTCATGATCGGTGGCTCGATGTCTCTCATGTTCCGAATTATGTTTTCAGGACCATGGCTTTCAATGACCGGGAGTAAGAAATTCTTTGTCTTGATGGCGAAAATAACCGACAAGGATCTGGTATTCTTGAAAGAGCTTTTTGAAGCAGGGAAAGTAAAATCTATTATAGACAGACGTTACCCGCTCAGTGAGGTTGCTGAAGCTATCCGGTATCTTGAAGAAGGACACGCCCGGGGAAAAGCTGTTATAACTTTGGAGCATGACAGCAAAACCTAATATAGCGTTTCAGTTGATGGTGGTTCTGACCTTACAAGGAAGATAGCGTTTTTAAGTAATCTGCGTAGAAATTAAATAATCAGGAAAGGAGGAAGAAATGCTCACTCTATTCGGCTCTGTTGCCGTCGCTGTCATGTTCTTGTCTTACTGGTTCGAGCCGAGGTCTAAATGGTTCGTTCTGATCTTCGCCGGTGCCTGTGCTTCTACTTCAGCCTACAGCGCCCTTGCGGGGGTCTACCCAATAACCGTTATTGAGGCGCTCTGGTCGATCGTGGCGTATCAGCGGTTCTCTCAGAGGAGTCGGCATGAGGCATCATAACAATTCTTCTGGTGGATGGACTTGGAACGGGTTCTTTGCAACAGCTTGATCAAAGTAGGTTCATCGTAAAACCAAATCAGTGAGTGGCTGGATGGAATTCAGCATCGCTGAAAAGGAAGGTTACTCGGAAGTGGCTCAATTGCAGAAGAAAGCAGGTGCGAAGGTCTAACAATAAGGCATCTACTTCTACCGTCTCCAAGCCGGCGATTTCGTCCAGACGAGGAAGATGGTTTTGTTGAAGTAGAACTGTCCCATAAACCCAGGTTATGACACACCCCGTCAGACCGATGTCGGGCTGGTTGATAGCGGGGAATTTTTCAGTCTCTCCTCGCGAAGGGAAAGGTTTATTGAAACCACCCCTCCGCTCAGAGCGGTTTTCCCTCCTTTGAAAGGAGGGGAGATATCAGCATTTCGACTCCGATTTTGAGTAAAACGGATTCGCAATCCGGAATGCATAGAAAAATGTAAATTTATTTTATTTTCGGCACTTTTTTTCTTGACAGATAAATCTTTCTTTTATAACTTTATGAGCTGTCTTGCTTGCGTAAATTTTACGCATATTTTGAGGCGGCTGAGAGAAGAAAAAATGGGCAGAGTGCCCACGTAGCTCAGTCGGCAGAGCGCGTCCTTGGTAAGGACGAGGTCACCGGTTCAAATCCGGTCGTGGGCTCTGAAAAAGTAAGATGTCCCGTTATTGGGAGGGACAATAAAAGAACTGAAATAGAACCAGGAGGAGATCGATGGCTAAGGAAAAGTTTGAGAGGACAAAGCCACACGTAAATGTCGGTACTATCGGTCACGTTGACCATGGAAAGACGACGTTGACCTCGGCGATCACAATGTATTTGAGTAAGAAAGGACTGGCTGACGCCCGTACCTTCGATTCTATTGATAACGCTCCTGAAGAGCGTGAAAGAGGGATCACCATAGCCACGGCGCACGTCGAGTATGAAACGGAAGCTCGTCATTACGCTCATGTTGACTGTCCCGGTCATGCCGACTATATAAAGAACATGATAACGGGTGCCGCTCAGATGGACGGCGCTATCCTTGTGGTCTCCGCAGCTGACGGTCCGATGCCTCAGACTCGCGAGCATGTGCTTCTTGCCCGCCAGGTCAACGTTCCTTCTATTGTAGTGTATCTGAACAAGATCGATATGGTCGACGATCCCGAACTGATAGAGTTGGTGGAACTCGAGTTAAGAGAGCTTCTCTCCAAGTATGAGTTCCCGGGCGATGAAATACCTATCATTAAAGGGAGCGCACTCGAGGCGCTCAACAATCCCGATGACGCCGAGAAGACGAAGAGCTTACAGGAGTTGTTGGATGCGATTGATAATTACATTCCGATCCCTGAGCGTGAGATCGACAAACCCTTTTTAATGCCTGTCGAGGATGTATTCTCCATAACGGGTAGAGGAACTGTAGGCACAGGCAGGATAGAGCGTGGAGTTGTTACGGTAGGCGAAGAGATGGAGATGGTCGGTCTTAACGCCGAAGGAAAGACTACTATCACGGGCGTAGAGATGTTCCGTAAGCTTCTCGACAGAGGCGAGGCAGGCGATAACGTCGGTCTCCTGATGCGTGGAGTCGACAAGGATTATCTGAAACGCGGAATGGTCATAGCCAAACCCGGCAGCATTACTCCTCATACGAAGTTCAAGGCTGAGGTATATATCTTGTCGAAAGACGAGGGCGGCCGTCACACACCTTTCTTCAAGGGCTACAGACCGCAGTTTTATTTTAGGACAACCGATGTGACCGGTTTGGTCGAGCTTCCCGAAGGCACGGAGATGGTAATGCCGGGTGACAGTCTGAGTCTTGAGATCGAGTTAATAATGCCTATAGCGATGGATAAGGAGTTGCGTTTCGCCATCCGTGAAGGTGGACATACGGTCGGAGCGGGTGTCGTAACGGAGGTGATAAAGTAGTTGATGTATTCTAATAATTATACAGATGTGCGATCGGGTTTTACCACAAACTACATCCATGATCCTCTCCCCTTGAGGGGAGTGCCTCGTAGAGGCGAGGGGTGTAACCTTTTAGAGGCGATAATACTGGAAAGAACATCAGAATCACACCCTCCGTCACTTCGTGACACCTCCCTCAAGGGAGGAGTTAAATAATGAGAGAAAAGATTACTCTTGAGTGCGTTGAATGCCATCAGAGGAATTACGATACGACTAAAAATAAACATTTGCATCCGGACAGGGTCGAGCATAAAAAGTACTGCCGCTTTTGTCAGAAGCACACTACACATAAAGAGACTAAATAGAGAATTTTAATATAAAGGCCTGTAGCTCCAATTGGTAGAGCGCCGGTCTCCAAAACCGGATGTTGGGGGTTCGAATCCCTCCAGGCCTGCAGAGCAGGCACGGAAATAAAAGGAATATGATAACAAAAATAAGATTGTTTTTCGAGAGCGTCGTCTTCGAGTTGAAGAAGGTCTCATGGCCCAGCTGGGCGGAGCTCAAAGGTTCAACCATAGTAGTACTTGTCTTCTCTCTGATATTGGCAATATTCCTATTCGGGATCGACCGGACGCTCGGCGGTGTTGTAGGATTTTTACTTCAGTAAGGATTATGAAAAATAAAAAAGAAAATATGCCTAAAAGCGAACCGCTTGATAAAACGATAGATGGTTCCACTATGGCAGAGGATGTTGAAGCGGTCGATAGCGTCGCTCAACCCTCAAAAGAAATCGTTGCAGCGGAAGAGAGCGAAAGCGAGAATGGGGATAGCTCCGTGACGGAAGAAGCTGAGGAAGCGTCTGATGCTGATACTACTAAGGGTGCTGCTGAAGAAGACGGGGACGAGAAACCCGAAATTGAGGTCACCGGGTCTGAACCTGCTGTAGAAGATGTCAAGGTTGCCGAGGAGACGGAAGAAGAGTCGGACGAGGCTGTAGATCCGGATGATCCGGATGGCGAGCATAAAATTGATATCGGCAGAGCGAAATGGTATGCCATTCGGACATTCAGCGGTCAGGAGAAGAAGATAAAGGATTCGTTGCAGGCGAATATTGACCGCGAAAAGATGGATGACAGTATCTTTGAGATATTGGTGCCTACGGAGAACGTTGTCGAGATGCGCGACGGAAAGAAGCGCTCGAGGGTTAAGGTCTTTTTCCCCGGTTATGTTCTCATCCAGATGGATCTGAATAAAGCGACACGCTTCCTTATAGAAGAGACTTACGGCGTTTTGAATTTTATCGGACCGGGTAACAATCCTCAGGAGCTCAAAAAGAAGGAACTGAGGCGGATATTAGGCGATACGGAAGAGCGTAAAAAGAGGAATATCATGGCTGCTCCGTATGAGGTCGGTGATTCGATCAAGGTCGTTGACGGTCCCTTCAATGATTTCTCCGGTTACGTGCAGGAGATAAACGAAGAGAAACAGAAGGTCAAGGTGATGGTGTCCATATTCGGCAGGGCGACGCCGGTGGAGCTTGATTTTCTTCAAGTAGCATTAGAGAAGTAGAGGATTATGGCAAAAAAAGTAGAAGCAGTTATCACATTACATATTAAGGCAGGGGAAGCTTCTCCTGCGCCGCCCGTCGGACCGGCGCTCGGTCAGCACGGCTTGAACATTATGGAATTTTGCAAGGCGTATAATTCCCGAACGGATAAGATGCGTGGATATATCATCCCTGCTAAACTTACCGTCTATTCGGATCATACGTTTTCATTTATTACAAAGACTCCTTTAGCCTCCGATCTGCTTTTGAAAGCGGCGAAGATAGAGAAAGGTTCCGGGGAGCCGAATAAGGAAAAGGTTGCGGATATCAGCAAAGCAGAAGTTAAAAAGATAGCGGAAATGAAGATGGTCGATCTGAATGCGGGCGATATCGAAGCGGCGATGAAGATAATTGCCGGCACGGCACGCAGCATGGGGATATTAGTAGAGGGGGAATAAAATGAAGCATTCAAAAAGATATAATGAAAGTTCTAAGAAGGTGGATCGATTGACAGAGTATTCCCTGAACGACGCAGTGGCATTATTAAAGGATATGCCGGCTACGAAATTTGATCAGACGGTCGAAGTAGCAATTAATCTCGGAATAGATCCCAAGCATGCAGACCAGCAGATAAGAGGGACGGTCTCTCTTCCTCATGGGATCGGGAAAACGGTAAAAGTTCTCGCCATCACTAAGGGCGAGAAGCAGAAGGAAGCAAAAGACGCGGGCGCAGATGTGGTAGGGTTTGAAGATATATTGGAGAAGATAGAGGGCGGATGGTCGGATATAGACGTCATAGTCGCGACACCCGACGTTATGGGTCAGCTCGGAAAGCACGGAAGGATTCTTGGTCCGAAGGGATTGATGCCGAATCCTAAGAGCGGCACGGTAACAAACGACATAGGCAAAGCAGTGAAAGAATTGAAAGCGGGTAGGTTGGAGATCAGGACGGATAAGTTCGGAGCCGTTCACTCCGCGGTAGGGAAGCTTTCGTTTGACAACGACAAGATAGCAGAGAACATCAAAAGTCTCGTAAGTACTCTGATGCGGATGAAACCTGCGGTTGCAAAGGGTGTTTACTTTAAGAATATGACGATCTCGTCATCGATGGGTCCCGGTATAAAGGTTGAAAAGACCTCTGCGGGCGCAAAATAAGATTTGAACATTTTTTTAATGGAGAACTGATAAATGCCTAATGCTCAGAAGATAGAAGCCGTAAAGGAACTCGTTGAGAAGCTTTCCAAGGCAAAAGGGATCTATCTTGCCGATTTTACCGGATTGACGGTTCAGGAGGCGGTTGAATTCAGAAGGAAGCTCAAGGAGAACGGCATTGAGTACCGCGTTGCTAAGAACACTTTGATAAAGATCGCAGCGAAAGAAGCCAAAATTGAAGGACTTTCGGAATATCTTGTAGGTCCGACGGGGATCGCTTTGAGTTACGATGATCCCGCCAGTCCCGCGAAGCTATTCTACGATTTTGCAAAAGAAAATGATAAGATGAATGTGAAGGTGTGTTGGATGGAGGGCGAACTGTTCGGGGCGGAGAAGTTCGTGGAGATAGCCAAGCTGCCACCGAGAAATGAAATGTTAAGTCGTCTTATCGGCGATTTGCAGAGTCCGATGAGAACATTGGCAGCAACTCTCCAAGCGTCGATGTCCAAATTGGTAGGAACTTTGAATTCACTAAAAGACACTAAACAGGAATAGATAAATTTTAATTATAAACATGATAAGCAACCAGCCCGACATAGGTCTGGCAGGGAGGATAGACTAAGAATGGCAGCCATCAAAAAAGATGATGTAATCTCTTACCTCGAGAAAGCGAATATGCTTGAGATATCCGAGTTGATCGGAGATATAGAAGAGAAATTCGGAGTAACAGCAGCAGCGCCGGTCGCGGTAGCGGAGGCAGAAGGCGGAGATGCCGGCGTAGCAGCGGAAGAAAAGACAGAATTCGATGTTTTTCTCGCAGATATAGGCCCTCAGAAAATTCAGGTTATCAAGACGGTCAGAGCCATGACGGATCTTGGATTGACAGAAGCGAAGGAAGTTGTTGACAAAGCACCCGGTAATGTGATTGAGGGGGTCTCAAAGGAAGACGCCGAGAAAGCAAAAGCAGCTTTAGAAGAGGTTGGCGCAACAGTAGAGCTGAAGTAAATATCCGTTTCGCGCAAGAATATCTAAACTTTCAAGCGATTTATCGCAAGGAGGAATACTCTTGAAAAGAGTAAAGGGTCAATTTTTGACTCGGCAGTCCTTCGCTAAGATTCCCGTATCTGTTGATATGCCGAATCTTCTTGACATTCAGCTGTTGTCGTACGAGGATTTTTTGCAGCAGAGTGTGAAACCCGAGGATAGGGAGAGTAAAGGGCTACAAGCCGTATTTGAGACTGTCTTTCCAATTGAAGACAATCATGGAAATTTTAAAATTGAGTTTCTAAATTATTTTGTAACATATCCTAAATACACTGTTGAGGAGTGCCAAGACAGGGGAATGAGTTACAGCGCGCCGCTGAAAGCGAATCTTCGACTGACGGTGGCGAGTGAAGACGATAAAAACGTTGTTGCCGAAGTTATTGAGCAGGAAGTCTTCTTCGGAAACGTTCCTTATATGACAGATCGGGGAACGTTCATCATCAATGGGGCCGAAAGGGTTATCGTCAGCCAGCTGCATCGCTCACCGGGAGTTTTCTTCGATCAGAGTATTCATCCGAACGGGACAAGATTGTTCTCGGCAAGGATCATACCTTTCCGCGGGTCATGGGTCGATTTCACTACGGATATTAACGATGCGCTTTTCGCGTTGATAGACAGGCGAAAGAAGTTTCCCGTAACAACTCTTTTGCGCGCTATCGGCTATTCGACGAACGCCCAAATATTAGAGTTGTTCGGTATGGCAAAAGAGCTCAAGGTCGGCTCTAAAAATATTTCCGATCATTTTGAGTCCGCCATCGCCGAAAATATAATCAATAAGGAGACGGGCGAGATACTTGCGGAGGCGGGTTCTCCTCTCAACGAAGAGGTAGTTGCCATTCTTAAGAAAGAGAAGGTCAGATCCGTAATCATCTTCGACGCTTCAGACGAAAAAGACGCTGAAGTAATCGCCAATACTCTGAAGAAGGATACTTCCACCGATGAGGAATCGGCGCTTCGGCTTATCTATAAACAATTGAGATCCGGAGAACCGCCGAATATAGAGACTGCGCGGAAATTCGTTGACAGACTCTTTTTCAGTCCTGCGAAGTACGACCTCGGAAGCGTAGGAAGGTATCGTATAAACAGAAGGTTCGATCTTAAAACGTCTGACGATGTTACGGTTCTCACCAGAGAAGATATTGTCGCGATAATTAAACATCTGATGGAAGTAAAGAAGGGTAATGAGACCACGGACGACATCGATCATTTAGGAAATAGACGGATAAAGACGGTCGGAGAACAGCTCAGCAATCAGTTCAGCATCGCTTTCGCGCGTACTGCGAGGACAATAAAAGAACGCATGAATGTAACCGACGGGGAAACGCTGACTCCTTCAGACCTCATTAACTCACGGATAATCACTTCCGTAGTCAATACGTTCTTTGGAACAAGTCAGCTTTCGCAGTTCATGGACCAAACAAACCCGCTCTCGGAATTGACTCACAAGAGGCGTCTGAGCGCACTCGGACCGGGTGGATTGACGAGAGAACGGGCAGGGTTCGAGGTAAGAGACATTCATTATACACACTATGGCCGTCTCTGTCCTATCGAGACTCCGGAGGGTCCGAACATCGGACTTATCTCTTCGCTTTGCACATTCGCGAGGATAAATCAACTCGGATTTATCGAGACTCCTTATATGAAAGTCAGCCATCACGGTAAATCAAGGGTGACAAAGAAAGTAGTGTTTCTATCAGCCGACGATGAAGAGAAAATGAAGATAGCGCAGGCAAATGCTCCGCTGAACGATAAGGGAGAATTCTTAGAATCGACCACTCGTGTGAGATTACGGGCGGATTATCCTCTTGTGGATATCAAATCTGTTCAATATATGGACGTTGCTCCTCAGCAGATAGTCAGCGCCGCCGCAGCGTTGATACCGTTCTTGGAGCATGACGATGCTAACCGCGCGCTCATGGGTTCAAATATGCAGCGGCAGGGTGTTCCGCTTCTCAGACCGGGTACTCCTATAGTAGGAACCGGAATGGAACGGATAGTGGCGATGGATTCCAAGGCGGTAGTGCTTTCAGACGTCACCGGAGTAGTTCAGAGCGTCTCGGCGGATAAGATAGTCGTACGCAGAGATATATCCGAGTCCGAGGCTCTTCATCAGATCACCGATGAAGGGGTACGGGAGTTTGATCTTATCAAATTCCTCCGGACGAACCAGGATACTTGTGTCAATCAAAAGCCTTTAGTCAAGGTCGGCGATAAGGTAAAAGTCGGTGATGTGTTAGCCGACGGCGCCGCAACCGAAATGGGCGAGCTTGCTCTCGGGCAAAACGTCCTGGTCGCTTTCATGCCATGGAGAGGTTATAACTACGAAGACGCAATTGTCGTAAGCCAACGGCTTGCGAGAGATGATGTCTATACTTCTATACATATTGAGGAATACGAGCTTCAGGTCAGAGACACCAAACGGGGCGAAGAAGAGCTTACGAGGGAGATACCCAACGTGAGCGAAGAAGCCACGATGAACTTAGATGAAAACGGCGTTATAAGAGTTGGAGCTGAGGTTGAGCCCGGAACTATCTTAGTAGGTAAGGTGACTCCCAAAGGTGAGACCGATCCCACACCTGAAGAAAAGCTTCTCAAAGCCATCTTCGGAGAGAAGGCGGGCGACGTAAAGGATGCCTCGCTGAAAGCCTCACCCGGCGTTCATGGAGTAGTGGTCGACACAAAAGTCTTCACACGCCGAAGCAAAGACTTCAAACAGGAAGAGAAGAAGAAAGCGGCAAAGATAAGTTATGAATTCAACAGGCGGTTGAAATGGCTCCGCGAGCTTCGTAACGCGAAATTGACGAAGATCTTGGAAGGCAAAAAGAGCATGAGCTTACGCGATGTTGAAACCGGAAAGAGCGTTCTGAAAGCCGGTCTCGAGTATAACGCCGACCGAATTGATTCGATAGATTTCGACAATGTCAGCAAGGATACTCCTTGGACAGATAACACTGAAGCCAACGAATCTGTCTTCAAATTAATGAAGAACTACGAAACAAAAGTTACCCAATTAAATGAAGAGAGAGATAGGGAATCGTTCAAGCTCAAGGCGGGTGACGATCTTCCCCCCGGAATAATTCAGCTGGTAAAGGTTTATATCGCCTCGAAGAGAAAGATTTCGGTGGGTGATAAGATGGCAGGACGCCATGGTAACAAGGGTGTTGTGGCAGAGATAGTGCCGATAGAAGATATGCCTCACTTGAAAGACGGCACACCGATAGATATGATCCTTAATCCGTTAGGCGTTCCCTCACGTATGAATTTAGGGCAGATCTACGAAACTCTGCTCGGATACGCAGGATTCAAACTCGGTGTTTATTATGAGACTCCGGTGTTTGACGGCGCCCAAGCTTCAGAGGTTGCTGATGAGTTGAAGAAAGCGGGGATCCCCGAAGACGGCAAGATTGAACTTTATGACGGAATCACAGGTGAGAAATTCGATCAAAGAGTGACGGTAGGAAAGATATATATGCTGAAACTCTCTCACCTTGTTGACGATAAAATGCACTCACGTTCAACCGGACCCTATTCACTTATAACTCAGCAGCCGTTAGGCGGGAAGGCGCAGTTCGGCGGGCAGCGGTTCGGAGAAATGGAAGTATGGGCTCTTGAAGCTTACGGAGCTGCTCACACACTCCAGGAGATGTTGACGATAAAATCCGATGATGTCGAAGGCAGATCGAAGACTTATGAGGCTCTTGTCAAAGGTCAGAACCTGCCTGAACCCGGTATCCCTGAATCTTTCAACGTGCTGTTACGAGAGCTGATGGGCTTAGGATTAGACATTGAACTTAGATAGATATGATTACGAGGCTGATTTACCCCTTAGGAGGATAGTTTGGCATATATAAAACCACGACAGGCGAAGTTTAAAGAAGAATTCACCGAAATAATTATTTCTCTTGCTTCTCCCGATGCAATACTTTCCCGTTCTTACGGTGAAGTGCTTAAACCGGAGACGATAAATTACCGTACCTATAAACCGGAGAAGGACGGGCTGTTCTGCGAGAAGATCTTCGGTCCGGTCAAAGACTGGGAATGTCACTGCGGAAAATATAAGAGGCCGCGTTACAAGGGGATCATCTGTGACCGGTGCGGAGTCGAAATAACCCGCAAGAAAGTCCGGAGAGAGCGGATGGGACACATCACTTTAGCGGTACCGATAGTCCACATCTGGTATCTCCGCTCGATACCGAGCAAGATCAGCTACGTCTTGGGGATGTCGGTCAAGGAACTCGAAAAGATAGTTTATTATGAGAACCATGTTGTTGTAGCTCCCGGCAGGACGACTTTAGACAAAAATCAGCTCCTGACGGAAGAGGAATACAATGAAGTTATTGAGGAGTTCGGCGAAGAGATAGAAGAAGGCGATGAACCGCTGATAGTTGAAACGGGCGGTGACGCCATCCGAAAAATGCTCTCCATTATAGTGGTGCCGGACCTTATGGCAGAATTGCATGAGAAGGTTCTTACCGAGACTTCTGTTCAGCGGAAGAATGATGCTCTCAAACGGCTCCGTGTTGTGAAAGCCTTCGCGGAAAAAGAAGGCAAGAAGTTGAACAAACCTGCGTGGATGGTGATGAACATCATTCCTGTAATACCTCCGGAACTCAGACCTCTCGTGCCACTTGACGGCGGCAGGTTCGCCACAAGCGACCTTAACGATCTTTACCGGCGCGTCATCATACGTAATAATCGTTTGAAGCAGCTCATGGAAATACGCGCTCCCGAGGTCATCTTGAGAAACGAAAAACGGATGCTTCAGGAAGCGGTGGATTCACTTTTTGATAACTCGCGCAGACGCACAGCGGTGAGAAGCGGCACACGAAGGCTGCTTAAGAGCCTTTCAGATATGCTCAAAGGGAAACAGGGCAGGTTCCGCCAAAATCTACTCGGTAAACGAGTGGATTATTCGGGACGTTCGGTAATTGTTGTCGGACCGGACTTGCAAATGCATCAATGCGGATTGCCGAAAGAGATGGCGATAGAGTTATTCAAGCCGTTTATCATCAACAAACTTATTGAGCGCGGCTATCAGAATACAGTCAAGGGCGCAAAAAGAATGGTCGAGGGGAAAGACCCCCAAATATGGGATGTCTTAGAAGAGGTGATCGAAGATCATCCCGTTCTTCTCAATCGCGCGCCTACCCTTCACAGGCTCGGAATACAGGCATTTCAACCCGTTCTGGTCGAGGGAAGAGCTATTCGAATTCATCCGCTTGTCACTACGGCGTTCAACGCTGACTTTGACGGTGACCAGATGGCGGTACATATTCCGCTTTCAGTTGAAGCTCAACTCGAAGCCCGCGTGCTGATGCTTTCGAGTCACAACATTCTTTCTCCGGCGCACGGTATGCCGATCGCGCTGCCTTCGCAGGACATGGTATTGGGATGCTACTATCTGACGAAGACTCTTCCCGGCGCGAAGGGTGAAGGTATGGTTCTCAGCTCTACATCAGAGGCGATTATCGCATATGATCATAAAGAGATAGCATTACATGCCATTGTAAAGGTGCGGATGAACGGCGAGCTCGTTGAGACGACCGCTGGCAGGGTTATTTTTAACACTGTAGTTCCGGAAACTTTGGAGTATGTGAATAGGGTAGTTACTAAAAAGCATCTTGAAAAGATTGTGGGTGAAGCATTCAGATTGTCTGGTAACTATGAGACTGTCAAATTCCTTGACGGGTTGAAGAGACTCGGCTTTGAACATGCGACAATGGGCGGAATCTCTTTCGGTCTCGGTGATGTGGTCATCCCTCCGGAGAAAGATGCATTGGTGGAATCTGCCCGGAAGCAGGTCGATCAGATCATGGCGCAATACGATGCGGAGATCATTACCGACGGCGAGCGGTATAATAAAGTGATCGATATTTGGACCACCACGAGTTTGAAGATAGGCGACGCTATGATGACTCACCTCAAGGAAGCGGATCACGGATTTAATCCTGTTTATATGATGTCCGATTCCGGCGCAAGAGGAAACAAAGAGCAGATCCGGCAGTTAGCCGGTATGCGCGGACTTATGGCGAAACCGCAGAAGAGTCTCACGGGCGGCACCGGTGAGATCATTGAAAATCCGATCGTATCGAACTTCAAAGAAGGGCTTACAGTACTTGAATACTTTATTTCGACGCATGGCGCGCGAAAAGGACTTGCCGATACTGCATTGAAAACAGCCGATGCGGGTTATCTCACAAGACGGTTGGTTGACGTAGCTCAGGATATGGTAATTCTCGAAGAGGATTGCAAAACAATTCGTGGAATTTCAATCTCTGCTCTTAAAGAAGGTGAAGAGGTCAAAGAGCTTCTTAAGGACAGAGTCCTTGGAAGGGTTTCGCTTGACGACGTTTACGATCCGATAACAGAAGAATTTATCGTGGGCGCAGGCAAGGAGATAGTTGAAGCCGTAGCTGATAAGATTGAAAACAGTTCGGTCGAAACAATGTCGATCCGTTCTGCGTTGACCTGTGAAGCCAAGCGCGGTCTTTGCGTTCGCTGCTATGGCCGAAATCTCACTACAGGGAAGATGGCGAATATCGGGGAGGCAGTCGGTATCATGGCTGCCCAAAGTATCGGAGAGCCGGGAACACAGCTGACTCTTCGTACATTCCACGTCGGCGGTATCGCAAGCGTCATCGCCGCCAGGACCGAGATGAACGCCAAGGTAGCGGGAATTATAAAATATGATAAGGGTCTTAAAGTCACAAAGAAGAGGAAAGAGGGAAGAATTGCCCTTACAAGGAATTCCAGGATACATATCATAAACAATGACGGTCAAAATCTTGTGAACTATAACGTTCCTTACGGAGCGGGCGTCCTCAAGAGGGACGGCGCGAAGATAGAAAAGGATGAAGTGATATTCAAGTGGGACCCGGATATGGATGTAATCCTTGCTCCGGAAGACGGCAAGGTCAAATTCCACGAGATAATCGAGGGACAGACACTGCGCGAGGAATCTGATGAAGCGGGTCGTAAACAGCGATTTATCATTGAATCGAGAGACAAAAAACTTTCGCCGAAGATAGAGATATCGGCAAAGGGGAAGAAATCTCCATCGAGCTCGAGGATCCCTGTCCGTTCACAGCTCATGGTAGTCGATGGACAGACTGTAGTACAGGGCGACATACTTATCAAGAAGCGTCGTGAAAGCAGGAAAGCCGGCGATATTACCGGCGGTCTTCCGAGAGTTGCGGAACTCTTCGAGGCGAGACAGCCTAAAGAACCCGCCGTCGTGACCGAAATTGACGGTGTCGTGAGTTACGGTAAGTTGAAACGAGGTGTGCAGGAGATCTATATCAACGAGGGACATGAAGAAGATGAGAAGAAATATAATATTCCATACGGAAAACATATTCTTGTGCATCCGGGTGATATAGTTATTGCCGGCGAGGCATTGTCTGAAGGGTCGATCGTGCCGCAGGATATTCTGAGCATTCTCGGACCGGGTCGAGTTCAAGAGTATTTGGTGGATGAGATTCAGGCTGTTTACCGATTCCAAGATGTGCGTATCAACGATAAGCATATTGAGGTCATAGTCAGGCAGATGATGCAGAAGCTCGAAGTTGAAGATCCGGGCGATACCGATTATCTTGAGGGCGATCGTGTAAATAAGGTTGCCTTCCTTAAAGAGAACATTAAGATGGAAGGGATCGTTGTGATCACCGATTCAGGCGACTCCAAAATCGCTGTCGGTGAGATCTTGGATAAAGAACGCTTTAAACAAACCAACGAACGCTTGAAGAAGGTAAAGAAAGCTCCCATGAAATCGCGCCCTGCTAAGCAGGCAACATCGAAACCGCTGCTCCTCGGGATTACCAGAGCCTCACTCAACACTGACAGCTTCATCTCCGCAGCTTCATTCCAGGAGACTACAAGAGTGCTTACGGATGCGGCTGTAGCGAGTAAGGTAGATCCGCTGAGAGGGTTGAAAGAAAACGTTATTATGGGACGATTGATACCTGCCGGAACAGGAACAATAAACATGAAAGATATGGAACTGATAGTCGACGATGATATTAAAACCGGTGTCAGCGAACAGATATCCGAATTGGAAGAGAAGGAAGCCGATGGAGTGGAAGAAAAAAGTCTGTAAATTGGCTGAAAAAGGTTGACAATAATGTTTATTCTATTACCTTTAATCGGCTTTACAAGAAACGGATAAAAAAGGATGATATGCCGACAATAAGTCAGTTGATTAGAAAAGGTCGTTCGACGAAGAAGAAGAAAACTTCGGCGCCGGCGCTTGCCGGTTCTCCTCAAAAAAGAGGCGTTTGCACGCGAGTTTACACGACCACTCCGAAGAAACCGAATTCGGCTCTGCGAAAAGTGGCGAGAGTCCGTCTGACAAACGGTTTTGAGGTTACCGCCTACATTCCGGGTGAAGGACACAACCTTCAAGAGCACTCTATCGTGCTCATCGAAGGCGGAAGAGTAAAAGACCTTCCGGGAGTCAGGTATCATATCATCCGAGGCACGCTCGACACAAGCGGCGTAGATGACAGAAAAACCAGCCGTTCACGATACGGCACAAAAAAACCGAAATAATAAGATATGGCTCGAAGAAGAAGACCTGAAAAACGATTAATACTCCCCGATCCTAGGTTCGGGGATCTGGTGATCAGTAAGTTCATAAACAACCTGATGATGAAGGGTAAAAAGAGCATAGCAGAAACGATCTTTTATGACTCTCTCGAGATCATATCAAGTAAGCTCAAAACCGATGCACCGGAAGAGATATTCAAAAAGGCTTTGGAAAACGCCACACCAATGTTAGAAGTCCGTTCCCGCAGGATCGGCGGTTCGACCTATCAGGTGCCGATAGAAGTAAACCCGAAGAGAAAACAGGCATTGGCAATGAGATGGCTTATAGATTTCTCCCGTTTAGGCAATGGCAAGAGCATGGCTATAAAATTAGCGAACGAACTGATCTCTGCCTCGAAGAACGAAGGTCCAACTATTGAAAAGAAGAAGAACACCCATAAGATGGCTGAGGCGAACAAGGCGTTCGCTCACTTCAGGGTTTAAGAGAATTTAGGAACAATGAGCTCAAGGCAGGAATTAGAGAAAGTTCGTAATATAGGCATCATGGCTCACATAGATGCCGGTAAAACAACGACGACTGAGCGGATACTCTTTTATACCGGTAAACTTCACCGGATGGGCGAGGTGCATGACGGCGCCGCGACCATGGATTGGATGGAGCAGGAAAAAGAGAGAGGCATCACCATCACGAGCGCAGCGACAACCTGCGAGTGGGAAGGCCACAAAATAAATATCATAGATACACCCGGGCATGTTGATTTCACGATGGAGGTCGAGAGGTCTCTCCGTGTACTTGACGGAGCCGTCGCGCTTTTTTGCGCTGTAGGGGGAGTCGAACCGCAATCGGAAACGGTTTGGAGCCAGGCGGACAAGTATAAGATACCGCGGATCGCCTTCGTCAATAAGATGGACCGGGTAGGGGCTGATTTCAAATATGTAGTGGATATGATAAAAGAACGGTTAGGAGCGAATCCGCTTCCTCTTGTGCTGCCTATAGGCGCGGGAGAGATGTTCAACGGTATCATCGATCTACTTGAAATGAGAACGGTCATCTACAGCCAAAGTTCGCAGGGTATGACCTTCGATTACGGTGAAATTCCCAACGAGATGTTGGCGGAAGCCGAAGAGGCGAGAAAGCATCTGATGGAGGAGACCGCCACATTCGATGACAGCCTATTAGAAGATTATCTCGAAGGTAACGAGATCACAGTCGAAAGAGTGATCGCGGCGTTGAGAAAAGCAACTATCGCCAATCAGGTTGTTCCTGTTATTTGCGGCTCCGCATTCAAGAATCAAGGCGTTCAGCGTCTTTTGGACGCAGTTAATCATTTTCTTCCTTCTCCTCTTGATGTACCTCCGACAATCGGTCATCACCCGTATTCGGATGATGAGGTCGAGCGTAAACCGAGCGATGACGAACCGTTCACCGCTTTGGCTTTTAAGATAGTTACCGATCCGTTCGTAGGGCGATTAACCTATGTTCGTGTTTATTCCGGTGTCATAGAAAAGGGCCAGCACGTATACAATAACACTACAGGCAAGAAAGAGCGTATAAGCAGAATACTTCTTATGCATGCCAATAAGAGAGAGGATCTGAAGATCGCCAGCACAGGCGATATTTGCGCGATGGTCGGACTTAACAAGACTAAAACAGGGGACACTATCAGCGAAAAGGATCATCCGATAATCCTTGAATCGATGAATTTCCCCGAGCC
This sequence comes from Fidelibacterota bacterium MT.SAG.2, assembly GCA_004402915.1. GTDB lineage: Bacteria > Fidelibacterota > SORT01 > SORT01 > SORT01 > SORT01. The sequence goes on from SORU01000002.1 coordinate 66,481, forward strand.
GGTCATATCGGTTGCAATAGAACCTGTATCCAAGGCGGATCAGGATTCCCTTTCGACCGGATTGACAAAACTCTCGGAAGAAGACCCGACATTCAGGATAAAGACCAACGAAGATACGGGACAGACAATAATTTCGGGTATGGGTGAACTTCACCTCGAGATTCTCGTTGACAGGCTTCTTAGAGAATTCAAGGTAGCAGCGAAAGTCGGTCGTCCGCAGGTCGCGTACAAAGAATCTATCACCAAACTGGTGGAAGCGGAAGGTAAATTCGTGCGTCAGAGCGGCGGCAGAGGACAGTACGGACATTGTAATATTATACTCGAACCGAGTGAACCGGGCAAAGAATTTGAATTTATAAATAAGATAGTCGGCGGATCGATTCCGAAAGAATATATTTCGTCGGTTGCAAAAGGGATCGAAGAAGCGATGTCGAACGGCGTGATAGCGGGTTTCCCGCTTATTGACGTGAAGGTCACATTGGTTGACGGTTCTTATCATGATGTTGATTCCTCTGAGATAGCATTCAAGGTAGCAGGTTCCATGGCATTGAAATCAGGAGCGAAGAAAGCGTCTCCGATCCTGTTAGAACCTATTATGGCAGTTGAGTCGGTCACTCCCGACGAATATCTCGGCGATGTGGTAGGCGACATTACCGCCCGCAGAGGAAAAATACTAAGTATGACTCCACGTAACAAGGTGCAGGTGGTTGCGGCAACCGTACCGCTTGCTAAAATGTTCGGATATGCGACGGATCTTAGATCTATGACACAGGGGAGAGCGGTATTCAGTATGCAATTTTCCCATTACGAGAAGATGCCGAAACAGGTTGAGGAAAAGATCCTCGAAACTATAGGCGCGGCATAGTCCGGTGAAGCAATTAAACCAGGAGGAGATCGATGGCTAAGGAAAAGTTTGAGAGGACAAAGCCACACGTAAATGTCGGTACTATCGGTCACGTTGACCATGGAAAGACGACGTTGACCTCGGCGATCACAATGTATTTGAGTAAGAAAGGACTGGCTGACGCCCGTACCTTCGATTCTATTGATAACGCTCCTGAAGAGCGTGAAAGAGGGATCACCATAGCCACGGCGCACGTCGAGTATGAAACGGAAGCTCGTCATTACGCTCATGTTGACTGTCCCGGTCATGCCGACTATATAAAGAACATGATAACGGGTGCCGCTCAGATGGACGGCGCTATCCTTGTGGTCTCCGCAGCTGACGGTCCGATGCCTCAGACTCGCGAGCATGTGCTTCTTGCCCGCCAGGTCAACGTTCCTTCTATTGTAGTGTATCTGAACAAGATCGATATGGTCGACGATCCCGAACTGATAGAGTTGGTGGAACTCGAGTTAAGAGAGCTTCTCTCCAAGTATGAGTTCCCGGGCGATGAAATACCTATCATTAAAGGGAGCGCACTCGAGGCGCTCAACAATCCCGATGACGCCGAGAAGACGAAGAGCTTACAGGAGTTGTTGGATGCGATTGATAATTACATTCCGATCCCTGAGCGTGAGATCGACAAACCCTTTTTAATGCCTGTCGAGGATGTATTCTCCATAACGGGTAGAGGAACTGTAGGCACAGGCAGGATAGAGCGTGGAGTTGTTACGGTAGGCGAAGAGATGGAGATGGTCGGTCTTAACGCCGAAGGAAAGACTACTATCACGGGCGTAGAGATGTTCCGTAAGCTTCTCGACAGAGGCGAGGCAGGCGATAACGTCGGTCTCCTGATGCGTGGAGTCGACAAGGATTATCTGAAACGCGGAATGGTCATAGCCAAACCCGGCAGCATTACTCCTCATACGAAGTTCAAGGCTGAGGTATATATCTTGTCGAAAGACGAGGGCGGCCGTCACACACCTTTCTTCAAGGGCTACAGACCGCAGTTTTATTTTAGGACAACCGATGTGACCGGTTTGGTCGAGCTTCCCGAAGGCACGGAGATGGTAATGCCGGGTGACAGTCTGAGTCTTGAGATCGAGTTAATAATGCCTATAGCGATGGATAAGGAGTTGCGTTTCGCCATCCGTGAAGGTGGACATACGGTCGGAGCGGGTGTCGTAACGGAGGTGATAAAGTAGTTGATGTATTTAATTAATGATATAGATCAGGTGGCGGTCGGGGCAAGCCCCAACTCGCACGGGGAGTTAACGTCTTTGCGAGGAGTGCAACGACGTGGCAAACTCGAAATTGAACATACCGGAAGACTCTTTACACACCCCGTCTTCTCGATACCTTCGTATCTCGAATCCACCCCTCTTGATAGAGGGGAATATTCGTGGTCAGGACAAGGATTATAATGGCTGGACAAACAATAAGAATAAGACTCAAAGCGTATGACTATACATTGGTCGATAAATCTACCGCATTGATAATGAAAACGGCGAGGTCAACCGGAGCTGTAGTTTCCGGACCGATTCCGCTTCCAACCCGCAGGACGATTTATACGGTGTTACGCTCACCTCACGTTAACAAAAAATCAAGAGAGCAGTTCCAGACAAAGATACATAAGCGTCTACTTGATATATTGAACTCCACACCGAAGACGGTCGATGCGTTGATGAAGCTCGATCTTCCATCGGGTGTAGATATCGAGATAAAGGTCTAAGCATGGCGGGAATCATCGGAAAGAAATTAGGAATGACGCGGTTCTTCACTGAAGAGGGCAAGAGTTTCCCTGTCACATTGGTTGAAGCGGGACCGTGCGTCGTTACTCAGATAAAGACAGTTGAAATTGACGGCTATGATGCCGTTCAGGTAGGTTATTTCTCGAGGAAGGAATCAAAGACCAATAAGTCAATTCTCGGAATTTTCAAAAAAGCAAACGTAGAGACCAGACAGGGATTGACAGAATTCAGAGGTCAGCTTACTATAACCGACGGGGAAGAGGAAAAACCGGTTGAAGTCGGCTCGGAGCTAACGATCGACCAGTTCAAAGCGGGTGAAAAAGTCCGTATCAGGGGTAAGTCAAAAGGGAAAGGATTTGCCGGAGTGGTGAAGAGATATCACTTCAAGGGCGGACCGGGTTCTCATGGACAGGGTGACAAATTGCGGTCGCGTGGTTCGGTAGGAGCAAGTTCGTATCCGTCGAGAGTAATCAAGGGAATGAAGATGGCGGGCAGAATGGGCGGCGAAAACAGAACTCTTCGCGATGTTCAGATACTCGAGATAGACAGAGAGAAGAATTTATTAGTATTGAAGGGACCGATACCGGGAGCCATTAATTCTACTATAAGAATTTGGAATTAGAATGAGAGTAAACGTACTTACGGCAGGCGGCGAAGACAGCGGAAAGAAGATCAATCTCAATCCGTTGGTTTTCGAAGTGGAGCCGAGCAAGAATGCAATTTTCTCTTCGGTTGTCGCTGAGATGTGGCATCTGAAGCAGGGTTCACGAGCCACGAAGAGCAAAGGCCAAGTAAAGGTAAGCGGGAGAAAACCCTGGCGCCAGAAAGGCACAGGACGGGCAAGAGTAGGAACTTTGGGCTCTCCGATCTGGAGAAGCGGCGGTCATACGTTTGCGATCAAACCCGGCGTACGCGCTCACAAGGTAAATAAGAAGGTCAAGCAGCTTGCGCGGAAAAGCGCATTTTCGGTTCACGCAAAGGCGGGTACTTTAAAGGTCGTGGAAGAGTTGAAATTTGAAACCAATAAAACCAGCCAGATGCGCGCGCTTCTGAAGAATCTTGGTATTGACGGCGTCAACAGCTTATTGATACTGAAGGAACTCGACGAGAATATACTGCTTTCGGCGAGGAATATTCCGAACATTATGGTTGTCACAGCAGGCAACAGTTCCACGTTAGACCTCGTGAGTTCAAGGAAAGTTATTTTAGAATCGGGAGCTGTCGAAATTTTAAATAATATGTTTGTCAAGAAAGAAAAAGACTCCAAAGGAGATCCTGAATGAGCGGATCAATTGTAATGGTGCCGATAATCACTGAGAAGATGCATAATCTTCAGGAGTCAAACAACAGTTACGCTTTCAAGGTGTTACCGAGCAGTAATAAACTTGAGATAAAAAAAGCGGTGGAAGAACGATTCGGTGTTCACGTGAAACATGTGAGGACGATGAATCTCAAAGGAAAAAGCAGGATAATGTCTGTCAGAAGCGGTGGAAGAGTTATCCGCACTTCGGGAAAAAAGTCGAACTGGAAGAAAGCCATAGTAACGCTTCTGTCCGGTGAGACACTTGATATTTATGGAAACGAACCATCTTAATTTGAGACATGGATTAGATGCCGATTAAACAATATAAACCGACGACTCCCGCTCAAAGGTATAAAACTACCTCGACTTTTGACGAGATAACGAAAACAGAGCCTGAGAAGAGTCTTGTCACAGTTTTGAAGAAAACGGGCGGCAGGAACAATAACGGGCGAATTACCTCCCGCAGACGGGGCGGCGGTCATAAGCGCAGATACCGTATTATCGATTTCAGAAGGGATAAGACTGGGATTCCGGCTAAGGTAGCGTCTATCGAATATGATCCGAACAGATCCGCGAGGATCGCACTGCTCTTTTATGCGGACGGGGAGAAACGGTACATTCTTTATCCTGTCGGAATGAAGGTTGGCGACAGTGTGCAGTCGGGCACAGGCGCTCCGTTGAAACCGGGTAATTCACTTGCGATGGAAGATATTCCCACCGGTACAATGGTGCATAATGTCGAGATGACTCTCGGAAAAGGGGGACAGGCTGTCCGAAGCGCGGGCACATCCGCTCAGCTGATGGCTAAAGAAGGCGGTTATGTCACACTGAAGATGCCTTCAGGCGAAATTCGTATGCTTCGAAAAGAGTGTGTCGCTACGATCGGACAGGTGGGGAACAGAGATCATGAACTTATAGTAATCGGTAAAGCAGGACGCTCCCGCTGGTTAGGCAGAAGACCTAAGGTTCGCGGTGTCGCGATGAACCCTGTTGACCATCCGATGGGTGGTGGCGAAGGAAAATCTTCAGGAGGAAGACATCCCGTTTCACCGTGGGGAAAACCCTCGAAGGGAGGGAAAACCCGCAGAAAGAAGCTGTCGGATAAATTGATCATTAAGAGAAGGACAAAGTAGGGTATGCCAAGGTCAGTAAAAAAAGGACCGTATGTGGACGAACGGCTTTTAAAGAGAATCACGGAGTTGAACAAGACTCGCGGTAAAAAGGTCATTCAGACCTGGTCGCGCAGAACGACGATCCCACCGGATTTCGTGGGACATACGATCGCAGTGCATAACGGAATGAAGTTTATCCCCGTATATATATCGGAAAATATGGTAGGACACAAGCTGGGCGAGTTTTCACCGACACGCACATTCAGAGGTCACGCAGGCAGCAGCAAAGATTCATCATCAAGGGTACGATAAAAATTGAACGCTAAAGCAATTAAAAAATATTCAAGACAAGGACCACGCAAGGTTCGCCTGTTGGCAGACCTGATTCGGGGCAAGAATGTGGAAACGGCAATAAATATTCTTCATTTTTCTAAAAAGAAAGCGGCAACGGAATTAGAGAAAACAGTACGCAGCGCAATAGCCAACCTCGTAAACTTAGAGGGTGGAGATGTAGATCCGGAGAAGTTGTTCGTCAAGGAGGTCTATATCGACGGGGGACCGTCAATCAAGCGATTCCGTCCGAGAGCGATGGGCAGGGCGACACCGATATTGAAGAGAACTGCTCATATGACCGTAATTGTTGCAACCCAGGATGAACGCAAAAAAGGAGTAAGGGCTTAAGTATGGGACAAAAAGTACATCCGATAGGGTTCAGGCTCGGTTATATAAAGACCTGGGATTCCCACTGGTTCGATGAAAAGAATTTTGCCGAAAAACTGAACGAAGATATAATGCTGAGGCGTTATGTGAACAAGCGTCTCGATAAAGCGGCGGTTTCAAAAGTCAGGATTGAGCGAACCAATAAGAGGATAACGATAACGATCCACACGGCGAGACCGGGCATAGTTATAGGCAGCAAGGGGACTGAGGTCAATAAGCTCCGCGAAGAACTCAGAAAGCTGACTGACCGGGAAGTGCAGATCAATGTCAGCGAGATCAAACGTCCGGAACTCGACGCATTTCTCGTTGCGCAAAACATCGCGAAACAGTTGGAAGAAAAAGTCTCTTACAGAAGAGCGATAAAGAAAACTATTCAGTCGACTATGAGAATGGGCGCATTGGGAATTAAAATTGGAGCAGGCGGAAGACTCGGAGGCGCCGAGATGGGCAGAAGAGAACGGTTTCAGGAAGGCAGAGTTCCGCTGCATACATTGCGCGCCGATATTGATTACGCCAGCGTAACAGCCTTCACGACCTACGGTTGTGTAGGTGTAAAGGTTTGGATCTACAGCGGTGAGGCGCAGCCGTTAAGAAGAATTGAGAAGAAAGATTAGATGTTAGAGCCGAGGAAAGTAAAACACAGGAAACATCATCGCGGTAAAAGAACCGGATTGGCATATCGCGGTTCAACAGTAGCTTTTGGTACCTATGGCTTGAAGGCGCTCGAGGCTGCATGGATAACGGGGAGACAGATCGAAGCGGCGCGTGTCGCAATAACCCGAAAGGTCAAAAGACACGGCAAGCTCTGGATACGGATATTCCCCGATAAACCCGTGACACAGAAACCCGCCGAAACCAGAATGGGCAAAGGTAAGGGTTCGCCGGAATACTTCGTGGCGGTGGTGAAGCCGGGAAGGATTCTGTTCGAGATAGACGGTGTTGACGAAAAATTGGCGCATGAAGCATTCAGACTTGGGCAGCATAAACTGCCGATAAAAACAAAAATAGTTAAGAGGGTAGAAGTGTAGCGATGAAAAGAGAGGAATTAAGAGAACTCACGGAGGACGAAGTATCAAATCGACTCCGCGATTCAGTCGAGGAGTTGGAAAATCTCAAATTTAAACACTCGCTTCGGCAGCTGGAAAACCAGCAACGGATTAAAATGGTGCGAAGAAATATTGCGCAGTTAAAGACGGTCATACATGAAGATAGGTTGGGACTCAGCGAATTACCCGGCAAAACGAAAAAGCAAGATGTTAAGGAGAACGAATAGTGAGCGGTGAAAGCGGCAGAAGGAAAACGCTTACAGGTGTGGTAATGAGCGATGTCAACGATAAAACCGTGGTCATTAAAGTCGAAAGGAGATTCCCCCATCCTAAATACGGTAAGATGGTGCGGAAGTCTAAACGGTTCATGGCTCACGATGAGAATAACTCATGCAGCATGGGCGACACTGTCAGGATAATCGAGTCGAGACCGATCAGTAAACTGAAAAGATGGCGCGTGTCGGAAATTATTGAGAAGGCGAAATAGGGATGATCCAGACTCAGACAAAATTGACCGTTGCTGATAATACAGGCGCAAAAAGCATCATGTGCATAAAGGTTTTAGGTGGTACGAAAAAGCGTTACGCAACCTTGGGCGATACCGTCGTGATAACGGTTAAGAGCGCAATACCAAACGGGATGGTGAAAAAGGGTCAGGTCGTGAAGGCGATAATCGTGCGGGTAAAGAAAGAGCGTGCAAGAAAAGACGGCACTTACATCAGATTTGACGAAAACGCCGCGGTGCTCGTAAACGATGCTTCCGAGCCGATAGGCACTCGTATTTTCGGCCCCGTTGCAAGAGAACTTCGCGAGAAGAATCATATGAAGATAATTTCTATGGCTCCGGAGGTTGTGTAAAATGGTAAAAAAAGGCGATCAGGTTCTCGTTATTTCGGGTACAAGCGTTGCAAAAAAGGGGAAAGTCCTCAAAAGTCTGCCTAAGAAGAACAGGGTAATTGTTGAAGGACTGAATCTTGTAAAAAGACATTCAAAACCGTCCCAGAAACATCCGCAGGGTGGCATAATGGAATTTTCCGCTCCGATTCATGTGTCGAATGTGATGCTTATATGCAGTAAATGCAACACTCCGACGCGGGAAAAACATAAAACGCTGGATGACGGCAGCAAGGTGAGAGTTTGCTCTCACTGTGGAGAGATTACTTAGAAGTGGCTGATAAAAAAGATAAAGCGGCAAAGCCGGAGGTGGCAAAGTCAGCGGCGAAACCACCGGTGGCAAAAGCAAAAGCTGAAGCGAAACAGGTTAAAACGGAGACGGCGGCTAAAGATGCCGTTGCAAAGAAAACCACGGCGAAACCGAAAAAGGTGGCAGTGCCACAGGTGAAACCACAGGCAAAGGCACAGGCGGAACCTGAGGCAAAGAAGGAAGTAAAAGCGGTGTCCAAAGAGGCTAAGCCTAAGGCGACAGCTAAAGCAAAGTCTGAAGCAGCCCCTACCGCAAAGGCATCGAAGAAAGCGCCTAAAACAGCGGGAGATTACGTTCCTCGCTTAAAGGTATACTATAAGGACAAAGTAATACCGTATATGATAGATAAATTTGAATACTCAAATACAAATATGGTACCGAAGCTCAGTAAAATATCTATAAACTCCCGCGTTTCGACCGCGAGGGACGAGGTTAAGGACCTTGAATCGATCACCGATGATATCAGCGTCGTTTCCGGTCAAAAAGCGGTTGTGACAAGGGCAAAGAAAGCTATCGCGAATTTCAAGATCAGACAGGGAGACCCTGTCGGAGCTACGGTAACGATAAGAGGAAGCAGGATGTACGAGTTCCTTGACAGGATGATATCCATTGCCATACCTCGAGTAAGAGATTTCAACGGTCTGAAAGAGAAGTCGTTCGACGGATTCGGCAACTTTTCTTTCGGCGTAAAAGAACAGATAATATTTCCGGAGATCGACTACGATAAAGTTAATAAGATAAGAGGAATGGACATAACAATAGTAACCACAGCCAATACGGATGAGGAAGGTTACGAGCTGCTGAAGTCGCTCGGAATGCCCTTCAGGATTCTCGAAACGGCGGAACCAGGTAATTAACTAATGGCAAAAAAATCATGGATAGCAAAGCAGAAGAAGACTCAAAAGTTTGCCGTAAGAGAGTATAACCGCTGTCAACGATGCGGTCGAGCGCGTTCATATTACAGGAGATTCGGACTTTGCAGAATCTGTTTCAGGGAGTTAGCGCTCAAGGGCGAGATACCCGGTATAACAAAGGCAAGTTGGTAAGGGAGAGCTTTAGATGTCGCACACATATCCGTTAGCGGATTATCTGACGAGAATTAGAAACGCCCAAATGGCAGGGAAAAGATGGGTAGACGTTCCGTCATCAAATTTGAAGAAAGCAGTCTCTCTGATACTTCGCCGCGAGGGGTATATTAAGGATATCATTCATGTAGACGAAGGTCCACAGGGGATCCTGAGATTATATCTGAAGTACTTTGGCGAGGGGAGGGGAGTCATCGCAGGTATCGATTGCGTTTCCAAGCCGGGTAGACGCGTTTACTGTAATGCAAGCAACATTCCACGGGTGAGAAATGGACTCGGAATAGCAATAATCAGCACCTCTTCCGGAGTTGTCACCGGAAATGAGGCAAAGAAAAAAAATCAGGGTGGAGAAGTTCTCTGCCGGGTTTGGTAGAGGTAGGAATGTCAAAAATTGGTAAAGAACCGATAGTTTTACCTGAAGGCGTCGAGCTGAAACAATCGGGAACGCTCATTAGCGTAAAAGGTCCGAAAGGTGAATTATCCCAGGTGATCGACGAGCGTATCAGTGTAACAGTGGCAGACGGAATCGCTACCCTGACAAGAGCAAATGATGAAAAGCAGGTTCGCTCTTTACACGGATTATATAGAGCATTGTTAGCAAATATGACAATCGGCGTCAGTGAAGGATACGAAAAAATTCTCATATTGATAGGGATAGGTTTCTCAGCAGAGTTAAAAGGGAGTAAGCTCCTTCTCAGTCTCGGATTTTCCCATCCCGTTCTATTTGAAGCGCCGGAAGGTATCACCTTCGATATTCAAAAACCTGATCCGCAGCTAAAATCGGAATTTCGCAATCTGCAGGTTCAAATTTCGATTAAGGGAATTGACAAGCAATTGGTCGGACAGGTTGCCGCGAACCTAAGGGCTATTAAACGACCGGAACCCTATAAGGGCAAGGGATTAAGATATTTAAACGAATATGTACGGAAGAAAGCAGGTAAGCAGGTTGCCACGGCTGCCGCTTAAAGCTAGAGGAAGAATTGAAGGATAAAAATAAAATAAAAACCGCCTTAAGACTGAAAAAAGCGAGAAGGATCAAATCTCGTATGAGCGGAACCGCGGAGAAACCGCGTTTAGTCGTATTTCGTTCGCTCAAGCATATATACGCTCAATTGGTCGATGACGTTTCGGGGAATACTCTCGTAACATCTTCAACAGCAGGAAAAGAATTGAAAGATAAAGGTTCATCAGGCGGCAAGGTCGAGCTAAGTAAGTTAGTCGGTATGCGATTGGCGGACGAGGCAAAGAAAAAGAAGATCACTGCGGCAGTTTTTGACAGAAACGGTTACCTCTATCACGGACGGGTAAAAGCCGTTGCCGAAGGCGCCCGTGAAAACGGCTTAAAAATTTAAGGATAATAGTTGAAACGAATTAATGCATCGGAATTAGAGCTTCTCGATGAGAAGGTAGTAAAGATCAATCGCGTGTCCAAAGTGGTCAAGGGCGGACAAAGGTTCGGGTTCAACGCTCTTGTGGTCGTGGGAGACGGTAAGGGGCATGTCGGAATAGGTCTCGGCAAGGCGGGCGAAGTTCTCTCATCAGTGAATAAGGGAAAGGACGTCGCAAAAAAGAATATTGTGAAGATACCGCTGATGGGAGGGACGATTCCTCATAAAATAATAGGAAAGTTCGGCGCAGCGAGAGTAGTATTGAAACCGGCATCGCCGGGAACGGGAATAATCGCGGGCGGCGCCGTGCGAGCAGTTATGGAACAGGTAGGTATCCATGATATTCTCGCCAAATCGATAGGCTCGCCGAATCCGCATAACGTTGTAAAAGCGACTATGAACGGATTGTTAGGTCTTATGGATGCCACGGAAGCTTCACGCAAGAGAGGTATCTCGATCAAACAGATGTTCGGGATGGAATCAGAATAATGGCTGAGAATAAAGAGAGCGGCAAATTGAAAATCACACAGGTGAAGAGTGGTATCGGCTATCACCATACAGCCAAAAAGACTCTGATAGCGCTCGGGCTGAGGAAGATGCATCAGACGGTGGTGCAGCCGGATAACGCTGCGATCCGCGGGATGATATTCAAGATCGACTATTTATTGAAGGTAGAAGAGGTATAGATGGGTTTAGAGAATTTAAGACGACCCGGAGGTCCGCGAAAAGCCCGTAAGAGAATCGGCAGGGGACAAGGTTCAGGCACCGGCGGTACGTCGGGAGCTGGGCATAAAGGAGCGCATTCGCGCAGCGGATTCAAGCGGAAGAAGGGTTTTGAAGGCGGGCAGATGCCACTGCAGCGCCGGGTGCCGAAAGTAGGATTCACCAATATATTCAGAGTCGAATATCAGGTGGTGAACGTTCGGGATCTCGAAAGAGCAGGGGGCAAGGAGATAACGCTCGACACGTTGATAGCGAGTGGACTTGTAAGAAACATGAACAAGCCGGTGAAAATATTGGGTACGGGCGACCTGACTGAAGCGTACAATGTTTCGGCAAATGCTTTCAGCAAGAGCGCCGTTGAGAAAATAGAGGCAGCCGGAGGCAAGACCACTACCGTATGATAGAAAAGATATTAGCAATAACAAAGATACCCGAGCTTCGTAAAAGAATCGTTTTTACGCTGTTCATTATTATCGCTTATCGCATAGGCGGTCATATTCCTATTCCGGGAATTGACAGTCAGGCGTTGGCGATTGCGGTTCGCTCTTTCGCGAATACTCTGTTCGGACTTTACGATATGTTTGCCGGCGGCGCGTTTGCCAAGGCTACCATCTTCGCTCTCGGTATCATGCCTTATATCACTTCATCAATTATCATACAGTTATTAGGTTCGGTAATTCCTTACTTCCAGAAACTTCAGAAGGAAGGGGAAGAGGGAAGAAAGAAGATCACTCAACTGACGAGATACGGTACGGTTGCTATCGCAACGGTGCAGTCTTACGGTATCGCCATTTATCTTATGGGTCTGCAGGCAGGAGCGGGGGGACAATCACTTCCTGTAGTGCCGGGCGATCCCGGGATGGCATTCATCTTGATGTCGATGTTGACGCTTATCACGGGAACGGTTGTTATCATGTGGCTCGGCGAGCTCATCACCGAAAGGGGAATAGGTAACGGTATCAGTCTTATAATCATGGTTGGAATCCTCGCGCGATTCCCGAATGTTATTATCATTGAAGCCGATCTTGTACGTGAAGAGGTCAGAGGAATATTCACCGAGGTCGTGCTCATAGGTCTGATGTTCATCATTGTCGGATTCGTAGTGCTGCTGACTCAAGGGACTCGTAAGATCCCGGTTCAATATGCCAAACGTGTGATAGGGCGAAAACAGTACGGCGGTCAGACGACGCATATTCCGTTGAAAGTAAATACCGCAGGCGTTATGCCTATTATCTTCGCGCAGTCGATCATGTTCGTTCCGAGCACAATAGCGACCATATTTCCGAATATAGCGTGGCTCCAGGATTATTTCCTAAGATATTTCTCTACCGATCATCCGTTTTATTGGTCCGTATTCGGGATTATGATAGTGTTTTTCACTTATTTTTACACGGCAATAGCTTTCAATCCGATCGAAGTAGCGGACAATATGAAAAAATCAGGCGGTTTCATACCGGGTATCAGACCGGGAAAGAAAACGTCGGAATTCATTGATAATATTTTGACACGGGTAACTCTTCCCGGCTCTTTCTTCCTGGCGTTTATCGCAATATTCCCGTATATACTGATGCAGATGACGGATGTGCAATACGATCTTGCTTCATTCTTCGGCGGGACAAGTCTGCTCATAATCGTAGGCGTGGCATTGGATACGCTCAACCAAATTGAATCGCACCTCATCAGCAGGCACTATGACGGCTTCCTGAAGAGCGGTCGGATCAAAGGCAGGCGAAGGTAAGATCATGACTCTGCTGAAGACAAAAGAAGAGATCATGACGATCAGGGAGGCGGGTAAGATACTTTACGGCGCGATGCAGGCGGTGGAAGAAAAGATACAAGCCGGAATGACGACCGAAGAGATCGATCTGTTAGTGGAAAATTATATAAAAGAGCATGATGCGATCCCTTCTTTTAAAGGTTTTCAAGGATTCCCGGGAAGCATCTGCACTTCAGTCGGCTCGCAGGTAGTACATGGAATACCGGGCGACAGGGTACTCAAGACGGGCGAAATAGTAAGTATTGATATCGGCGTGAATAAAAACGGTTATCACTCCGATTCCGCAAAGACGTTCGCGCTCGGAGATATTGACGAAAAAGTTCGCTGCTTGGTTGAAGTGACGGAGGAGGCTCTTTATCTTGGCATTGCGGAAGCTAAGGTAGGAAATAACATCGGAGATATTTCACGCGTGATCCAGGAGCATGCCGAATCCAACGGATTTGCGGTCGTTAGACAATTGGTGGGACATGGTATCGGCAGATCGCTTCACGAAGATCCGAAGGTTCCGAATTTTGTGGACAGAAACCCGGGTCCCGTTCTTGAAAAAGGGATGGTTCTCGCGATAGAACCGATGTTCAATATGGAAGAAATCGATGTGTTGACAGAACAGGACGGCTGGACGATAGTAACTAAAGACGGTAAACCGTCAGCGCATTTCGAGCACACTATCGTGATATTGGACGAAGGCCCTAAGATATTAACGAACGGAACATCAATCGACTGGGAGAACATAAATTAAATGGCAAAAGAACCGGGCATAGAGGTTGAAGGCAAGATACTTGAAACGCTTCCAAACGCAACGTTCAAAGTGGAATTAGAAAACGGGCATGAAGTTCTGGCGCATATATCGGGTAAAATGAGAATGCATTATATTAAGATACTTCCGGGCGATAAGGTGACATTGGAATTATCCCCCTATGACTTAACGAGAGGCAGGATAACCTATCGCCATAAATAGGCGGGTAGAATTATGAAAGTTAGAGCATCAGTGAAAAAGATTTGTGACAATTGTAAAGTGATCAAGCGCAAGGGAGTTGTGCGTGTCATTTGCAGTAATCCTAAACATAAGCAGCGTCAAGGATAGGCAGGGAGGAAAAGATTTGGCACGAATTGCCGGCGTAGACATACCGAGTGATAAGAAGATAAAGATAGCGCTTACTTACCTGTTCGGAATCGGTAGAACGAGAGCGCTTAAAATTTTAGAAATCGCGGGTGTAGATCCTGAAGTCAGAACTAATACTTTGGACGATTCCACGGTTGCGAAGATCAGGGAGATAATCTCGGACAATTATGTCATCGAAGGCGCCTTGAGGACTGACAGGACGATGAACATCAAGCGGTTGATGGATATCGGAAGCTACAGAGGCTTGCGTCATCGTAAGGGACTGCCGGTGCACGGGCAGCGGACAAGCACTAACGCCCGGACGCGTAAAGGCAAGAAACGAGCCGTTGCAGGCAAGAAAAAAGTGATGAAATAATGGATAGAATTTTTAGCATAGATATTAACATCGTTGCGGTCGTGGCTCCGAAGGAGTTCAAAATAAACCCCAACCCGCACAATTTTAGGAGGTAAGAGTGGCTGCTCCAAAGAAAAGCCGAAAGAAAAAGAAAAAAACTAAGGTAGATGCCAACGGTATCGCGCACGTGAAAGCGACTTACAATAACACCATAGTCACCTTGACCGATATATACGGGAACGTAATATCATGGTCTTCGGCAGGACGCGCAGGATATAAGGGTTCACGTAAGAATACACCGTTCGCGGCTCAGCTTGCGGGCGAAATGGCGGCGAAAGAGGCAATGGAACTTGGACTTGTGAGGGTAGAAGTGCGAGTGAAGGGACCGGGCGGCGGACGCGAATCCGCTATCAGATCGCTTCAAGCTACAGGTCTTGAAATTATCGCCATCAAAGATGTTACTCCTCTGCCACATAACGGTTGCCGTCCTCCTAAACGGCGAAGGGTATAGGAGAGCCTATGGGTAGATACACCGGACCGGTTTGTAAGTTATGCCGGAGAGAAAAAGAGAAACTCTTTCTGAAAGGCTCGAAATGCACTTCATCAAAATGTCCTGTAGAGAAGCGGGCATATGTTCCCGGTCAGCACGGACAGAACAGAAGGAGCAGATTATCCGATTACGGGATTCAGCTCCGGGAGAAACAGAAAATAAAACGGATTTACGGACTATTCGAGAAGCAGTTCAGGAACTATTATAAAAAAGCCGACAAGATGGCGGGTATCACGGGTAACAACCTGATACTTCTGCTCGAAAGCAGGCTTGATAATATAGTTTACAGGCTCGGATTTGCCCCGTCACGCAATGCGGCAAGGCAGCTAATCAGTCATCGTCACTTCAACGTGAACGGCAGAATAGTAAATATCCCGTCGTACCTCACAAGTGAAGGCGACCTTATCGAGGTCCGTGATAAAGCAAAGAAGATGGAGGTGATACACGCTTCCATGAGAAGGGTCAAGACGGAAAACGCTACTCCATGGCTTGAGTTGGATAAAGCCAATATGCTCGGAAGGGTAATTGAAATTCCCGAGAGAGAGCAAATTCCGCTTGAAGTGAAAGAACATTTAGTAATCGAACTTTACTCAAAGTAGCATAGGAAATAAATAAATGAATAAGATCAATGTAAGAATGCCCGATGCAGTAGTTGTGGATGAGTCCACATACACCGCCACAAAGGGAGAACTGTCGCTAGGACCGTTAGAGAAGGGATACGGACTCACACTCGGCAATTCACTGAGAAGAGTCCTTCTTAGCGCCATTCCGGGAACAGCCATCACTTCGTTCAAGGTAGACGGCGTGAACCATGAATTTACCACTATCGAGGGTGTCACGGAAGACGTATCGGAAATGATACTCAACATGAAAGAAGTCAAAGTGAAAATGATAGAAGGCACCTCAGATAAGGTGACCTTGGATCTGAAAGGACCGGGAGAATTCACGGCAGGCTCGATACAAAAAGCAACTTCGAACTTAGAAGTGCTCAATCCCAAACATCACATTGCAACGCTGAACGAAGATACCAATTTCACGATCGAACTCAGGTTCGAGGTCGGAAGAGGTTACGTTCCGGCGGATAAGAATAAGATCCCCGATACGCCGATAGGCACAATCTTCATAGACTCGATCTTCACTCCCGTGAAGTTCGTGAATTATGAAATTTCGCCTGCGAGAGTCGAAGGCAAGACCGACTTCGAGAAGCTTACACTCGAAGTTGAAACAGATGGAAGCATCACTCCTGATGACGCCGTCAGCGAAGCGGCAAAGATTCTACGGGATCACTTGAACCTGTTCATCACCCACGACGGTGAAAACAGATATGAAGAACCGAGTGAAAAAGAGGAAGACCTCGCCCGCACCAAGAAACAGCTCCAGCGCAGCATAGACGAGTTGGAACTTTCCGTGCGTTCTCATAACTGTCTTAAAGCAGCGGAGATAAATACTTTAGGCGACTTAGTCTCGAAAAGTGAATCAGAGATGCTGAAATTCAAAAATTTCGGCAGGAAATCACTCTTGGAGCTTCAGCAAAAATTAGGCGAACTCGGACTCAACTTCGATATGGACGTGAAACATTACATCGGTGAAGAGACCTTATAGAGATGCGTCATAGAATTAAAAAAAATAAACTCAACAGGACAACGAGCCACAGAAAAGCGATGTTGAACAATATGGTGGCTTCACTCTTTGAGCATAAACAGATCAAAACCACGCACGCAAAGGCGAAAGAGGCGAGGAAACTTGCCGAACGGTTGATTACGTTCGCGAAAAAAGGCGATCTCGCCGCGCGGCGGCATGTTCTCCGGTTCATTCCTAATAAAGCGCTGGTGCGCGAACTGTTTGACGTGATCGCACCGGTCTATGCAGAACGGGTCGGCGGATACACACGCGTCCTCAAGCTCGGCTATCGGCAGGGTGACGGCGCCGACATGTCACTGCTCGAGCTGGTCGATATTGAAAAAGCCGTTGTAGAGAAAAAAGAGAAGAAAGAAGGAATTGCGGATAAGCTGAGAAAAGTGCGTTCAGGAGGAGGTTGAGCAAGGAATTAAACTCCTTTAAACGCATGCTGTTTATCCTATTAGGACATATTAAAGGCAACCTGAAACGGTTGCCTTTTCTTTTGTTTATTCTCGTCTTGAATCACCCGGCTGCAACAGCCCAAAACAGAGAAACACGACCGGTCAAAGCTTTCTGGGTCATAAGGGACAGGCTTACCACAAAACAGAGCGTCAGAGAAGTTGTGGAGACTGCAAAGAAACACGGCTTTAACCATATCTTCGCGCAGGTCAGGGGGAGGGGAGACGCTTATTACAACAGCGAAATCGTTGTGCGCTCGCCTTTTGTGAAGGGCAGAAATTTTGACCCGCTGCGCGTACTCATAAATCAAGCACATAAAGAGAATATCAAAGTGCACGCCTGGGTGAACGTTTACCTGCTTTGGAGTTCAGAGAAGAAACCCGTATCAGAAAACCATCTGCTCAATCAGCATCCGGAGTGGACGGCTCGAGCGTACGGAGATGTGATAGACGCTAAAAAGAGCCGCCGGCAATTCAAACTGCAAGGCTCGGAAGGCGTATATCTCTCACCCGGGCATCCGCAGGTCAAAAAATACCTTCTCGCCGTATTCGGCGAACTTATAGACGAATACGACATCGACGGGCTGCATCTCGATTATGTTCGCTATCCCGGACCGGAATACGGTTTCAACCGGGCGGCGATGAACAGTTTCAGAGATGAGACGGGAGTCGACCCGGTGCTCTTCATAGAAAGCGGTGCGGAAATTTCTGAGGTGATGGGCAAGGCGAGCGTAGAAGCGTTTGAGCGTCAGTGGAAAAACTTTAAATTACGAAGCATATCGAATCTCGTCATAGCGCTGAAAGAACGGATAAAAGCTTCGGGGAAACCGATACTCCTCACGGCAGCCGTAAAACCGAATCCCGTCTCGGCGCGGGAACAAAACTATCAGAACTGGGTCAGGTGGGTGATGTCGGGCACGCTTGACTATGCGGTACCGATGAACTATAATGCCGACCTTACACAATTCATGAATAACTTGGAATCGATACTGACGCTCGTTCCAGCAGATAAATTGATCATGGGGATCGGCGCGTTCAATCAGAACCACTTCGACGTCGAAAGCAAGATCTACAAATCCAAATCAAGAGGGATCGGAGATTTCATCTTCTTCTCCTATAACGAGATACTCAAGGAAGAAGAGTACGTCAAGGCGATCCAGAGAGCGTTGGAGTAAGACAATGATATCACAAAATAAGAGCATGATTTGATTCCGAAGAACGCAGTATTATTTGTTGTGGATATACAAGATGGATTTGACGAGCCGCATTTTGGAAATAGAAATAACCACGAAGCCGAATCCAATGTGGCGCGACTTCTCGCCGCATGGAGAAAGTCAGCTCGTCCAGTGATGTATGCGCAGCACCATTCCATTAATTCTGATTCGCCGTTGCACCCAAGTCATCCGGGTGTCGCCATCAAGGATATCGTCAAACCCGAAGCGGGAGAGCAGGTATTCATCAAATCAGTCAACAGCGCCTTTATCGGAACGGATCTTGAAGATGTTTTGCGTGAAAAGGGTTATGATACGATCGTGTTCACAGGGTTCACCACCAATTATTGTGTTTCGACGACAGTTAGGATGGCAAGTAATCTCGGCTTCAAAACATATGTGATCTCAGATGCGACCGCTGCGTGGGATACTGTCGACCATACCGGTAAAACGCACCCGGCGGAAACTATACACGAGATCTCGCTGGCGAACCTGCACGATGAATTCGCTACGGTGTTAGACAGTGAAAGCCTATTGGCTGAGCTGGAGGGATAGCATGCATTTCTATTATTTATTGCTTAATATTAATCTGTTTCTGAATTTGTCAGAAATTCGTTTAATTCCTCTGCAGATATTTTTCTATCCAGCATATCTATTAATTTTAGGAATAAATTCTTTATATCATTCTCCTCTCTTGACCGAAGAAATATACGTACTTCATAAAACGACCAATACATCCATTTTTGTTTTTCCAGACCAACCTTATTGATTAATTCTAAACAAATATTTACAACCCTTCGTTAGGATTTAAAAAGTTAAAGGCTGCCAAAAACGAATATCAATTCAGAGTAGACTACAAGTTCAGAATACTCGGATTTCTAAATAAAGGTACGCTATCCCTGTTCTGGATTGGACCCCATAAAAAATAGGCTGATTCATCCTGAATAATAATTCAATTTTGATTTAACACAGATATTCTTATCTTATCCGAACAGTTTCTATGATAAAAGCGAGGTAATGGCGTAGTGGCGTTTGTAATCATCTTCACAACCGTACTTGGATTGGTGTACGGGTACGTCGGTTGGCGTCTCATGTCGACCGCTGCGTTTCCCTCTCCCTGGAATTACGTTGTATGGGGAGTGATAGTGTTCTTGTGGCTGTCCATTCCGCTACGGTTCATGTTCTGGTTTAGAGGTTACTTCTCCACATGGGTCGATTGGTTCGCTTCGTTCGCATACATCGGATTGGCGCTGTTTTCGATTTTGTTTGTACTAATGCTATCCCGTGATATCGTCTGGCTGCTGATCCTGCTCGGAGGAAAAGGCTTAGCTCTTTTCCAGGGATCAAAGGGCAGCGAAGAGGCGGCTTCGGCGGTGATGGATCCGGAGAAGAGGCGATTCCTGCTGAACATGATAAACATAGGTATTGTAGGCGTTTCAGGCTCTTATATCGGTTGGGGGGTATACACCGCAAAGAGTCGTATCAAGGTTAAAAAGATCGATATCAGGGTCCCGAACCTTCCTGAGGAGTTCAGCGGATATGAGATATTGCAGATTACCGATATCCATGTAGGTCCGTCAATAAAGAGGAAATTCGTGGAGCGGATCGTGGAGATAGCAAAAAGACTCTCACCCGATCTGTTGGTAATGACGGGTGATCTTGTTGACGGTTCAGTTGAATCGCTCCGGGATGATGTCGCTCCGCTGGCTGAACTTGATATTCCTCACGGAAAATATTTTGTCACCGGGAATCACGAGTATTACTCGGGAGTAAATGAGTGGGTGGCTCATATCAGTGATGAATTGGGTTTCAGGGTTTTGAACAATGAGCATATCGTGCTTAAAAAAGGGAAGGGGCATATCGTTCTTGCAGGTGTTACCGACTTAGTGTCTAAGAATATGGATCCGCAAAACGCATCTGATCCTCACAAAGCAATCGAAGGAGCCTCAGAAGAGAGCTTCAAAATACTATTGGCGCATCAGCCGAGCAGTATATTCAAAGCAGCGGAGGCGGGTTTCGATCTTCAACTTTCAGGACATACACACGGTGGACAATTTTATCCGTGGAACCTGCTTGTCGGACTGCAGCAGCCGTTCATTAAAGGAATTCATAGGTATAAAAACACAGGTATTTATGTTGATACCGGCGTCGGTTATTGGGGTCCGCCCGTGCGAATCGGTGTACCACCGCAGGTTACGCTTTTGAAACTCGTTAAGGGGTAAGGTAGGTAAAATACCACCCCACCGCTCAAAGCGGTTTCCCCCCCCTTAGGAAGGAGGGGAGTCCATATAAAGTACTGTTTCCCCTTCTTTCTGAGGTGTCGATCAGGACTCACAGATAAAGAAATTCGGAGGTCTGAATTTTAAGTGAGACAGCATCATCAACGATTTTTATGCCGAGGAAATACTCATGCGACGAACCTATCTGAACGGAGGAATCATCTGTCAATTGAGCGCCCGACGATCCCCATAAGACTTTGACAACGGCAATTCCCCGGGTCATGGAAAGCGTGAATTGACCTTGCGGACCTGCCAATGGCTGCTGGCCTGACACCACTGCGTTATAAACTTGTTCATCATTCACCCAAATAGTTACCTGCCCGAAGAAACCGGATTGAAGATGAACTTCAGTGAGAACGCTCTCCGCTTCGTTCAGTGCTCTGTCCGAACATGCCATGAGCATCATGATAGAAATAAATATAAGTCTGCTCAGATTCATTTTTCTCCTCTGCAAAAGTATCAAGCCCTTCGGATATAGATAACCTATTGGGTTATCAATGTCAAATGTTGAACTATTTTTTTATCTGTTCAGTTGCGGTCAGAGTGCCAGGGGCACTTATTTTGTAGCCCTGACTCGCACGTATCTATCAATTCTCATTTCAAAAGAATCATCTTTTTGGTTTCCGTGAAGTCGGCGGCACTGAGACGGTAAAAGTAAATGCCGGAGGAGACGTTCGAAGCGTTCCATTCGAATACATGAACCCCGGCGGGCTGCATCCCATTCGATAGGCGTTCGACCTCACGACCGTTCACGTCATAGATGATCAAGGAAATAGTAGCCGCTACCTTGTTATGGTATTTTATAGTTGTGACCGGGTTGAACGGGTTCGGATAATTCTGCGCGAGTGTGAAGCGCTGCGAAATTGCTGACGGTTCCGGTCTTACTCTTACGATCGCCTCGGGCAGCTGCCGTTGATAGACTCCGCTGCCGTGCGTCGCGACACGAAGTTTTCTGTTTTGCGGCGAGATGACCAGGTCCATTACGATCACGGCTTCGGGCATGCCATCCATCAGAGTTTGCCACGTATTGCCCGTATCGGCTGACACGTAAACACCGATGTCGTTTCCGACATACAGACGGGCAGGGTCTTCAGGGTTTATAAGAACCGCGTTTGTCGGAATATCGGGCAATCCGCTTCCGATATCGTCCCAGTTAAGTCCGCCGTCCGCCGACCGGAAGAGATGCGAGGAGCCGAATTCCGACAGAGCCGCATATACAACATTGTTATCAGTCGGATCGACCGCCAGATCGACTATGTACCGGTCAGGGAGATCCTGCGTGATATCCGTCCAGCTGATTCCGCCGTCACGCGTCACAAAAACGTGTGCCCTCGAATACCATGGAGCGGTAGCGACGTAAACGACATTCGGATCAATTTCGGCTATTGCCATTGTAAGTACCGGGTTACCGTCGAGTTCATTTCCGTTATTCCCCGCAGTCCAGGAGGCGCCGCCGTCGGTCGTGCTATGAACGATGCTTCCTCCCGCATAGAGATGATCGGGGAATGTCGGGCTCATAACAAAAGGCGAGATGAAGTTAAGACTCTCGTTCGTTGTGTTTTGAGGAGAAACATTCGAAAAAAAGTTCATTCCTCTGTCGTTGGATCTGAGAATGTTTCGATAGTACCATGAGCCGTAAATAATATTGTCATCGCTCGTATTGATAGCGGAATAAGCGCCGTCGCCTCCGATGACTTTCATCCAGCCGTCACCGCCGTAATATATAGCGCTTCCGTTATCCTGAAGTCCGCCCATTGCGAGGTTGGAGTCGAGTCTTGAACTCGAAAATCCCGAGTAGAATTGAGTCGTTTGATAACCGCCGTTCGAACTTCGGTATGTTTCTCCGCCGTCGATAGTGCGGAATATTCCGCCGTCGGTAGCGAAATAAATGGTGTCCCGGTCTGTCGGATGGAAGACCATCGCATGGTGGTCGGCATGAGAATAGTCCGCAGGTCCTTCGGGATCACCGGGGGGAACTACCGTTCCGAATGACCATTTCCACCAGTAGGTCTTTTGGCTGAACGTGCCGGAATCTTCGATCCATTTGAAAATATCGATACCGCCCACAATCACCTTCGAGGAATCGGTCGGATGAACGCCGACAAAGTGAGAATACCAGCCCTGATAGATAGAGTAATCGAAATCTGAAAGCAGTGTCCATGTGTCGCCTCCATCTGTTGACCTGCAAAGCTGTGTAGCTGTCGCGCCGCCGTGACTGAAGCCGATACTTACATAAATCGTACTCGGGTCTGCCTCAAAGATAGAGAGTACAGCCTTTCCTCCGAAAGTTGCCGGTAGGCCGGCGGTCAACTTCTCCCAGCTGCCGCCCGAATCCTGAGTTCTGTAAATGCCGTGACCCTGACTGAACAGATCGCCATGTGTCACGAAAACGATATTCGTATCGACAGGGTTAACCGCCAGATCCATCGCCATGATGACCGAATTAACGAGGGTCCAGGAGGTTCCCGCGTCAAAAGAGCGATAAACTCCGTCGGTCGTCGCAGCCCAAACGGTGTTCGGATTTTGCGGGTTCAATCGAATAGCTTCGATCCCTTTACGCTGGTCGAGAGAGAAATCGAGGCTCTTCTCCCATGCAACGCCGCCATCAGAGGTTTTCAGGATGCCGATCCCGTAGCTGCCTCTCGTGGCTCTGATGCTATAGCCCGTGCCAGTGCTTTCGGAATTATAAACCTCGCCCGTCCCTATATACATAGTGTTGGAATCATCGGGTGAGATCGCTATCGAGCTGACGCTCAGAACGGGGAAGGCTGTCGAAACGTGTTCCCATGCCTGCGCACCCTCACCGAGAGTGTAGCTGCGCCATAATCCACCGCCGGCAGAACCGGCATAGATCGTGTTCGGGTTTTGCGGGTTGAACGCAATTGCAAGCGTCCTGCCGCCGATGTTTTTCGGTCCGATAGCTTCCCAGGGGTGAGAAGCAGAGCTTTTACTGAGAGAGCGTTGCATCAATTTAGTTTGTTCAAACGCCTGATAGAAACCGCTTGCGGGAACATCATCACCCGGATAGGCGCGCTGAACCGCCCATCCTTGCAACGCTCTGAATGCCCCGGATATCTTGCCTTTCTTTTCGGTCTCATCTGAAGACGTGAGATATACGATTATCAAAACGATGACCATTGCAATGGGTATGAGAAATTCTCTGCGTTTATTCATTGTTCCTCGATATAGTGAACGCTTGATTGTTCTTTCAATATATCTATTTATCTACATAAAGCAATAGTCTCTTTTTTTATCCTCCTTGAAAGGAGCCTGCTCAAGTCGGTCTGGCGGGGAGAGGAATTTATCGCATCAGAGATGCGATGAGTGCGGTCAGGGCAAGTCCTAACCCGCACGGTAATCCTCTCCCCTTGAGGGGAGTACTCCACAGGAGGGAGGGGTGTAATTGATCGATGCTCTCAAATTTAGCTAAGCAGGATAAATCACGCCTTCCGTCTTCTTGTCTCTTTAAAATCCGACAGAAATAACCCTTGTGATAGCAAACAAAAACAGTATATTCACAGCGATAGGATTGATTTTTTCAGAAAAATATTTTAGTGTAACTCGCAAATAGGAGATGAGCTAATATCATGAAAAAAATACCGTTCTAACTATTCGCATTATATTTGTCACTGTCCGTAAGCATTCAAGGCTGCGGCGATGACGATCCGACCGGACCGAATGACGAAGAAAATCAGGTGACAGTTAACGACCCGAAAAATGATTACAACATCTCTGCGACTATATTCAAAACGGGATTTTTAGGTTGTACATTCATAGCAGTCGATAATAACGGACCAGTAACAGATGCCACAGTAAAAATAAACGATATGGAGCTCACGGGGCAGACTTTTGGTGTATATTGGGACAGTTCCGGCTGGTAGGCTACGTAGTGGGGAACCAATATGAACTTACAGTTAGTGTAGGAGGAAATGAAATTGCCAGCGGGACTGCTATCATGCCGTCTGAGCCTACAATCACCAATCTTTCGGACAGCATTTCGCATGGCGCGAACCAACCGCTTACGGTGGAATGGAAGGAACCCACAAACGCAACATCTATCCAGTTGGTGCTGGCGAGACCTTTTCCCTCGGATAGTTTCACAACCGTATTTCTCGCAATATCTCCTACTACTTATACAATTGCCGGTTCACTTTTCAGTGTTGACGGCAGCTATCAACTTACCATAGCGGCATATTACGGATTTAATCCCGGTCTCAATGATAACTCCACAAAAGGATATAATATTAAAGGCGCTGCAGGCGCGTTCATTGCAATAAATTCGACTGGATCTACGGTAATCACCGTTGGGGATGGCAGTAGCGGTTCTTTGATCAAGAAAAATCAAAGTCTTTATTATGGAATTATTGAGAACGCCTCGTTTATGGGTGAGTATTGGATAGTGCGTTTGCGGGAGAAATTATTAGAGTGAGTCCCGCGGGTTGTAATATCGCCTACTGACACAGAATTATCTAAATAAAATATTCAGCCCAGCGAGTTACTCCCTTTTCAATGATCTTTGGATAACGCCGTGAACGGCGTAAATTCGATTTTATTAACCACCGGTCCCAACCATAAATGGCTAGGTTAAAAAAAGCTTAAAAGGAAAACTCCTGCCGATTGGGTCAGCATCACCGCTTACTGCGGGACAATACCATGATCCCATCCTTGTAGGAAGAAGAGGAGATCTCCACCCTGACGGCTACCCTTACGATAAGCTTGAAGTCGGTGATACCATTACGTTGCAAGATGATGAACTCGGAATAGACATTACCGCGAGGATCCGATCGAAACGTTGGAACGTGCTTGAACCGCGGGATGCCGAGTTTGAAATAGATAATTTCATTGACCGACTCCCGCGCAGACTTAAAAATGATCGGAAAAACCGCAAAAATCTTGATACTAATCTCTCAAACCTGATGGGCAGAAGGGTGGACGACCGCCAATTAGAGGAGGTAACTCTCGTTGTTAATGTTCGAGAGAATCAGCCTTTGGTTTAACTCCAACTTCTTAAGTAACTAAGCTACAAACTAAAAATATTTATTCGGTTTCCGTAAATTCAATATAGAAATAAACATGGAAATGAAAGTGGAAATAGAGAATACATAAAATTACTCTAAGCATTGGCAAATAAGGGTTATAACGTTAGATTAGATAGAAATGAAAGTGGAAATAAGATGGAACAAAAACCCCTAGATAACGTATATAATATTGCAAACGAATAGTGAGGATAAAGAAAATGAAATGGACGGCATACGGGTGGGGATACTAACCCGTATTGATAAAATAAGAAAATGAAGCCCCGAGGAAACTCGGGGCTTTTTATTTTCTCCGAATAGCCATATATTCACTTCTCGGTAACAATAAATGCGAATGAATATATGTTAATGTATCTGACTGTAATGGTTGCCGCGCTTGCGGTGGCTGCTTTGACTCTCATTTCCGGATTTGGTATCGGAACCCTTCTGATGCCGGTCTTCGCGATTTTCTTTCCGATAGAGGCGGCGGTGGCAATGACAGCGGTAGTGCATCTCTCAAATAATCTGTTTAAAACGGCGCTTGTCGGTAAGCACGCTGATTGGAGCATTGCACTGCGATTTATAATTCCCGGACTGCTCTTTTCCGCGTTCGGCGCTTATTTATTGACTCGAATGGCTGTATCCGAGCCTGTTTATTCGTACGAATTCTATGGCGCTCGTGATATGACGCTTATCAAATTGGTCATCGCGGCGCTTATGCTGCTTTTTGCGATTTTGGAGTTTTCCAAACGATTTGAAGGGCTGGCATTTCCGAAGAAATATATTCCGCTTGGCGGCGCTCTTTCGGGCTTTTTCGGTGGGCTTTCGGGTCATCAGGGAGCGCTCCGCAGCGCCTTTCTCATCCGTTCTATCGATGATAAAGCCAAGTTTATCGGGACGGGAGTCGTCTGTTCGGTTGTGGTTGACCTGTCGCGTGTTGCCGTATACGGCACTTTGTTTTTCGGAGGAACCCTGACAACTATTGTTGATTCGGGAGGGTTGAATCTTATATCAGCAGCCGTTTTGACGGCTTTTCTCGGTTCTTTTATTGGTAATCGCTTTATGAAGAAGGTGAAGATGCGCCATGTTCGAAATTTAGTCGGATGGATGCTGCTCACTGTCGCTCTGCTTCTTGGCAGCGGTATGATATAGAAAGCCTGAGAGCGCCGTTAATCGGTCAGATTATCGTATCGTTTGTAGTATTCCCTATGAACGTTTCTTACGTGCTCGAACTGATTATCGATGTAGTCATACATGAAATAAGTAGCCGACCCGTTGAGGAGGATTATGAAAAACAGTTTGACAGCCCAATTGAAAACCGTATCTTCAAATACCCACAGAACTAAACGGGTTAGAGCTATGTAAACGAGTACGAGTATTACAGTCATTGATTTCCTCTACATAAATATACTGCGGCAAAAGAGTACGGACAAGTGAATATTTCGACCTCTCCCCATTAGGAGAGTTTCTCTCAGAGGCGAGGGGTGTTCCGAAGGTCACTAAGGACTCTTTTGGAGAATCCCTTTGGGACTTCAACCTGATAAATAAGCTTTAATCAATCAGAATATGTAGCCGACTGAAATAATAATCCCTTTTGTTTTCAAAGCTACATCATCATCAACAGAATCTATATCCAATAATCCTAATGAATATAGGATTTCCACATATATTTTAGAATATCCTCTTTCCATCATGTAACCCGCGCCAATATTTAGAGCGATGTCTGTAGAAGAGAGAGTCTTTGATACTAAAACTCGTATCCGAATCAAAACTAATCCCCAACAGCTCGCCGGATGTTTTTGCCTCAATATCAGCGCTAGTTAATATTCCTATATCCAAGCCGCCAAGACCATAGAGTGTATTCCCTGCACTGTTCAATTTATACTGCGCAAGTACCGGTATTGTCAGATACAATAGGTTTGTAGAAGATTCGAGTTTGAGACCTAAAATATCTGCGTTAAATTCTGAACCCTTTTGAGTAATAGATAAACCGCTTCTTAGATTTAGATTATCATTTATAGGATATTCAATAACTCCTCCAATGGTGAAACCCAATTTCGAATCGGATGATAGATCGTCGGGATCTTCCGGGTCAACCGACATATTTGAACTTGTGATGCCGTAAGTAGCTCCAAATTTCACTTGAGCCATTGAAACGCTAATTAGTATAAGTACCAGCGCCATACTGCTAATTAAATGGATAATTGATTTTGACATCATTCCCCTCCTTCTGGTTTTGTTGATTAAATCACTCATAAAATTAAATTTTCTTACAAAATAACAATCCTGCCTTCCAGAGATTGCAATTAAAGCGCATAATATTGAATACTTTTTAGATACTTTTTAAAGATATGCCGGTTTATAAATGAAATGCAAGCTAATAAATTAATGAAGAAAGGTTCGGCCAACAGAGCCCGTTTAAGTATTGTGTGGTCAGGGCTAACCATCTTATCAGTGCGGTCAGGATTCCGCAGGAGTTTAGGCAACATGCCTCCTGACTCGCACTCTCATATCCTTACGACGAGTGGTTTTGAATAAGAGCAAGTCCGCTAATTCCCCTCTAAAAAGAGGGGTGCCCGTAGGGTGGGGTGTGTAAAGAGTTAGCGTATATCGTTTGGCATATCCTTCATCCATAGGATTGTTTCAATATAACTCTTGCATATTCTTAATTAGTGCTGTAATATTTTTCTCCGAGAAATCGGTTTACTTTGTGGCAGTCAGGGCAAGCCCTGACGCCGTATAGAAGTTAAGGGGCGGTCAGGATACAGAATAGTGTCTTTGACACCCTGACTCGCGCGGAAAAAACGAGGAATCTAACTAATGCGAATTGGGATCTTAACGGGAGGGGGCGATTGCCCCGGATTGAATGCCGCCATAAGGGCAGTTGTCAGGCGGTCGATAGACGTTCATGGTCACGAAGTATACGGGATAAGAGACGGTTGGAAGGGATTGGTCGAAGGAGACGTCTATCAATTGAGTTCGTCTGATATGGCGGGTCTGATTCGTGAAGGTGGGACTATTCTCGGTACTTCCCGCACCAATCCATACAATGAAGAAGAAGATCTTAAAAGCTTAAAAGAGAACATAAAGAAATTCAAATTTGATGCTATAGTTGCGATCGGCGGGGACGATACGCTGTTGGTTGCCACTAAGCTCACCGAAGACGGGATTCCATGCGTCGGGATTCCGAAGACAATAGATAATGACCTGTCGGCTACCGATGCGACATTCGGATTCGACACTGCTCTGACAATTGCAGTGGAAGCCATCGACCGGTTGACCACAACAGCCAAGTCACATCACAGGACAATAGTAGTAGAGGTAATGGGCAGGCAAGCCGGATGGATAGCCCTTCATGCGGGAATAGCGGGCAGTGCCCACTGCATTATGCTCCCCGAGTTTAAAATGTCTGTCTCGGAAGTTGTGGGTCTGATCAACAAGCGGAAAGAGGCGGGAAAACGATTTCATATTATCGTCGTTTCTGAGGGAGCGGCGATCGGAGGCGATGACAGCATGGTTACTCAAGACGAGTCATTAGATGACTTCGGGAATATACGGCTCGGCGGCGTTGGAAAGTATGTCGGAAAGGAGATCGGCAAGCAGACGGGCGACGAGATTCGGACTGTCGTGCTCGGTCACACTCAAAGAGGCGGATCGCCGACAGCATACGACAGGATGCTGGCAACGCGCTTCGGATTGGCAGCTGCGGATTACGTTAATAACGGCGATTTCGGAAAGATGGCTGCGCTCAAAGGAAATGAAATAGTTCCTGTTCCTCTTTCGGACGCAACGAGTGAACTGAAACTCGTTCCGGCAGAACTCTATGAACTCGCAAAAACGTTTTTTAGTTAACAATGCCTAAACTCACTCTCGATGACCTGAATCTCCTGAACAAGCGCGTTCTGATGCGGACTGATTTTAACGTACCGCTTTCTTCCGCAGGTCAGGTTGAGGACGACCATCGGATCAGAGCTGCGATTCCGAGTATAGATAAAGTATTAGAGGATGGTGGAAGTCTTATTTTAATGAGTCATCTCGGCAGACCGGATGGAAAGGTTGAAGCAAAACTGAGCCTCAAACCTGTCGCTGAACTGCTTTCAAAAATACTTTCAAGAGAAGTAAAATTCGCCGATGATTGTGTCGGAAAAGAATCGCTTGCTCTATCATCATCACTTAAAGCGGGCGAGCTGCTGCTTTTGGAGAATCTCCGCTTTCATAAGGAGGAAACGGAGAACGGGAGCGAGTTTGCTCAGGCGTTGGCGGTTCACGGAGACATATATGTCAACGATGCGTTTGGCACGGCTCATAGGAAACACGCTTCAACGTATGGCGTCCCCGAGATCATGGATTCGGCAGTCGCCGGTTATTTGATGGATTCCGAAGTAAAATATATGAGCAGTATAGTAGATAACCCGAGGATACCGATGGTAGTTGTGCTTGGCGGCGCAAAGGTCTCGGACAAGATACCGGTCATAAAGAATCTTTCAAAACTTGCCGACGCTTTTCTCATAGGAGGAGGAATGGCGTTTACCTTTTTGAAAGCTATGGGGCATCCGATAGGGAAGTCGTTGGTTGATGAAAATCTGGTAGAGAGCTGCAAGGAGATATTGAGAGAGTTGAGCAAAAAAGGGATAAATTATCATCTCCCTACCGATTGCGTAGCGGTCAGCTCGATCGATTCACCGGAGTTGGGCGACGTATGTTTCATTGACGAACTTGGTGATGACAAAATGGGTGTGGATATCGGACCGATGACGGTCGCGGAGTTCGATCATGTGTTGGAAGGGGCAAAAACGGTTATCTGGAACGGCCCAATGGGAATATTCGAGGTTCCTCATTGGTCGAACGGCACTGTCTCTGTCGGCAAAAAGCTGGTTGAATTGACAAAGACGGGAACTACGACCGTAGTGGGCGGCGGAGATACAGCCTCGGCTATGAAGCAGATGAATCTCTCAAACGATGTCTCTCATATATCGACCGGTGGCGGCGCTTCATTAGAGCTTCTTTCCGGTAACGCTCTGCCGGGTTTAGAGATGTTGCAGGAGAAAGAATGATCGGTCGGCGTTTACTCATAGCCGGCAACTGGAAGATGAATTTGGATCTATACGGATCTTATCAACTTGCCAAAATGGTCGCGGAAGGAACAAAGTCATTTGAGAATATTGATGTGCTGATAAGTCCGTCATTTATCTCTCTTGGAGTTATTGGTCAGAAACTTAAAGATACGGAGCTGCTCATCGCTGCTCAAAACTGCCATTATGAGGAATCAGGAGCATTTACGGGTGAGATTTCGCTGGATATGATACGCTCTACCGGCGTGAATTGGGTCATCATCGGTCATTCGGAGAGGCGCGCGCTTTTCGGAGAAAGCGATGAGATCGTAGCGAAGAAAATCAAGTATGCGCTTTTAAATCGGTTTCATGTTATCGGATGCGTTGGAGAATCACTTGAACAGAGGGAAAATAGGGAGCAGGAGGAGGTAGTACAGAAGCAGTTGGATACCATACTTCGGGACTTATCAGAGGGTGAATTAGAGAATCTTGTAATAGCTTACGAGCCTGTCTGGGCAATTGGCACGGGAAAAACAGCAACTCCGGAACAAGCTGAGGAGATGCATGAATTTATCCGGAAGATAGTGAGTAAAATCGCGGGAGAAGATAGGGGAAAAAGTATTTTGATTTTGTATGGCGGCAGTGTATCTTTGCGGAATGCCGAAGAGCTGCTGAATCAAACTGATATCGACGGAGCTCTTATAGGCGGCGCAAGCCTTGAAGCGGAATCGTTTAACGGGATTGCAGCTATAGCTGAAGATATAAGTAAGGAGCAAGGATAGTTTGTATGGAATTTTAGTAGTAGTTCATATTTTTGTCAGTTTGACTCTTGTTATCACAATTTTAATGCAGTCGAGCAAAGGCGGGGGACTCGCCGGCGCTTTTGGCGGTGCGGGAACGAGCGCTGTTTTCGGAGGTAGAGGAGCTGCAAGTTTCCTGCAAAAAACGACAGTAGGACTTGTCGGGGCATTTATGGTAATCGCCATCATGATCAGTTTTGCCTCGAATCCTGATAAAGGGAGTGTCAGCCTTATTCAGGAAGCTGCAAAGGAACAGACTACAGGACAGGGCGCAAGCTTGCCAACACCATCGGCTCCCGGTCTAACAGATGACCAAAACTCCGGTAATTGATCTTTTTCAGCCGAAGTGGTGGAACTGGTAGACACGCTGTCTTGAGGGGGCAGTGCTCTAACGGGTGTGCGGGTTCGAATCCCGCCTTCGGCACAAGTTGGGAGAATTTTAAATTATAAGGGAATGCAGCGAATGAGAATCGTCTCTAATTTAGTTATTTGCAGCGCGCTGTTATTGCTTTCCGGACAGCTGCTTTTCGCGCAGGGCGGAGAGACAGACGAAGAAGCGAAAGAGCGGATAATCAATAATCTTATGGTGGGAGCGAATAAGGCATTTACAGATGGAAACATTGCCGTTGCAAAAGATTCGCTGAAAAATCTCTTTGAAATGGATTCGCAATTTGCTCCGGCGTATTTCATTTACGGCAAGATCAATGTCAGGGAAAAGAATTATGTGGAAGCAGGAACTAATATTCGTCGTTCTATTCAGCTCGATCCCGAAAATGAAAAATACAGAAAAGAGCTTAAAAACATAATCGGTTTGAATTACAACGATGGTAATCTTGAGTATAAAAAGGGCAATTATGCCAAAGCGGTAGAGAAATACGATACTGTCTTGATGTTTGACGCCGGTTATTCCAGCGCTTATTACATGAAGGGCATAATCGCAAAGCGTCAACGAAACACTAAAGAATCCATAGAACAATTCAGTAAGGCTATAAACGCCGATCCCACTATGTCAACTGCATACTATGCGCGTGGAAACAGCTACCTTTCTGACCGGAACTATGATAGGGCGATTCAGGATTTTGAAACAGCGACTTCGCTAAATCCTAATGATGCAAAGGCGTGGACGAATATCGGCGCGATCGAGCTTAACCGCAAGAACTACGACGAGGTAATTGTAGCTACTCAGAAGGCGATAGAAGCCGATCCGAAAATGGCGAGGGCGTACAGAGATCAGGGTATAGCGTATTCTAAAATGGGCAACTGGACAAAGGCTGTTTCGCTTCAGGAGAAGTCGACGTCGCTCAACAAGAGAGATTCAAGAGCGTTTTTCCATCTCGCCGAAGCGTATAATCAGCTGAACAATTGTGAAGGCGCAAGAGATGCGGCTCTTACGGCAACGGGTATTAAAGCAACAAACGGCGGTTCATGGGTTGAACTCGGATTGGCATACAAATGCCTCACAATGGAAGCGGAAGCAATTGCGGCATTTGAAAAAGCCAAGCGCGATGGTCGGTGGAGAGAGGTAGCCGTTTATAATATTGACATTATCGTAAATAAGTCTAAATATAACTTAGACGATTAGTTTAAATTCTTAGGTGAAGTAAGAGCGGCGGTCCTTCGGATCGCCGTTTTTATTTTTATTAAACACAGTTTAATAGTGCGAGTCAAGGCTTGCCCGCCTGGTATCAGTCGGACAGGTCCTTACCGCACTTCTGAAAAATTCCCCTCTATCAAAAAGAGGGGTGTTCCGGAGGAACTCCTACGGAGGATTTTGGCGAAGCCAAAAGACGGGGTGTGTCAGAAGTTATCTGAAGCGTTAAAATTTGAGATTGGCTTACGCCTGTCTTCGGCTGCCACGACCTGAAAAATCAAGTCTCGCCAGCCCGACTTATGTCTGGCAGGCAATGACAGAGGGTGAGGTTTTTCGGTAGTTGTCAAGTTTATAAATTTGGCAGTAAAAGTATAGAGAAAAATGAAAATAAGATTTACAGCTCATCAATCCTCGAAGATGAACTCTACAAACCCGATGGATGCTTCAATATCCATGACCAATTCGCCTTCTGTTTCACCCCAATTGGGACTTTCGTACACGTCATCTTCGACTTCAATGAGATCTTTCGTGTCAAATGAGGTGAATGCCGATACGTCGGCGTAGATTTTTACACCGATATTTCGTGGTAAAATTATTATCGTGGAGCTTATGCTGAGCTCCATCTGCACGTAACATTTTTCCGTTGTCTCGCCTGTGAAATCCAATGTACTTTTGCCAAGACCACCCTCTATGGTCATATTCTCGAAATTTGCGTTGAGGAGATGTTTACCCCTGAACTTTGCCAGTCCCAGGGATATATTGAACTCCGACATCCTGATAGGATTGGGTTCATCAAAACTGATGAATGTCTTACTCGCGCCTGTTTCTATGTTGAGATTGCTAATCATCATGCCGGTGAAATCGAAATTTCCTTTAGTGGCGCCGGAGAATAAGTTAATATTTAAGGGAACTTTATCCGTGAATTTCAGATCCCATGAAGTCTTTTTTACCGATGAAAGTCCAATGTTTACATCATCTCCATCAAAATCGAATTTGAAATTATCGTCGTTGAATTCGAAATCATCGTCCTCGTATTCCTCATCTTTAGATATGAGCCTGAAGGAGAGCGAAGGATCATCGCTGTCATACCTGAATCTCGGCCGCATTTCTTCGCTGTTATATTCAACTTCGATCATGAAGAGTTTGTCATATGGCGATTTAGTGAACCAGACCTTACCGCCGTTAAGTTGCAAATTCACTTCAAGACTTTCCTGATCGGCTAGATCCACTTCTTCAGAAAAGACCGACATCCTTTGTGCGTAAAGATTTCCGGCGCTGAGTGATAGAAAAATGGCAATGCTTAATATATATAGCTGCATCTTCATCTTAGATTCATTTTCGACAGCGATTTTTTCAATATTTCACGGGCGCGAAAGATGCGCGCTTTTACAGTGCCTATCGGCAATTCAAGCTCAATGGCGATCTCGTCGTAGCTCCTGTCCTGCTTGTGCCTCAAATTTATAACCTCTCTGTATTTTTCCGGTAGTTGATCAATCACGTTGTGGATGTTATTGATCATCTCGTTCCTTATTACGTCTGTCTCCGGATTGTAAGAGCTGTCCGGAATGTCCTGGGTTATACTTCCATCCTTTGTCACAATAGGGGTATCAATTGACGTCGTGTTCAAACGCCTTTTCCTCAGGTGATCGATACAATTGTTCGATGCGATCTTGAATAGCCACGTACTGAAGGAATACTGCTTATTGAAAGATTCAAGCGCATTATATGCCTTGATGAAAGCCTCCTGAACGAGGTCTTGTGTCTCTTCCTGGTTCCGGACCATTCTGTAGATAATACCGTGGAGGGAATTCTTGTATCGCTCCATGATGATACCGTATGCCGCTTCGTTTCCATTAATTGCCTCATCTATCAATTCGTAATCGGTTTTATCTTCACTGTTCATATAATTTTACGTTTTGGGGGTTATAATTGTTGCGTTTAAACCGCACAAAGATACCCTGAAGCCAAGTAAGAGTCAAGATAGCATGGGAAACAAACAGGGCTGATAATTCAATTTAGCCCGGCCATTCATGGCTGGACTGATAAATCAGGTCCCGCAATGACAACAAAAGAAACTAAGCATTCACGCACTTTACACTTGAATAATCGACAAGTTGACGTTAGTTTTCAGTGTTGTATGATTATTAAAAATCAGTAGAATATATGATACGTGCCTTGATATTAGACCTCGATAACACAATCATTGACTTCGTTCGATTGAAGGAGAATGCAATCGATTCGGGTTTGGCTTCAATGGCGGAAGCCGGATTAAAATTTGATAAAAAAGAAGCCCATAAGCGAATAATGGAAATTTATGAAGAAAAGGGGTGGGAGTATCAGGAGGTGTTTGATGATTTCATAATCGAGATAAATGACGGTATTCTTAATTATAAATTTCTCGCTGCGGGGATTGTCGGCTATCGCAGGGCGAAGGAAGCATCGTTGGTTCCTTATCCACAGGTAATATCCACACTTTTCAAATTAGCGAAGAGAGGATTAAAACTCGGCATTGTTTCGGATGCTCCCAGTCGGGAAGCATGGCTTCGGCTCTGCTATCTAAATCTTCACAACGTATTCGACGAAGTTGTCACTCTGACCGACACGGGGGAATTAAAACCAGCTCCTGAACCATTCAGGGAAATTCTGAGCCGTCTTAATGTCAGTGCCGATGAAGCTTTGATGATAGGTGATTGGCCCGAGCGTGATATGGTCGGAGCAGCGTCAGTAGGCATGAAATCAGTTTTCGCGCGCTACGGTGATACGTTTGATACTGTAGAATCGGGCGCTGATTATGTGATAGATGATTTTAACGAGATTCTCGATATTATCGACAAGGAAAATGAAGGTTGACCGAAGTCGGCATAGATATTATTGAGATAGCCCGAATCGGAGACGCGCTGTCGCGATGGGATAACAAGTTCAGAAAGATGGTATTCACAGCTTCGGAAATTGAGTTTTGTGAGGCTCGCTCGAATCCCGTTCAGCATTATGCGGCGCGTTTTGCCGCGAAAGAGGCTGTCGCCAAGGCGCTAAAATCCTCTAAAACTCTCTTTTTAAAATGGACCGACGTTGAGATCGTCTCTCACGAAAACGGCGCGCCTACGATATCTCTCCACGGTGAATCGGAAACACTTTTCAATGATTTTAAACTCTCTTTGAGCCTTTCTCATTCCGTAAATTCTGCAATAGCCGTTGCGATCTTGTCGGATAAATGAGTAGATGCTTCCGGTAGTCAATTCTGAGCAGATGATGATCGTCGAACGGCGTTCGATCGACTCTCAGAAAGTTTCCATAACCGCTCTGATGGAAGCGGCAGGACTCAAAATATCTGAAGCGGTGATGGACCTTTTGAACGGCTTGGAAAATCCGAACGTTGCTCTTGTCTGTGGTAAAGGGAACAACGGTGGCGATGCTCTTGTAGCGGCGCGGCATCTAACGGCAAACGGTATCTCCAACAAAGTCTTTCTCATAAGCAAGAAGGAAGCTATGAAAGGGGATGCTCTCGCAAATCTTGAGATACTTCTGAAGACACAGCCTGATTCGGTGGAGTTCGTTATAAATCCTGAAGATATGTCGCTGAATTCATTCGATATAGTCGTTGATGCCATACTCGGGACGGGAAGCTCGGGCGAACTGCGGGAACCCGCTAAATCCGCAGTAAAACAATTTTCCAATTTATCCGCAAAAGTTATAGCGGTCGATATGCCAACGGGAGTCAGCTCGGATAATGGAAGCGTCGGGGATGATTATGTAAAAGCGGACAGTACCATCACGATGGGTCTGCCGAAAATAGGGCAGCAGTTCTCTCCGGGGAAAGAACTTTGCGGAGAGGTGAAGATAGCGCGCATCGGCTTTCCCGCATCAGCAATGGAAGATGACTCGATCAATACCTTTATCCCCGAAAAGATTGATATCAGGCGATTGATCCCCGAACTGCCAAAGGAAAGTTATAAGCACAAGAGAGGAAAAGTTCTTGCCGTCGGGGGTTCAAGAGGAATGACGGGCGCTATCGTACTGTCGAGTCAAGCCGCACTCTCCATGGGCTGTGGATTGGTGATAACCGCAGTACCGGCAAGCCTGAATCCTATATTTGAAATCAAACTAACCGAGGAAATGACGCTGCCGCTCAAAGACGAATCGAAGGGTTATTTTACAGCTGAGTCGAGCGGTCAACTTCTCGATTTTTACGAGTGGGCAGACGTAATGCTGATAGGACCCGGAATGGGCGGCGATCCGAAAACCGCCGAGTTCATAATCAGGGTGGCGGAAGCGACGCGTATTCCGATGGTGATAGACGCCGACGCGCTAACCGCCTTTCGGGAGCGGACTTCGCTTCTTGCTCATCTCGGAAGCGCCGCGGTATTGACTCCGCATTACGCCGAGTTCGCTGATCTGTTTGAATGCACCATCGACATGATCAAAAGAGACCCGGTCTCCATCGCGCGGGAATCGGCATTGAAATACGGAATAAATATCGTCTTGAAAGGCGCGCCGACCGTCACCGCCGACCTCGACGGCAATGTATACATAAATAGCACAGGCAATCCGGGAATGGCTACCGCCGGTTCCGGTGACGTTTTGACGGGAATGATAGGCTCTCTCATCGCGCAGGGGTTAACACCTAAAGATGCCGCATTCGCGGGAAGCTATCTTCACGGTCTTGCAGGAGATATAGCCTCTGCTGAGATGGGAGAGCGGACCATGAAAGCCTCGGATATTATTAAATTCTTTCCAAAAATGTATGAGAGTATCAAATGAACATAATGAAATTTAACTACCAAAAGTTAGCCGCCGGATTTGCGGTATTAATATTGGGATTGTCGAGTATCCCGGCTGATAGCCTGCCTAAGCAGATCTTCTTCTCCTGGGATAAGATCTACCACCTGATAGAGTATTTTATATTTATTCTACTCGTCGGGATGTCTTATATAACTTCCGAAACAAGACGTTTGCGGATGAAATGGATCCCATACACATTGAGAATCGGACTCATCTTTCCTATATTAGACGAACTTTATCAAAGTCTGATTCCGGGACGCCTTTCGAGCTGGTTCGATGTGCTTGCCGATCTTTCGGGTGTCTCAATTGGGATATTTGCATTAGCGTACTATTATGAAAAACATCTCAGAGACAAAGATTAGATGCTGAAACGACTCACGATCACGAATTTCCAGCTGATCGAATCCGCGGATATAGAGTTCGGACCTGGTTTGAACGTTATTACGGGTGAGACAGGTTCGGGAAAATCGATGCTCATTAACGCCATCAACGTTCTTCTCGGTAAACGGACAAGCGCCGATGTAGTCCGCAAGGGCGCTGAGGAATCGATTGTGTCTTCCGAATTCAGAGCTCTATCCGGCGTGAACCCTCTCTTAGATAAGAAAGGGGAGAATGAACAATTTGAACTTTCCCGGATCGTAAACGTATCAGGCGGGTCAAAGTTTAGACTGAACGGAAAAAGTATCAGCGCTGGAGAGGTTCAATCTCTCGCTAAACAGCTGATTGACCTGCATGGGCAACATGAACATCAATCGCTTTTAGATTCAAAACGCCATGTTGAATTCATCGATGCGAGCGGAGATCTCGACGGACTGACAGACAGGGTAAAGTTCAAATATCTTGAAACGAAAGCGGCGAAAGCTGCGCTTGACCTGCTGTTGGAGCGGAAACGGTTGATAGAGGAAAAACGGGAGCTGTTGGAATTCAAAATGAAAGAATTCAAGGAGGTGGCGCCGAAGGAACCGCTACACGCCTGCGGCCGATAATCCTTACTTCCATAAC
>SORU01000003.1 GCA_004402915.1 Fidelibacterota bacterium MT.SAG.2
GAACAGTTATGTGCAGGAAGATCCGGAACCGAGAGTCAGGTTCCGGGAGTTCGGGAGAGGAGGGGAAGGGATACGTTAAACATTATCTACTTGATTTCGGAGAAGCTTTCGGAGGGCATGGCGCTGAGCAGAACAGGTTGTGGGATGGATTTAACCATTTTTATAGTTTTAAGGGAATGATGAAAAACATGTTAACACTCGGTCTTGAAGTTAAAGATTGGGAAAATCTTGAGTATACAAAGTGGAAATCCGTAGGCGCATTTGAGGCGGAACTCTATGATCCAAAAACATGGAAGGAAACCTGGCCGTATGAACCGATTCGCTCCAGCAGGAGGGATGACGATTATTGGGCTGCAAAAGTGTTATCTGCCTTAACCGAAGAACATCTGAGATTACTTATAAAAGAAGCGCGGTATCCCGAGGATGGGGCAGCTGAATATATGTTGGAAACTCTATTAGAAAGGAAAAGGAAAACAATAAAATATTTTTTCTCCAAAGTATCTCCAATTGAATTTGTCAGTTCAGATTCAAACTTGATTATCTTATCAGATAAGGGGATAGAAGTTTTTGGACAAAAAGAATCTCAAGAGGGATACATTGTCAACTTCTACAACGGGGAGGGTGATGAGATAGCTCGGCAGAAAGTAGCTGATTCGTCCGGGGACGAGATTTTAATTCCGATTAAAAATAAAATAATAAACGACTCAAACGGGTATTTGATATTAAAGATCCGTGTAACTGATAAAAATACAGATCCACCTCCCGCGCAATTTCATTTTATCACTGCCGGCTATAAAATACCGAAATTGGTGGGTGTAGTGCATTAAAAGCAATGTGTGAATAACGGTGAATCTTCAAGCTCCACTGGACAGAATGAATTTTCTATCCGCTATTCCTCAATGCGATCAGAAACCATTAAGAGCTGATCATCATTCGGACTGACAGCTATTCTTTTAATGTTTCGCAGTGCAGATTCTGTGAATGAAACGATCATTTTCCAATCATCATCAACTCTTGGATCGAGTTTGTACAGAGACGAGGATTTTGCCATGAGCAATATTCCGTTCGATGTCCAGGCATAATCCTCGCTGCCCGGAATGGTACGCGAAATCGGAGTCACCAGCCGAGATTTGAGATCGACTTTTTTGATCCACCACTCATCTTCAGCGGTTTTATGAACAAAGCTAAGCGCATTCTCGCCGGGTACTTTATGAATGGAGCGTCCGGAATTTTCAGCTATCAGCACGGATCTCCCTGTAACGGTATTGGCTAAATTAAAAGTGTGTGGAGAGCCGACAATAAATAATCCAACGCTGAATTCATCTCCCCAGCCGTGATAACCTACATTAAAGACGCTGTCCAAAATGACAGTCGGATCGGTTCCGTCCATATTGAATTGCCAAAGCCTCTGGACATCGTCCATTTCAACACGAACGGTGGAAAATGTAGATTCCCCTCTCATAGGAGTGGGTGAATATTCACTCTCCGGAGTGGATGTAACCGAATAAGATGTATTCGATTCTATTTCATAATGATATATATCTGTTTGTCCGTTCTCTCTAAAAGAACTGTATAAAAATCCCTTACCATCTAAAGTAAAAGCGGGTTGATTGTCATATCCCTTCCGGTTTGTAAGGTTATGAGGCGTTCCAACGATAATTTTTGCATGAGATATATCAATGGAAGCTATAAAAATATCACTGCCGGGAGGAGAATCTTGAGCATGTCCAAAGGCAGAGATCGTTAAAATTACGATAAGGGATAGGTAAATACGAAATTGAATAAATTTCATCATAAATAGAATCGAAGAGTTTTTATTTGCGAATATTATATTCTAAAAAGGAACGCCTATTTTGTAACTTTATAGATTGTTTGATATTCACTAAAACCACTTATTTTTACGGGCCAAGGACCTTTTATCAGTTCAATTTCGGGATACGCATTCGGTTTTCCCGTACGCTCGTACTCCTCCCGTACCTTTTCTACCCATGCTCGATT
Source organism: Fidelibacterota bacterium MT.SAG.2 (assembly GCA_004402915.1). Classification (GTDB taxonomy): domain Bacteria; phylum Fidelibacterota; class SORT01; order SORT01; family SORT01; genus SORT01. The sequence goes on from SORU01000003.1 coordinate 1,999, forward strand.
CATGAGGATCTCCTGACTTTCGGCAATCGAGGATAAACGCGCAGTGAGATCAATATCTTTGCCGTAAATATCGTAAGTGTCTGGTACAAAAGTTATATCGTATGCGTCGGAGCAGTACGAAGCTCCGATCTTGACCTCTCTGAGGTTTGGTTCATCGCTCGAAATAATGTTCCACAAAGCATGAAAGAGAGTAAGCGGGTTCTCGTCTTGCATATTATCTTCAGGTATGAAAAACATGAGCGCATCGCCAAGACTTTTTATGGGATTGAATTTCATAAAGAGGTTACCCATGATGTTGGCAAAAGTGTTGTAAATGAATATTATCCACTTTGATAAATCGATATCTTTTAGCTCTGTCGATCCGGCGATGTCTATGATAAAACAATAGCCTTTTATGGGTTTAAGTTGAAGAACTTTTTGGGGTAGATCTTTATCGTATGGGTTTATAAATAGGCTCATTTTCTGTTATAGTATAATAACTATGCGGAACTTAAAAAGAAAGATTTTGAGTGATAATCGAAAATAGTAAAGTGAAAAGTTAAATGAATAAAATGCTAAGATGAAAGATCGGAAGTTCTTTGGTCTTTCAATTTTTTCGCGTCTTGAATGAGCTGATATAAATTTTCCTCGTTAAACGGTTTTTGAAGAGTAAAATCAACGCCGTTTTCTTTGATCTTTTCTGCCTCCAAATTCAAAGCCCATCCGGTCAGCAGTACAACGGAAACAGTCTTGTTTATTTTTTTTATGCGTTCGGCTACTTCCCAGCCGCTCATCTCGGGCATTCCGAGGTCTGTGATCACAATATCAAAATTAGATTTTTGAAATAGTTCTAATCCATTTGAAGTAGACAAGCTCGTCGTGACGCTGTGTCCCTGATCTTCCAATAATTCCTCTAACATATCGAGTATATATTCCTCATCATCTATTATAAGGATCTTGCTGAGATATTTGTCCTCTTCGCTTTCCTTTTCGTCTGTTTTTAATACTCGTTCTCCTGACGGAATGGTTATGGAGATATTAGTTCCCTTCCCGATCTTACTTGTCGCTTCGATAGATCCGCGATGTCGTTTGATCACTCCATATACTTCGCTCATTCCAAGACCGGTGCCTTTAACACCTTTTGTGGAGAAAAACGGATCATAAATTCGTTCGAGCGTATCCTCGGTCATTCCTATTCCTGTATCTTTAAATTCGATAACTACTTTTTCATCCATAATCCGAGCTGTAATCGTTAAAACGCCGCCTTCAGGCATGGCATCTACCGCATTGAAGATCAAATTGGTGAATGCGCCTTTAAGGTCTGACGGATCACCAAGAAGATATATTTCTTTTTCAATATCAACAACCGGTTCAATTATCACGCCTTGCATTTCGGCGTTATCTCTCCACTTTGGCCGCGTCAATGCCAACACTTCATCGATGATCTCCCTGACATCAATAGGAATAAATTTCTCATCCGTTCTTAACCGTGCGAAATCTTGCATCCTCTTTACCGTCGCGCTACCATCGTGTGCAGCAGTTTCAATCATTTCCAGGTTTTTCAATACTCTCGGGTCTTCGGTTTGCCTTTTAATAAGTTGCACTCTTCCGAGCACCCCTGTTAGAACGTTATTGAAATCGTGCGCGACACCTGAGCTGATTTGACCTAATGCCGCCAATTTTTTAGATTGAGCATATTTTTCTTCGATCTCTCTGGATTTGGTCAAGTTTTTGCTCATAAGAACAAATCCATCGAGTTCTCCCGATTCGTTTGTTATCGGATACGCTCGCTCCTCGAAGTATTCTCCGAATCGTTCGTCAAAACTTTCTAATGGAATGACTGTACCGCTCTCCATAGAAGGTTTTAAAGGACAATCGGCGCATTTTTCGGTCTTTCCCCGATAACTGCTGTAGCACTTCGTGCCGATAATGCTTTGACCTTGACCTAAGACAATATCTGCAGGTCTGTTAGAATATATGATATTAAAATCTTTATCACATAAAGCGATAAATTCGGTGATATTATCAAATATTGTCTTGAGGTGTTTCTCTAATTCCATTTCTACCAACATAACAAAAATTTTTATCAGTTTCCGCTTTTTATTTTTACCCGAACGCACTTACGGGCTGAAGAGATTTTCTTCTCCAGCCCGTAAGGAGTGTCCCAACACAGCTGACTATAAAAGAAGCTCAGCCCTCAGCCGATGTTCAGGCTGTATATACGGCTAACATTTCCTTTGCCGCACTGACTTTTACATCTGCATTTATTCTCTTAAAACATGAGATTGCAGCTTTGGCGCTTTCGCGTGCTTTATCTGTTTCTCCGCCTTTCATCCCATAAAGCTTCGCTATTTCAATCATGGTTTCGCCAAGATTAAGCGGATTATCGTATTCTTCATTTATCCGCTTACTGTTCTCAAGATATGATAATGCAGTGTCATATCTTTTATTTTGGCGATTTATGATTCCGAATACCTTATAGACTTCGGCGACACTTAGACGATCTCCAAGTCCGGAGAAGATTCTAAACGCAGTGGTGGCGAGTGCCGTACCTGCCGCCAAATCTCCCTGCTTGCAGTAAAGGTCAGCCTCTTCAAGGTATGATAAGCCTTTAAAGTAGAGATCATTGGCCTTAGTAGAGAATTTAATGCTTCTCTGGAAATGCTCGAGCGCTTTATCAAATTCTCCGCGAGCCTTGTATATGATCGCTATGTTCATGTATAATTTCGCTCGTTCAGCGTCGTTACGATTTCTGCCAATTAACGAGAGAGATTCCTTATAGCAAACCAAAGCATCATTCCATATGCCTCTCATAGATAAGACATTACCGAGATTGGCGTTTATCTTAATGAGCAATCTATTCAATTTAGCTCTTTTTGCGATGGTTTTTGCTTCTACGAGATGCTTTTCTCCTTTAACAACTTCACCCTGCTCAACTAAAGCTGCTCCCATAGAGCTCTTGACATGAGCCATGCCCTGTCTGTTTTTTGATTTAGTGTGGAGATCAAGGCTCTTCTTATATTGCCTGAGCGTAGTTACCCAGTTAGTGCGATAAAAAGAGATATCTCCCAACCGTTGATGAGCTTTAGCCAAAAGCAGGTTGTTTGCAAAGTTCTTCAGTTTTGTTACGATCATATGTAGAAGGCGTTGAGCCTTTTCCATTTCGCTAAAGCTGATCGCAATTTCTGAAATGTCGTATAAGAATGCAACGTACTCTTTTTCCTTCAGGAAATTCGAGGCATTAAGAACGATCGTGTCGAAATCTATCACTCTGAAAATCTCTTGTTTCTCCGCGGAAATCAAGGCTTCAGGAGGAAGCTTTCGCCAGTTGTTCTTTAATAACCTTTCCCGTTCAGTTCTGAGCACTCTCATCTTATTAGCAAATGTTTTCCCACAACTCTTATTTGCTAACGAGGAGACCTTCTCAAGAAATGCCTGAAGGGTTTTATTATGTAAAGTTTCCATAGTTAGTCCTTTAAAGTTTGATTAATTGTGATTAAATTATATAATCTATTCATCAATTTATAAAAGCCAAGCATATCTGGTAAAGTGATCTACTTTCACAGTGACTGTTTTATCGTCATAATCGATCAGTGGGTTATCTACCTCTACCCAAAGCCCGGTTGATTTATCGTACCAGACAACTTTAAGCAAGTCAGGATCACCGTCAAAATCCAATACGTCAAATGATAGCGTGACCGTAACGTCAGCCAAGAATGTCATGCTTGGCAGAAATTCTACTATTGCGCCACATTGTTCGTTGGATTCGGCGCATTCTACCTCAACAGAGATCCATGTGTCTTCTTCCAACGCAAAAGCCGGAATTTGGACTTTATTACCAAAAGTCTTTTCTCCTCCTACGGTACCACCGATATGTGATTGAATCTGCTTAGAGGCAAAAGCTTTCTTTCCTAAAACTCTAAGTTGCTCCACAATTTCAGGCTTCAACGGAACCAATTTTAATTGGTCGATCGGTACCCCTATTTGTGTAGAAACTGCAGTTTGATCATCATTTTCGGCTCCAGGAGCTGTCAGCATATCACTGTCACAACCTATGAGCGAAAATATTCCTATTACCATAACAGAGTATATAGGAATCAGGTTTTTCATTCTTTTCATGGCGTCACCCTATTTGTTATTGGTTCATTCATTATAAATCAGTTATATGCGACCACACTGCCGGTCACATTTCTCCTTCCGCTTCTCTAAGGCGTGAGATTATGTTTAGCAAATATTTCGTAACTTTAAATATCCTGCCGTTTATACCTGTTGACTATGAGACATGTCACAGCGATATCAATATTTATTTGATACACCAATATTGTGAAAATCTGAGCATTCATATTTTCTTTTTTTGCACAAAACTGGTAATCAGTGATTGCTAATAAAGCAATTGATGTGCCAGTCATCACAATTTTAGTAATATTTAAACTCTAAGGATGGGAACCTCAGTGATAATATAGTGATTTCAGTAAGCTAAAGCACTATAAAAATAATATTATTATTAAATAAATAGAATAAATAAATTAATTAAAAGCAATGATTTGGTTCATATAACACAATTAGGTCTGATTGCACCGGTCTATATCAACCATTAGCTAAATATTGAATGTCGAATTTTTTCATCCGGTACTTTATTTTCTCTCTTGAGATACCCAATAGTTTAGCTGCTTTTGTTTGATTACCATTCGCGGATTTTAGAGCCTTTTCAATTAGTGAGCGCTCAACCTCATCAAGTGAAATACCTCCTTCCGCAAAATCTTCTATCAGACTCTCCTTCACTAAACGAAAATCGGAGGTTCGAGCGGCTTGCTTGCTGTCAGTTATGCGAATGCTGTCAAATGAAATGTATTCGCCTTCCTCAAATAAAACCGCTCTTTCAATTACATTTTTCAACTCCCTGACGTTGCCGGGCCATCTGTAGTCGATCAGTTGTTGTTTTACTTCGGGAAGTATGCCTCGAACATTCCGTTTAAATTCAGCATTATAAACGCTAACGAAGTGCTCTGCAAGGAGAGTAATGTCCTCTCCACGCTCGCGCAGTGGAGGAAGCTCTATCATCGCCACATTCAAACGATAGTAGAGATCTTCTCGAAATTTATCTTCTGAAGTCAATTGTTCGAGGTTACGCGAGGTAGCGCTGATGATGCGTGTGTCCACTGATATTAGCTTTGTTCCGCCTACTCTTCTGAATACTTGCTCCTCGATCACCTTTAGAACTTTAGACTGCAGTCCAAGACTCATATCTCCGATTTCATCAAGAAAAAATGATCCTTCGTGAGAAATCTCGACAAGGCCTTTTTTGCGTTGCTTGGCGTCTGTATATGCTCCTGCCTCATGTCCGAATAGCTCTGCTTCAAGAAGAGTCTCCTGAAAAGCCGAACAATTTACTTCTATAAAAGGCTTATCTTTTCTTTCGCTGTTGTTGTGAATCGCGCGAGCCACGAGTTCTTTTCCTGTACCGGTTTCGCCTCTGATCAGTACGGTTGTTTTAGGAGATTCCGCTACCTGACTAACAAATCTGAAAACTTCTTTTATTGCATCGCTGGTACCGATGATCTCCCCGAATCCCATTCTTACCTGTTCTTCTTTATGCAGGTAAGCCAGATGTTCATCGATTTTTCTTGCGGATTCCGCTTTATGAATGATTATGGAAAGTTCATCCATATCAAACGGCTTCTTTATATAATCACGCGCTCCAAGTTTCATAGCTTGAACGGCCGTAGATATATCTCCATGACCTGTGATGATAATAACTTCAATAAGTTGAGAGGTTTCTTTAACCTTTTCCAACAATTCCAAGCCATCAATACCCGGGAGCTTCAAATCAATCAGCATTACGTCGGGAGTATCTTTATCTAATCTTAAAAGCGTATCCTCGCCGGATGAAAAAGTTTCAACCTCATGTCCTTCGAGCTCCAAATAATCATGGAGATTTGAGCGAATTACACTGTCATCGTCAACTACATAGATCAATGCCATCAGTAATATTCCGTTTTATTCCACATTCAGCTGGTGAATATACCCTAAAAGTGGTTCAAATGCAACGGAATATTATTGGGACATTGTTTCAAATGACCCGTTTTAAGATCAGTAGCGTGACATCGTCAGCCGAAGGGTTCCCCATAGCAAATTCCTTTAGTCCCGTAATTATTCTCTCGGCTATCTCCTCACTTCCGAGATTTTTATTCTGCCGAATCAGCTCCTCAAGTCTTGAAACTCCAAATTCATTCTCATTTTCATCGAATGTTTCGGTCACGCCATCCGAGAAGACGACAAGAATTTCGCCCTTTTCGATTGATGTGACTGATTCTGAATAAACAGTGTTCTGAATAAATCCGAGTGGTATGCCGCCTTTATCTAATAGATCCATCTCTCCGTTGTTTTTAATCAGCAGAGGAGGATTATGTCCGGCGTTGCAATATTTGATCTCATTGTTTTTAACGTTGAGCGCTCCGGAAAAAAATGTGATATATTGGGTCGACGATGTTGAGTTAAAAATGTGAGCGTTCAATGTAGAAGTCAGCTCAGTAAGATGTGAATGAATTCCTGCTTGTGCCCGGAGGCTTGCTTGTAAATTTGCCATCAACAACGCAGCTGCCATCCCTTTTCCGGAAACGTCGCCCAAGGCAAAGAGTAAAGAAGATTGATCAAGATCGATGAAGTCGAAATAATCTCCTCCAACTGCCTGTGCCGCAATATTCACTCCGTAAATATCATACCCTCTGATCTGAGGAGAGGAACGCGGTAGCAATTTTTGCTGTATATCATGGGCGAGATCCAATTCCTCTTCAAGTTTTTTCTTTTCGATCGCCTCGGAGTATAGAAAAGCATTCTCTATTGCAAGTGCAGCTTGAATTGAGAGATCTTCCAAGAAACGCCGGTCACTTTCTGAAAACTTGCCCTTTTTACTGTTTAGCACCTGGAAGACGCCTATAAGCTTCTGTTCCTTATTGTACATTGGCGCGCAAACGACAGTCTTGGTCACGTATCCTGTAATTTCATCTACACCTTTGTAAAACCGTTCATCGTTTTGGGCATCGTCAATTATAATACTTTTACCTGTTTTGGCGACCATTCCGGCGAGACCTGAGCCAAAAGTAAGATTAATGTCTAAATATGGGTCTTCAAGATAAGCCGAATGAAGCTCCTGATTTTCTTCATTACCAAGGAAAATTGTCGCTTTTTCCGCCTGCAGCTCATCTCTGGCTATTTTTCGGATACTCTCCATAAGCTCGTCAAGATCGAGAGTAGAATTTATAAGCCTCGTAGCGTTGATTATGGAATGAAGATGGTCTATCTCAAGTTGTTTATCTTGTAGAGAACTGTTTTGTTTAATCGGGGCGTCCGTCATTTTTATTTAGCTGTCGCTTTGTTCAATTGATCGAGAGACGAATTTAAAGAGTTGATGAGATAGTATCAAGAGTAATTCATTAGTCGGATATGAAGTCAACAAAGTGAGCTTTTTGGCTGAGCTCACGAATTGTCTCAACTGCCTTGATATGTTCGGGATGAGAGCGGTAGATCTTGAAGTCATTTCGATTTTTAAATTCTGACATTAGGACTATGTCGAAGGTGCGGTCACCATCTTGCAGATTTATACCCACTTCATAGGAATCGATTTGTGGTATTAAGGGGGGCAGCTGTTCCAATGCCAATTTGATCAGCTCAGCACTGTCATTTTTAGTTTGATCTGACGTGTCCTCATTAAGTTTCCACATTACAATATGTTTAAACATCTGTATTCTCCCAATTCAGCCGGTTAAAATATCTCTGCATATTGATCAAACGGTTTCTTTTTCAGATCGGGTACTTTTGCGCCCTTTTTCGGATAACCGACAGGGATGAGCAAAAATGCTCTCTCATTTTTAGGTCTTTTCAGTATTTTTTCCAAAAACCGCATAGGACTCGGAGTGTGCGTAAGCGCAACAAGCCCTGCATTATGAATTGCCGTGAGTAAAAACCCTGCCGCAATTCCAACTGATTCGTTGACGTAATAATTTTTTGTCTGTTTTTCACCTTTGAGGTCATAAACCTGCTTGAATATTACAATCAGATATGGAGCCTCATCAAGGAATTCTTTGTGCCAATCGGTCCCGAATTGATTCAAGTCTTCCAACCATTCTTGCGGAAAACGATGATTATAATTTTCCTTTTCTTCTATTTCAGCAGCTTCCCTGATTTTTTTCTTCAGTTCGGGGTCTTTAACGATACAAAATTTCCACGGTTGTTTGTTTGCTCCAGAGGGTGCTGAAGAAGCAGATTTGACGATATTTTTGATAACGTCTATGGGAATAGTTTCACTCGAAAACTCCCTGACGCTTCTGCGAGTATTCATTTTCTCCAAATAATTCGCGGTACGCTCCAGCATTTCTGGAGATTCAACTCTCTCAATCTTTAATTCACTGAATTTCATTTTAATCCTTTTGCTGATCATCGACTATCGGAATATTAAGGAAATATCAGATAAAAAGGTAGGTGAAGTATGAGGATGTCATTGCGAATCGGCCGTCTGGCTGATGAAGCAATCCGGCTTTTCCGTCTGAGAGATTGGCTTACGCCTGTCTTCGGCTGCCACGTCGTCCCGAAAAATCGGGACTCCTCGCAATGACTGTAGCTATACGCTACGGTCAGTCTAAACCCTAATTTGCACAGAACTACATAATTCTGTTGGGGATAGGCTGTGAAACAGTATATTTGATTATTCAAAAAGGTTTATTTAGACCATAAATTTTACTGCGCTGGGGTTTCAATATGAGAAATCTTATAGTTCTTTCATTCCTGATTATACTTGCATTTGTGTCTAATCTGAAGGCGCAAAATAAGATTTTACTAAGTGAATTTTTGGTCGCCCCTACTGTGGGAGAGTTTGTTGAGATTTATAATCCTGGAGACAGCATCGTTGACTTAAGTAACTATTATATAACAGATGCAACTTTTCAAAATGGAAATACATAGTATTACAAGATAGTCCTACGTAATAATCCTGAGATTCAGGGTGGTGGCGGTAATTTTAGTGATTGGCATGCTAAATTTCCGGATGGAGCAACAATAAATCCTCAAGAATTTCAAACAATTTCATTAAATGGCAGTGAAAATTTCTTTGCAGAATATGGGATAAACCCGAGCTATGAACTATATGATACAGCATCAGTGGTTAATTCAGTCCCGGAAATGATCGAAGCAGATTCAGGGAGTATTAACGCCCAAGGCGGATTAACCAGCGCTGGAGAATTTTTAGTCTTATACTATTGGGACGGGAATTCTGACCTTGTAACAGATGTTGACTATATCGTATGGGGTGATAAGGTCGAAGCAGTTGATAAATCAGGTATTAGAATAGATGGTCCTGATGCTGATAGTGATTCTTCAATATATACCAACAATATTGCAATTTCTAATCAAGAAGTATCTCCTACACACATTTTCACTACATCCGCTCAAAGAATACATTTTGATGAAGGAACACAAACTACCTAATCTCGCTGAATGGAAATTATGCAGGCAAAGAAGTGCTTGCCGGACTTGCGGCAATCTCGCTCGCAATTGAAGAATATACGACTGCCATCGGTTATGGGGAATCAATCCTCAACATTGATCCTGATTGGGTTTTTGAGCATGATAACAGCATTGATTATAAGGACGTGTGGTTTGTAGTGGCCATCGCATATTTTCATGAGGGAGATTTCGCCGAAGTTGAATTTGCGATTCAAAATATAGACAGCGCGTACTCTATATCAGAGAACGATTCAAATACCTGGACAGTTGACGGAAATTAATATCTCTCGTATCAGGTGGCAGTTGCCGCTTATCTACAAAGTCTGCCGAGCGAGTTGAATCTATAGGTTTAAAAAGTAATTAAGGGATAGAGCGGACTATCCATTTAACGTTTTAATACGAAAAATATCACGGAACTTTTATGCTGAATGTATGAGTGTGTCCCGAATTGTTTGTAGACGTTTTAATAATTGTTTCGCCATTCATAAGACTCTCGTAATCGCTTTGTGTGAGAGTAATATTGTGTATGTGTCCTGAATTATTTGTTGATGTAAGTATAACATCACTACTTGGCGGGTTATCTACTCTGCTGCGAGAAATTGTAACAGAATGGCTGTGTCCCGAATCACTCGTAGATGTTATCGAAAACGAAGTGTCAGTATCAGTGTCGGGAGCTGTTGTATCGGAATCTCCGTAACCGTCACACCCTATTTCCGTAATGATAAGAGGTAGAGAGAAGAGCGCGCCGGCTTTCAGTATAAATGAGCGTCTTTCCATGATAAGGTCCTTTTAAGTTGTCCGACTGAATGATCCTTAACAAAGTAGCTTCATGCTATATAAAAGTCAAGCCGAGAATGAAGCATAAATTAAAATATTTTGTTATAGCACATCAAGATTTATCCTTTATTGTCATTGCGAGGAGCGAAGCGACTTGGCAATCTTATCTTTTGGTTTTTGAACAGAATCGAGATTGCTTCACTACGTTCGCAATGACAGTGCTCTGTGCGAGTTAGGGCTTGCCCTGACTGCTACGCAATTTTGCTTTGTAGTGTGTGCCGGAGTTTCATGAGATTGACTCTTGAAAGACTCGGTTCTATATTAAGTATTCGTAATTTTAAATTTAAGTCAAGGGAACAAATTAGTGGCAAGGATAGAAGAGATAATAGCATTGGAACTTTTGGATTCGAGGGGGAACCCAACCGTTTCGGTCGAAGTGAAACTTGAAAACGGTGTCACCGGAGCGTCTATAGTGCCTTCGGGAGCATCAACGGGCGAGCACGAAGCAATGGAGCTGCGGGACGGAGATAAGACAAGATATCTTGGCAAGGGCGTTCTCACCGCTGTAGAAAATGTGAACAGTGAAATAGCGTCCGAACTGTCAGGAATGGATGCAGCAGACCAAACTGCAATAGACAAAAGAATGATCGAATTGGATGGGACGGAAAATAAAAGCAGACTCGGGGCTAATGCCATCTTAGGAGTTTCCATGGCGGTCTGTAAGGCAGCCGCTAAATCGGAAAACGTTCCACTATATGAATATTTGTCCGACAGCACTGAATTTGTTATGCCTGTGCCGATGATGAATATTCTTAACGGCGGGCAGCACGCCGACAATAACATGGATCTACAGGAATTCATGATCTTTCCTGCCGGCGCCAAATCATTTTCAGAGGCTTTACGGATGGGCGTGGAAACGTTCCATCATCTGAAGAAAGAACTCTCTTCCCGCGGGTTGGTTACGGCTGTTGGTGATGAAGGAGGATTTGCGCCTAATCTACCATCAAATGAAGCGGCAATAGAGCTCATACTCGAGGCGGCGGAAACAACTGGACACAAAATCGGGGAGACTCTTTTCCTTGCTATCGATGCTGCCGCTACGTCGTTCTATAATGCAGAAAAAGATTCTTACTATCTCGAGTCTGACGGCAAGGAGCTCAAAACTGAAGAGATGATAGAGTATTACGACGAGCTTCTGAAAAAATATCCTATATTGTCCGTAGAAGACGGATTGCAGGAGAATGATTGGGACGGTTGGGCAATGATGAATGAAAAATTAGGTGATAAAACCCAAATAGTAGGAGATGATCTTCTCGTGACAAATCCTGTCAAACTTAGAAAAGCTATTGACGAAAAATCTTGTAATTCGATACTCATAAAACTAAACCAGATAGGAACCGTTACCGAGACTCTCGAGACCATCAAGATGGCTAAGGAAAATAATTTCAGTTATGTCATATCGCACCGTTCTGGAGAGACTGAAGATACTTTCATAGCAGATTTAGCGGTGGCTACGAGCTCCGGTCAGATAAAAACGGGTTCGGCTTCCCGCTCGGACCGAATCTCAAAGTATAACAGGTTACTAAAAATTGAAAATGAGTTGGGAAATAGGGCACTGTTCATAGGGCGGGAAGGAATAGACAGATAACAGGTTATGCGTAATTGAACGTGATAAACAGCAACTCCAACGGTGATAAAAGTAAGTTCAGCCTCGAATCTCTGTTCGCGCTCTTTAAGAAACTGTTTCTTCTTCTGATCGCCGGTGGAGTGATCATTGCGTTTCTGTTTAACGAAAGGGGATTGATCTCCTGGTACAAATACAGCATGGAGAGAGAGCGAATTGAATCGGAACTCGATTCACTACGCGCAGAAGAGAGCGCTCTCAGGGCGGAGATAGAGAAACTCAAGTTTGCTCCCGAGTATTTGGAAAAATTAGCGCGTGAGAAATATGGAATGGCCAAGAAGGGGGAGAAGGTATACAAAGTTATCCCTGAGGAGGAAGAAAAAGATAAGGAGTAAATAAATTCCTTTTATAGATCGTCAAAGTACTGTTTTTATCATCTGCATCATCATACTTATGCTGCCTCAGAGTCTGAGCGCCCAATCCTCATCCTCCACAGGAAATTTCGTCAATCTCCCCGATTCTAACACGATTTCTTACTCACTTAAAAATAATACGAGCGTATGGAGAGTCGGAATTAATCATCAGGGGGAATTCGCAACCGGATCATTTTCGATAAGAGAATACTTTGAAACAACACGCTTAGAATTGGCAAATTCGAAAGCGCGTTGGAAAGACGATCAAAAAATGCAGCTGAATTTTGAACTTCCTGTTACAAATACGTTGAGTATATCCACGGAAGCGTATTCAAATATCTTTAAAGATAGGCACACAGGTTTATTTAATGATGTCCAGGCTAAATACGTTCAAATTGGATTAAAAGATGAATCGCTGCCCTTGACCAAGATCGAAATGGTGGCAGGTCCCATTTGGGATTCACGAAGAGAGCAAAATGATGCCGGATATCGGTTTCGTTCATCGTTGACAAGCAGCAGATATAAGAAAGACGGCTGGAACAGTTTTATAAGCGCTAATGTGTACAGAGAAGATTTTAACGTAAGGAAAAATGAGTCAAACCGCGCAACTGCTAAATTTTCGAGAGAATTCTATGAGTCCACAAGCGATTCCTTTTACGCCGATATTAAAGAAAAACGATATGATTATTACATCAGCGAGTCTGGTGAGATTGAATCGCGAATTGAAGAGTTCAAGAGATTCGGTAATAATTTACGGTACAAGTTGACGGATAACTTTAATTTGAGATGGTCTACGAATTTTATATTCAAAGAAACACGGATAGAGTCCCAACAAGGTGATATAGAAAATTTTAACAGGAAAAGAAAAGATGAATTATCTGAAAACAGGTTGGCTATATCGTTTGAGAAGAAAAACTTAAACGGCAGGTTCAGTATCGGATTTAAGAACTCACTGCAAAAATATTCTGTCTCCTCTTCTGTTTCAGGATTGAATCTTCCACTGCTCTCTCCCGATAATGAAGCCGGAACAGTGCGAGTAGCGGCGTTCCTGAATTATCAGCCGACGAATAAAGATTCAATTTCATTCCGAGCCGTCTCGAACAGATTGAGGTATGATACGCCCGATAGCAGTAACTTTGATGACAGAGATGAGATAAGACTTTTAATAGAATCAAGATATGAGCATCGGTTTGAAAGTGATTTCAGTTTGGCGATCCGTTTTTCAACAAATTTAAATCATATCGTGTACCTGTTCGGAGAGCGAAGCGCTGACAATCATTGGAACAGAGTATTTTTTCTGTCATCGGAACTGAAATTGAAATTAGCGCCGAATATAAAAACTAATCAGTCTTTCAGTGTACTCGCAAATTATTTTGATTATGATTTTGATGACAGAATAACGCCTATCCGATCTCTCGTCCTGAGAAAATTCAAGTATGGCCAATCAACAATCTTTGAAATGAACAGAAATATTTCATTCCAATTTTCGTCGGTGATAGAATTAGAGGAAGACGGAAAGTTAAATTGGGACAAATTCATAGAGCAAAGGACCGCCGGCAGGGTGATCACCTCTGCAGAAGGACGGATCAAGTATCGTATTCGTCGCAAATTATCTATTTCAGGCGGATTATCACGTTCCTCGCGCAGTGATAAACGATTTTTAGGGATTTCTGATTCGGGGAAAACCGTTGAGACGTTGGTCGGCATAGGTCCCGTGTTTCACGCAATTTACAGATCATCCCGCACGCAGACTTTTGTTCTTAAAGGAAAAATTCAGAGAGTCGAAAACAAGTCAGGAAATGTCTATTACACTAAATCGGTTCGGCTTGTCGGCTCCTTACTCTTTTGATGTCGTGAATAGATGATCCGATTCGAGTCGCATTTTCTAAAACGGTTTATTCTTTTACTCATATTCCTGTTTCTCACCTCAGACGGAGTGGCAATAGCAGCATTTGAAGAACGTCTATACTCCACGAGAGCTGCCGCGCTCGGAGGCGCTTACGCCGCATTGATGAATAATCATTCTGCTATATTCGGAAATCCAAGCTCATTGGGCTTTAATGATAATCGGAGACTGAACTTACTTTACGGGCGTTCGTTCGGATTGAAAGAGTTAGCCAATTCAGGGATCTCTGTGCCGTTTAATTTTGAATTTGGGAATATCGAAATCGGATTGTCCAGATTCGGGTTTTCTCTTTATCACGAAGATATAGTTTCAATTGGAGTAGGCAAAAGGATACTGAATAATGCTGCTGTTGGGTTGGCTTTACGTTATTTATCAACCGGAATAAGTGGTTACGGTTCGGCGGCAACTATCGGTGTGGATATAGGGTTTTCAATGAAAATCAATCCGAAACTGAACTTAGGTGTGTCAGCGAAAAACGTTAATGCGCCCAAACTTTCTAAATCTGAAGATTCGCTCGCAAGGAGTCTGAGAGTCGGGGCTTCATTCGCTATAGAGGATAACGTTTCGTTGATAGCCGAATATCATACGGAAGAGAATCAGATCGCTGTTTACAGAATTGGCTCCGAAATTGAGATTTTGAATAACCAATATCTAAGATTCGGCATAACAAGCAATCCTTCAAGTTTTTCTATGGGATTCGGTATTGAGCTGAACAGAATCGATCTGAACTATTCTTTCAACACTCATCAATATCTTGATGCTTCCCAGTTTTTCTCCTTAGGATATATTTTTTGAGAAGAGCTATGACGATAAAATTCATATTAATTATTCTCTTGAGCGTGACGGTCAGTTACGGTCAATCCGTAGACCTTGAAAACTATCTGAATCCTTCGGAAGAGATAGAGGGTTCATCCGATCTTTACGACATGATCGAAGAATTTTCCGTTTATAAGTTCGATCTAAATAAATCAGCCGTCGAAGAGCTCTATACGATTCAACTAATTAATTCAAATACGATACGGGCAATCCAAAAAAAGCGAAAGAGGGGGGAGATATTTCGGAGCGTTAATGATGTAAAGGAGCTGAATCTCGGTCAAGAGCAGGAAAATATTCTATTATCAATCGCAGGAGTCAATATTGAACGACAATATGTCGAAAAATTCAGATTTAGAAGCAGGGTGGTACGTAAAACTTCCGTAGAAGATTTCCCGGAACATCCGTACAAGCTTTATAGCCGGGGAACTTTCGATCTTTCAAATGGATTACAAATTGGAGTGTTGACTGAACGCGATGTCGGAGAGAAAGAATTTGACGATCATCGGTCATTTTACCTAACGAAAAAATCAATAAATGGGAAATATGACAAAATCTTAGGAGACTATTCGATAGAAGCCGGACAAGGATTGGTTTTGTGGCAAAACGGTTTCTTCGGCAGGAGAGGCGATCCTATCTTCTCGATGAAACGAGGCGCGCGGGGAATAAGACCGTATAGATCAGCGTCAGAAACCAATTTCATGAGGGGAGCCGCTGGAGCCTGGAACCATAGAAATATCAAAATTATAACATTTGTTTCGCTTAATAAAATTGATGCCTCTCTCTCTGATTCGGGGGAGGTATTAAATTTTCGTCGTAGCGGCTTACACAGAACGGAAGGTGAACTTTCGGGAAAAGACGCTGTGCAGGAAAAAATAGCAGGGGTAAACACCGAATGGAGTTCCACAAACTTAAAAGTAGGTTCAAGATTTGTCACAGTAGAGTATGACGCAAACGTCAATCCTAAGGACTCTCCCGAAAAGATAAACGAATTTGAGGGTAGAAAGTATAAAACGTTCAGCGTGGATTACGATTACACGATAGGTCGGATGAATTTATACGGTGAGATCGCCGAATCGGATGGAAGAAAAAAAGCGCAAATTCACGGATTCCGTATAGGGTATGAGCGGATCAATTTAGGAATACTTTATCGTGATTATGATGATGGATTCGGTTCCGTAAGGGGAGTCCCGTTTGGAGGCGGTGATAATGAAAGAGGCATTTACGTGGGTATGAAATGGAATAGTAATAGAGGCGCCTCCGTTTCGGGATTTAAGGATCTGTACAAGAGGAAATGGGTAACCACAAACTCCTTAACGCCAAGCAGAAGTGAAGACTTCCGAATTGAAATCAAACAGCGTATCTCTGAAGTCCATTCTGTCGGTATTAGAATTTGGGGAGCAAACCGGGAATTAAATAAAAAAATAATTGATGAATACTCTATAGAAAGAAAAATACTCACTCTCCAAAGAAGAAAGAATTTACAGGTTCAAGGCAAACATACTCTTTCAAGATCATTAGCATTGGGTTGGCGTTTTGAACGAGTGACCTTGGAAGATCTGATCGTTGATGAGAAGGGATTATTACTTTCAATTAACATAAAAATCGCTACGCCGGGTAGTTTACGGTTATACCTTGCGGCGACACGATTTAAAACCGACTCATTTGCCTCAAGAATATATCTTTATGAGCAGGATTTACCCGGTGTTTTAAGGAACAGTGCTGTTTTTAATAACGGAAATCGGTTTATGGTTCTTGCAAGGAAAGAAATTTCCTCTTATTTTTCACTTTCACTGAAATTAGAACATTTATCAAGAGATAACGGTATAGAAGATTCGGCGGAAAATAAAATAGGAATACAAGTTGATTTATCGAATTAAGCAATTGTCCTCTCTTCTCATTCTGATTTCGGTAATTAACGGATTGTCATACGGCTCCGAAATAAAAGTTATCTATTCCAATGATGCCGGAAGAATCGAGAGTCTGAAAACCATCGAAAAAGACAATGTATCTTTCGTTAGTGGGACAGAATTAGCGAAATTATTGGAAGCCGGAACATTTTATTCTGAGCCAAAGAAGAAATTGGATTTGAAATTCAAAGAATGGCGTGTGAAGCTCTCCGCGTACAGTTCGTATATTCTCATGGAAAATTTAAGCAGTGCCGATAGACATGATGATATTCTTCATCTGCCCGTACCGGTAATGCCTTCCGACAATGATATTCTTATTCCATTTAACGCATTCATGACCATTTTAGATGCTGTAATGCCGGAAAATTTAACCTACGATGACGACCTTAAGACACTTGAAATAAGAACTGCTTTGGTGAATATAACGGGAGTCAGCATTCAACGAAAGTCGAATGGCACTTTGATAAAAATATCCACTACGCGGGAATTCCCTCTTGATTCCTATAGAGCATGGATAAATCGTGACTTAGGCTGGTTATACCTGACTATTGTGAACGGAATATCGGATTCAATTTCGATCATATCCGCCCCAACTAATGGAGCTGTCGTAAAAGTAGTACCTGTGCAGATGGAGGAATCAACACAGTTATCTTTCAAACTAAAGGGTGAAGTAGAAAATCCTGAAATATATCAAACAACAAATCCGCATCAAATCGTAATTTCACTAAGAACGCCTGAGCGGATAACAAGAAAACAAGTTGAAGATGACTTGCTGAGAAACAGCGAAAGATGGCTTATCGATACAATTGTTCTTGACGCCGGACACGGCGGCAAGGACCCCGGTTCTATCAGCGCATCGGGTTTGAAAGAAAAAGATGTTGTGCTTGATATAGTCAAAAGAATCGGGAAGTTGATAGAGAAAAAATTGAAAGTCAACGTCGTTTATACGCGTGAAGAAGATGTATATGTCTCTCTTGAAGAAAGAGGGAAGATCGCAAACCGAAATGAGGGCAAATTATTTATAAGCATCCACCTGAACAGCTTTCCCAAAAACAGAAATGTAAGAGGATTTGAAGTATACATTCTTCGACCCGGGAAAACTGCAAGCGCTATAGAAGTAGCAGAAAGAGAAAATTCTGTGCTGCGGTTCGATGATAAATCAAGCGCAGAGAAATTTGAAAAACAGGCAACGGAAAAACTTATTCTCGCTTCGCTAACGCAAGCTGCATTCATGAGCGAATCGGAAGATCTTTCAGGTATGCTCGAAAAAGAACTTAAGAAAAAAATCTCCTCTCCGAGCAGAGGCGTTAAACAAGCAGGTTTCTATGTACTTGTGGGAGCATCGATGCCGCATGCTTATATTGAGGCAGGTTTTATTTCGAATCGAATAGAGGAAAAAAACTTCAGGTCATCAAAATATAAACAAAAATTTGCGGAAGCTGTTTATGAGGGTGTACGGAAATTCAAGCATAAATATGAACAACTGATCTTATCCGCAAACGGAAGATCAAATTGAATGACAAACCGGTAGGAATCTTCGATTCAGGTATAGGGGGACTCAGCGTCGTAAGGCAGGTCTCTAAACTACTACCCAATGAAAAACTGATCTATTTCGGCGATACAGCGCGTGTTCCATACGGTTCTAAAAGCCCTCGTGTAGTAAGAGAATTCGCTCGTCAAGATGCGTATTTCCTCTCTGACAAAAATGTAAAGGCTATGATAATCGCCTGTAATACTGCTTCAGCGGAGGCTCTCGATCTATTACAGAAAGAATTCGATATCCCGATCATCGGGGTGATAAATCCGGGAGCAGGTTTTGCAGCAAACATCACCAAAAACGGTAAGATAGGAGTAATTGGTACGCATGGTACGATAGCGTCGGGAGCATACGAAACTGAATTGCTCTCAATCAATTCATCTTTAGAAGTTGAATCAGCTGCTTGTCCACTTCTGGTTCCGCTGGTGGAGGAAGGGTGGGAATCAAAAGAGGTCACAAAAGAAATTATAGGGGAGTACCTCTCTCCACTATTGGATAAAAACATCGATACGCTGATTCTCGGCTGCACGCACTATCCGATACTGAAACCGCTAATTCAGGAGGTCGTAGGTGACGATGTGGTATTGGTGGATTCCGCGGAAGCGGCGGCGGCGGAACTTGAACGGATATTGAGCGATAAAAATTTAAGCGCATCAAATAAGGAGAGTTCCTCTGAGCATGAATATTATGTCTCCGATTTTCCTTTTAAGTTCAAGGAGACAGCAGAGCGTTTTCTCGGGAAAAGATTACCGGAAGTAGAGCTAATACCCTTGGACAAATTAGAGTCACGTCTGAAAGCAATTACTTAACATTTCCTTTTGCGCACATCAGAATATGATCAAACACTCTATTATCTATTCGGACTAAGAACATTCGGTATACATCTTGGACTTGATGTGCCGAGATCTTTGGCGAAAGAAATAGGAGAGCCGCAAAAAAATTATCCTGCTATTCACATTGCCGGGACTAATGGAAAAGGCTCTACTTCGGCGCTGATAGAGGCCGTCTTACGTGAAAAAGGTCTGAAAACAGGGTTATATACTTCACCGCACCTCGTGAATTTCAACGAGAGGATCAGAGTGAACGGTGTTCCGATAGATGATGAATCAATTATTAAATATGCAGAAGAGCTGAAAGACTCGGTCGCTGAAAGCGGCGCGTCGTTTTTCGAGGTCACTACCCTGATAGCCCTAAAGTATTTTGCCGATATGGAAGTGGATATTGTCATCGCGGAAGCAGGATTGGGAGCCCGGTTAGACACAACAATGTTGGTGGAACCTATTATTTCCGTACTGACTTCTATAGGTCTTGATCACACAAAATATCTCGGAGAAACTGTTGAAGAGATAGCTGGTGAAAAGGCGTTTGTGATAAGGAAAGGAGTACCTTGTATTGTAGCAAAAAATTCGGATAAGGTGCTTGACGTCTTCACTGAATATTCAATTGAAATCGAAGGTGAGTTCACGAAATCATCTCAAATTTGTGAAATTTCAAATGTCGTAGCGTCAGAGCAGGGATTGACATTTCATGCACTCCTGAACGGAAAACCTATTGATAATATGCATGTGCCGCTGATGGGTTTGCACCAGATAGATAATATTCAAACATCGTTAGCCGTGCTGGATTCAATTCCTGATATGGATTTTACAAAGGATGAAATAAAAGCAGGATTAGAAAGTGTGGAATTCAGGGGAAGGATGGAAGTTCTTTCTGAACTACCGTTAGTCATATACGACGTAGCGCATAATCCACAGGCAACCGAAGCGCTATTTATTTCAATCGAAGCGCACTACCCGGAGCGGAAAATCATTGCAGTCATAGCATTGTTGAAGGATAAAAATTCGGATGAAGTGATAAAGACTATAGGCACGTATACGCAGCAATTAGTGTGCGCGGAAATTCCCGGAAATGACTCCGTATCGTCTGCGGAGCTGGCAAAAATTGGAAAAAAACTTGGAATCGAGTCCTCCTCAATACCGGATATTTCTTTGGCAGTGGATGAAGCAAAACGAAAGTTGGATGACGATTCATTACTTATCATATTCGGTTCACACTATTTTGCGGAGAATGTTTACGATAAGTTCGGGATGAGCCATCCTTTTTCCGACTCATTAAAAATAAATTCGTTGACTTGAAGAGGTAAGCCTTTTAATATTCGCCTCGCAAGCTCCCGTAGCTCAACTGGCAGAGCACCGGACTCTTAATCCGTAGGTTGTTGGTTCGATTCCAACCGGGAGTACCAAAGTAATCCTTCGTTAGGCACATTTTTCGTGTTCCAAAAACGTATCTCAAACTCCTATTAACGACTAAATCATCAAATTAATAAAACGAAAGAGTCGAAATAACGCGAGCGGTATTTTCCTGAGGATCAAATTACTTTTTTCTGCGCTCACATGGGGTAATACTCTACCAGAACCGGTTTCTCTTCCCGGAGAGATTGTTTCGCAGCGAGACCGATAATTACCGGAATAATGCCATCACGTCCGGTTACAGGTACTGGCCGGTCTTCTCGAATGACCTGGATAAATTCCTCAATTTCTGCCCTGAACGATTCAATGTAGCGCTCCAGAAAAAAATCAATGGGTGTATCAGAGACGACACCTTGTGAGGTTTTTAGAACTGTTTGAAATTGAGTTCTGTTCTCTGTGCACATACTACCCTTAGACCCGAATACTTCCACTCGCTGATCAAAACCATAGATAGCCTGTCGACTGTTATGTATAAGAGCCATTGCTCCGTCTTCAAGTTTCAGGGTGGTCAGGGCCGTATCGACATCCCCATCCTTGCCTATGGCAGGGTCTATCAAGACTGCACCTGCTGAATAAATTTCCTTCACTTCACTTCCTGACAAATAGCGTATCAGATCAAAATCGTGGATGGTCGTATCTAAGAATATACCGCCGGATGTGGAAAGGTACTCCGCAGGCGGAGGAGCCGGATCAAGGTTTGTGATCCTAATAAGGTAGTGCCGGCCAATCTCTCCGGAATCGATGGCTTGTTTCAGTCGTATCAGGTCCGGATCGAAGCGGCGATTGAATCCAATCTGTAGTTTAACTCCTTGCAGTTCGACCACCCTGAGAGCTTCAACTATAGTTTTTGGGTCAAATCCTATGGGCTTTTCGCAGAAGATGTGCTTTCCGGCTTGTGCTGCCTTGACGATTTGGTCAGTGTGAAATGCGGATGGGGAGCAGATAATTACGGCATCGATTTCGTTGTCTGAGTAAATCGCATCAGCGGTTTTAGCATAGATTAGTCCGATATTTTCTGCCCATATTTTATCAGCATTTAGGTCGACGACCTTTTTGAGGCGTGTGCCTGGGATTCGGAGAATATTCTCTGCGTGCAATTTGCCTATTCTTCCGGTGCCTATCAGTCCGAGTGTGACGTTTCTCATCTCTCTACGTCAACCGGGCTATTCTTCTTAAATGATAATTCAGCAGCTTGGGCAATTTTGACTGCCTGCAAAGCATCCTGCCCCGTGACATGTGGAAGCGTTTGATTTCTGACTGAAGTGAAAAATTCCCGCAGTTCCGTAATGTAGGCCTCCTTATAACGCTCAACGAAAGAATAGTGCAGATTGTCGGTAAACACGCCCTCAGCAGTGCTCAGAATCGTACTGGTAGGTGAAGTATTAAGCGCTCTGATGCTTCCTTTCGAGCCAAATACTTCCACTTGTTGGTCATATCCGTAATTCGTTTCCCTGCTGACGTCTATGACGCATAAAGAGTTGTCGGTCATCTGAAGTGTGATTAAAGCAGTGTCGATATCACCGAGGTTTTCGAGTTCCGGATCAATCAGTACCGCGCCTGCAGAATAAACCGTTTTTATTTCACAACCGCTGATATAGCGTACCATGTCAAAATCATGGATGCAGAAGTCGAAAAAGAGACCGCCGGATCTACCTGCATAGGCCAGAGTTGGTCTTTTCGGGTCGCGATTAGTTATCTTTATGACATGAGTTTTGCCGATTTTACCGGACTGGACAATTTCACGTACGCGCATAAAACTTGGATCAAATCGGCGGTTAAATCCGACCTGGAATAACACACCTGCCGCTTCGATCGCTTCAATGGCTTCCATGACGCCCTCAGGTTCGAAGGCGATAGGTTTTTCGCAGTAAATATGTTTACCGTTCTGCGCGCAGCTTTTAATTAATGCTACATGAGTCGGAGAGGGAGCTGCAATAACCACTGCCTCGATTTCCGAATCGTGTATGACTCTATTTTCGTCGCTGAAGTATTCTGGAATACCCATAGATTCTGCCCATTTCTCATCTAAATTGGGACCGGCAACAGCTTTGAGTAAAACATCCGGAAAGTGGAATATAATATTTTCCGCGTGCATCTTGCCTATGTGTCCGGCGCCAATTAGACCTGCGATGATAGGTTTAGAGAAAATGGATATTACTAATACCTCCTGAGACCGGCTACCAGTTATCTATATAATCTACTGGGCAATGGCACTTATACAAGGCGAAATATATGCAACATCAATCACTCATGCAACATTAAATAATTTTACACTTGCTACCTATTCGGCATCACGGGACAACGGAGACCAAATTCGGTCACCGTTGGGTCATCAGTCCTCTCTGACCGTTGGCAGTAAAGAGATGGCATAGGACTTTTAATCCGTTGGTTCCCGACAGGTCAGTATAAATATTGGTTCCTCCAGTGGAGTCTCTTTGAGAGATTCCTATCGGAAGTAATCTGAATTTCTTTTTATGAAACACATTTATAGTGTCCAAACACTCATACGTTTATAGAGAATTTGAGAGAAATTGCGTGCAATCTAAAGCCCTTGTGATTAATTTAGAGAGTGATTAAAGTAAAGGAGGTTGTCGATGGGTCGGAATTCACTCATCAAGGTGTGCATTCTATGTTTATTTTATCTGCCAATAACAAAGAATGCTTCAGGGCAAGCATTACAAGATGTAAATAGCTGGCTATATCAGCTTCAACAGATCGATATTGTCTCCATAGCAGCATCTTCTTTTGATCTGGTGGTCATTGATTATTCTTCAGACGGATCAGGAGACGGAGAATTCACTCTCAGCCAAATCCAGCAATTAAAGAATTCTGGTAAAATCGTACTCAGTTATATGTCCATCGGTGAGGCAGAGGACTATAGGTATTATTGGCAGTCAGGTTGGACGGAGGGGAACCCTTCTTGGTTGGGGCCTACCAATCCTGCATGGGAAGGAAACTACAAGGTTCGTTATTGGATGGACGGTTGGAAACAAATAATTATGGGCTCGCCAGACGCATATCTGGATAAGATCATCGCAGCGGGCTTTGACGGAATATATCTGGATATTATCGACGCATATTATTTCTTTGGACCAGAAGGGGATATGCCGGAAAATACTGATTCTGCAAACGATATGATTCAGTTTGTGATTGAAATGGCAGACTATGCAAGCGCAAATTGTTCGTGCGCTGATTTTTATATATTCCCGCAGAACGGAGCGTCGATAATTGATGATGCCACAGCCGATTCCTCAACCATTTACCTGCAAAATATTCATGGAATCGGTGCGGAGGACACGTATTTCTTTGGCGACCTTGATGAAAATAATCCATTCGACTTACAAACTTATGAACACGGATTGCTAAAACAATTTAGAGATGCAGGTAATTTGGTAATAGCAGTTGATTACGTCACAGAAACAGTAAAAATAGATAGTTTCTATGCGTTTGCTGAGGCAGACAGTTTCATTCCATTTGCTACGGTTCGGGCATTGGATACTTTAATGATAAATCCCGGGCATTTTCCTATTCGAGTTATAAAAAGTGATCTAATTACGCCAACAAAATTTGAACTAAGTCAGAATTTCCCTAATCCGTTTAATCCAACGACCATTATAAGATACGAAATTCCCAAATCGAGTAATGTCTTTTTATCAATATATAACATACGCGGTGAAGAGATAGATCGTCTCGTCAGTAAAGTTCAATCAGCGGGGATACACCAAATTACATGGTACGCCTCAAGTTTTGCATCCGGAATTTATTTCTACCGCCTCCAAGTTGGCAGATCCGAAAGCGATTTCGTTAAGACGAGGAAGATGGTGTTGTTGAAGTAACTAAATCGGCATTAAGGGATTCCGGAGGAGTTAATTTGTAACAAACCGTGACAAAAAAAGGTCACTGGGGAATCACCACTTCCCTTTGATCGTTGGCAGTAAATGGTTGGCATAGCAGCATTGAAACCTTTTTACTTTTTCCTATGAAGGAAACGTCTTCTGAAAATAGAGTATGTTTAAGCTGGTAAATTAGTGGTTTGTAAATTAATATGAAGAATAATGGATCTTATTAAAACAGTTCTTTCCAATCCCTACATGAAAGCGCTCATGATCGTTTTTGCATCCGTTCTTGCCGCGGCGATCGTTAAATGGATATTCGGTGGTATCTTAGCTCGCGCGGTCAAGCGATCTAAAACAACATTTGACGATAATTTGCTTGATCTGCTCAACAAACCTGTCTTTTACACCGTCCTGTTAGTCGGTATTGACATGGCCATTCACACTCTAAAGTTTCCCGACAACCTGCAATATATTTTCGTGGGCTTAATAAAAACAATCGTGATCCTGATTTGGACGGGATCAGCTTGGAAATTCGCTACCATGATACTGAGAGAACTCTCCGTATTACCTAAAAGCTATAAAATCGTACAACCGCGCACTTTGCCTCTGTTTGACAATCTCGGCAAAATAATCATCTTTTCGGGAGCTTTCTATTTCTTGCTGCTTGCTTGGGATTTAAACATAACCGCCTGGTTGGCGTCTGCAGGTATAGTGGGAATCGCTATCGGCTTCGCCGCAAAGGATAGCCTCGCTAACCTGTTCGCAGGATTCTTCATCATGGTGGACGCTCCTTACAAAGTCGGTGATTTTATAAATCTGGATGGAGGAGAAAGAGGAAAAATAACAGATATCGGGCTAAGAAGCACTCGTATGCTGACGAGGGATGATGTGGAGATCACTATACCCAATTCGGTAATAGCCGGCTCGAAGATTATAAATGAAAGCGGCGGGCCTAATCTGAAACAACGCATACGGGTATCCGTAGGAATTGCCTATGGCTCGGACATTGATTTAGTGAGAGAAACCCTTCTCGATATCGCGAGATCGAACAGTTATGTGCAGGAAGATCCGGAACCGAGAGTCAGGTTCCGGGAGTTCGGGGAATCGCAACTTTCCTTCCAACTGCTTTTCTGGATAGCGGAACCGGTCCTCCGAGGACGGGTGATCGACCAGCTGAATTCAGAGATATACCGGAAGTTCAAGGAAAAGGAGATTGAAATTCCCTTTCCACAACGGATTGTTCATATACGTCCGGCGAAAGAAGATTAGGAAATTTTTACAGATAACAATCTGTCAATAATGAACGATAAAATTATTATAACAGGGATTTGTGGAAGCCTGAGAGAAGGCAGCTATACGCGTATGGCGTTGAATATTGCGCTAATGGGCGCCAAAGATGCCGGGGCAAAGATAAATCTTATTGATCTACGCAAATACGATTTACCCCTAATGGATGGAAGGAGAGATGAAGAGACTTTCCCGGAAGATGTTTTCAGACTTAGGGATGAAGTTCAAAAATCCGATGGCATTATATTGGGGACACCGGAATATCATGGCGGTTATAGCGGCGTACTGAAAAATGCGTTAGACCTTATGGGTTTCGATGAATTTCAAGGGAAGATGATCGGATTATTGGGCGTAGCGGGTGGTTCGATGGGAGCCGCAAACTCCTTAAATAGCCTGCAGACCGTCGGGCGTAATTTACGAGCGTGGGTCGTTCCCTTTCAAGTTTCTATTGCGTCGGCTTTTGAAGAGTTTGACAAAGAGGGTAATTTGAAAAACAGGGTGTTAGAACAAAGAGTAAAACAATTAGGTGAGAAAGTAACTCGATTCGCATATCTACATAAAATTGGAAAGTCGGAAGAATTCTTAAACGCCTGGCAAGTAGCCCCCGTTAATCCGGGCGGAGAACGCAGAAGTAAAGAAGGGAAATAGAATATAGTTAATAAGGCAGTTTCTGATTCCGCTTAACATAAATTTTGACATTAATATTTCTTTATAAATATTCTGAGAGCACTGTAGTATAATATTTATACGAACACGCATGATACTGCTCCTGAAATAGGACGGTGCCATAAACGAAGGTGATGAGACACATTTTAAGTTTTCCAAAAACGTATGTTAAAACACCTAAAGAGAATTAAATTGGCAATCATTTCCCTTGTGAAGCCATGCTCTTAAGTCTAAGTTATTTCATTGATGTAGCGCTGTTATTGATCAACGAAATAACCGATGGAGATTCATTTGTATTTTTATAAATTAAAGTTCAGAAGCAGGATTATAGTTCTCTTATCCTGCATATTTTTTGTCCAATGCGGCTCAGAAGATTCGATTGACTCAGCTAAAACGAAATTATTAAATAAGGATGGCGGTCAACTGAATGAAGATCTTCAATCGCTTGCGGCAGAATTTTTCAATTGGCGTTCTGCGACTCAGCCCGCTGCAGGCGATGATATCCCTCGGGTTGAGCGTCCTGACAATTGGGTTCCTGATTATTCACAGGAGGCGCTCTTAGAGATAAAAACAAAGTATAAAGAGTTCACAGTCAGGCTTGAAGAGATTCCAAAAGAAAATTGGCATGTGTCCGATTCGGTGGATTATTTGATATTAAGGTCCGCAGTAGAAAGAGTAAACTGGGAATTCACAGTGTTGAATGCTCCAAGTCGCAATCCGGATTTTTACGTTCAACAGACATTAGGCGCAGTTTTCGAATTACTATTGATAAGTACTCCGATGAGCGAACAAAGAGCTACAAATATCATTGCCAGATTAAATTCTTTTTTACAGACAGTAGAAGACGCTAAAACAAATTTAACTCTGCCGGTTGCTTCATTTACTGATATCGCTCTTGGAAATCTTGAAAACATCAGGAAAAAATTGGAAGCTACAAACGATGCATTAATGCCGTTATTCCCTGAAAGATTACATGAAGAGTTAGGTCATGCAAGCGAAAGTGCCATCAAAGCGTTGGAGGATTACGCAATATGGCTAAAAATGAAACATCCCGAAATGACAAACGATTTTAGCGTTGGCAAAGAAGCCTATGAATACTTTTTAGATAATATTGCTTTGATCCCATATTCTCCGGAGGAGTTGCTGAAGCAGGGAGAGTTAGAGTGGAACCGTTCGGTGCTGTTAGAAGAATTTGAACAATTAAGAAATTCCAAACTCCCTGAACCGACATTGTTTGCTACCGTAGAAGAGCAGCTGTCGCAAGCAAAAATAGAGG
This sequence comes from Fidelibacterota bacterium MT.SAG.2, assembly GCA_004402915.1. Classification (GTDB taxonomy): domain Bacteria; phylum Fidelibacterota; class SORT01; order SORT01; family SORT01; genus SORT01. The sequence goes on from SORU01000003.1 coordinate 29,770, forward strand.
AAGAAAATATAAGAGTATTTCTTGAAGAGAATGATATAATGACGGTTCCTGAATCGTTATCACATTATCTCAGCGTAAAAATTCCTCCTCATTTGGCGCCTCTCGCGTATATGGGAGTGATGGATGATCTTACGTCAGAATCACGATTAAAAGAGACTGCGGTAAGGTATATCCCTGAACCTTCGCCCTATCTGCCTTATTTCAGTCTGTCATCTGCGCAGGATCCAAGACCTCTTATCATTCACGAAGGAGTACCGGGTCATTATTTTCAGATGGCGCTTTCCTGGAGCAATTCGGATCCTATCCGAAGACGTTTTATCGATTCAGGAGCAAACGAAGGTATCGGTTTTTATGTAGAGGAGATGATGCTTCAATTCGGTCTTTTTGATGACAAGCCCCGAAGCAGAGAGATCATCTATAGCTTCATGAGATTAAGGGCATTAAGGGTTGAAGTAGACATTCGTCTCGCAGTGGGAGAATTTGATATAGAAGAAGCCGGAGAGTATTTGGAGAAGAAAGTGCCTTTGGACAAAGAGACGGCAATAAACGAGGCAGGGTTTTTCGCATACAATCCCGGTCAGGCGATCTCTTATCAGATCGGCAAATTACAAATAATGAAGTTTTTGAGCGATGCGAAGATCATGAAGGGCGATAAATTCGATCTTCGCAAAATTCATGATTATTTGATGCTGAACGGGAATGTCCCGATCGCTCTACTGCGTTGGGAATATTTAGGACTGAGAGACGAGATCGAACAATTTTTTAATTGATATATAGTGAATTAATAGATTTCTATCAATTATATTAGCAAACAAAGATGGCGTATAAATTTAAAATAGGACATGTAGTCCATCACAAACGGTACGATTATTTCGGGGTGATATTTCATGCCGATGAAGTATGTAGAGCTGAGGACAGATGGTATTATCGGAACAGGACACAACCGACTCGACAGCAGCCGTGGTATAACGTGCTCGTCGACGGCGGGAGTGAGACCTATGTTGCAGAAGAAAACCTCGAATTCGACCGTACGGGTAAGAAGATAGTACATCCTATGCTTAACCAGATGTTCTTGTCATATCATGACGGAAGGTATTTTGAAATGAGCTTGAATTAGCCGGAATACAAAATTCTTTAAGCTTCGCTGGTTGTCTCAACTATAAAATGAATAAATCAAAATTAACAAAGCCTGAATCGATTGAAACTCCGCAAAAACCAATGCTGATATTTGATAATGAATGTGGATTTTGCAGTGGAATGGCTTTCAAATGGCAAGAAAAGACCGGCGAGCAAATCAGATTTGTGCCTTACAACGAAATCTCCGAAAACTTGCGGGATCCTGCCATCGAAGGATTCGAAAATGAAATGAAATTACTGTATCCTGACGGCAGGGTTTACAGCGGCGCAGCCGCCGCTTTCAAGGTGATAGAACATTCAAAATCTCCTCTGAGAGTATTAAGCTGGTTTTACAATAACACTCGTTTTTTTGACCCAATCTGGGAAGGAGTTTACAAGATAGTAGCGAGAAACAGGAATAGGTTTACGTTTGCAAAAGGAGTATCAACTCATAAACATAATTTTTGACTCCTCAATTCGCAGTGCCCAAACTCATGAGAAAGAGACCCTGTGATAATTGGCTTCAGAGCCATGGTGAACTAGTTACTGATAGATCAGTAATGAAACTGCACTCAGCCGGCGCATTCAATGATTGCGTCAGGATTTACGGACTATTCGTAAATGCGTCCGGTGACAGCACCCAATTTAGTCTTTTCCATTATGCTCCGGGCATAGGAGAAGTATCCAATAACACGTACAACGTGTCGGGGTGGTTTGCTCTGTTGGAACTCACAGAATATTCTGTTCTGATTTCTGTTGAGGAGGGAGGAATAACGGTAATCCCAACTGATTTTGACTTGCATCAAAATTATCCGAACCCGTTCAATCCGGTGACGACAATAGAATATTCTCTTCCTGTTGTGGGAGAAGTATCGCTGATAATTTATAACCTTATTGGAGAGAAAGTGACTAGTCTGGTTAAAGAAAACCAACGTGCAGGCTATCACCACATTACCTGGGATGCTTCAAACAATGCCTCCGGCATCTATTTCTAAAGGCTCAAAGCAGGTGATTTCGTCCAAACGAGGAAGATGCTGCTTCTCAAATAGAGCTGTGTCATCAGCTCCGCTTATCACAGAAAATTTCGCGTTGCCCTAACGCCTAAAAGGATTATTTCAGAAATCATTTCCCTTGCGGAGATTTCATCGAAGCGTTATCTTTCAAACCTGATTCTTATTTAGAAAGGATATTGATTGACGCCTATTGCACCTAAACATAAGCTTGCTGTAATCATGTTTTCCGACATGGTAGGGTATATCACTCAGAGGGAAAATCTAATAAAAATTACCATATTTGCGCAATGAGTTGGGAAATGTCAAAAAATCGTGTGGAGGCATTCACTGACGGCGTATTGGCGATCATAATTACAATTTTAGTATTAGAACTGGATATGCCTGAAATGCCTGCAAGTGCTAATGGAAGTGAATTTATCTCCATCCTTCCCGAATTGATGCCACAGCTAATTTCATATCTGGTTAGTTTCTTAGTTGTTGCCATATATTGGGTCAATCATCATAGCTTCTTCCATCGTCTGTCAAGTACTAACCATACACTTATCTGGCTAAATGTACACTTTCTATTCTGGGTGTCCTTAATCCCATTCCCGACAGGTCATATGGGGGAACATCCGTTCTCAATAATGGCCAATGTTATCCTGGCTGCAGTATTCTTTATGGGTTCTTTATCCTTTAAGATGATGTCGAGTTATTCCATGTTTGGGAGTAATATTTGCCAGGATTCTTTACAACATGAAGAGAAGAAACGTATAGCCCGTATTGAATGGATAGGTCCTATTCTTTACGCAACGGCTATTGGAATCGCCTTTATCGATACAAGAATTTCCATACTGCTGATGATCGTTACGCCTTTAGTTTACTTCATTCCTGCAAGGGAAAAGAAGAAGGTCAGAAGCATTCGGAATGAAAAGGGAGTCATTAAGGAATATACCAACGACAATATCAAGATAACTTGGAAACCGGAATTGTGTGAACATGCCGGCAACTGCTTTAACGGGCTTCCTAAGGTATTCAATCCCAAGGAACGCCCATGGATTAATATTGACGCAGCCACGAGTGAGGAGATTATCCATCAGGTTAATCATTGTCCCACCGACGCGCTTTCATTCATAAAAATTAAATAAGAAGAGCTGATTTAGTCGATTAGATTTGAATTCTATTAATTTTGGTCAATCCTCACAAAACATATAATAAAACTCCCAATAGGTTTAATCTGGTATTCATTTTTCTTGCGGGAGAATGCAACAAGAGGTATTTTCAATTCTTAGCAAGTATATTCAAATTATAAAAATAGAAAGATATAAATATGCAGAATAAAAAATTCGTATTCCAAAATGTTTTGATGATAATTTTATGGTCATTGTTACTTAATACAAACATTGGCGCAAAAGGCTTACCGGAACATACGACCAAAGTAGCCGACGGAGTTTATACTTTCGGTGATCCCGCCGGAGGATATATATCAATGTTTGTCGTGACTAAAAAAGGAGTTATAGTTGTAGAGCCTAATAATACAGCGCATTCTACCGCAATGTTAAAAGCGATTAAGAAGGTTACAAAGAAACCCATTAAATATTTACTTCACAGCCATAATCATTGGGATCATTCCGGCGGTGGACAAGTTTTCCGAGATGTGGGAGCAACCATCATAGCACATGCAGAGGCCTATGAATGGATGAAGGCGAATCCGAATGATGATATGGTTTTACCCGATGAAAGTTGGGCTGGCAATAGAAAAAATATTGAATTGGATAAAAGAACGATCGAATTGTATTATTTCGGAATGAATCATGGCTTAGGCATGACAGTGTTTCGACTTCCGAAAGATAAAATAATTTTTATCGCGGATATCGTCACTCCCAACCGCTTACTTTTCACAATTGTGCCTGATTTTAACGTAAAGGAATGGATACGAACTCTTAAAGAGATCGAAGAGATGGATTTTGAGAAAGTTATTTTCACTCATGGGAGCCCTACTGTCGGAACAAAAAAAGATATTGCCGGGAATCGTGAGTTTATAGAAGATTTACAAAACGCGATCTACGCTGAATTTCAAAAAGGAACAAACCCGTTCATGATTCCCAACGTTGTTAAAGTACCTAAATATGAGAAGTGGGCTATGTATGATGAATGGTTGACTATGAATGCCTGGAGACTGCTTCTGGACGGTCATATGGGTCCCTTTCCTTGGAGACCGGACCATCCTTATGAGATGAACAAGTAATATTTTTTTGTGTTTCATGATGCATCAATGATACTATTAAGGCGAGCAACATGAAAATTGCTCTTTGGATTGCACATATACTGCTCATATTCATGTTCGGAATGACCGGATATATGAAAGCTTTTACACCGATTGAAGAGTTAGCTTCCCGGATGGACTGGGTAACTTCCGTGCCTGTGTGGATTGTTAGATTAGCAGCTGTCTCTGAACTCTCTGCCGTGCTGGCACTTATTGCTATTCCCCTAATAAAGCGATACACATTCCTTGTTCCTTTAGCGGCGGCAGGACTGACACTCATTATGGTCGGTTCGCTGTTTGTTCATGTCCCACGTGGCGAACCGTTCATATTTAATCTGGTGATTGGTGGAGTAGCTGCGTTTGTCGCTTGGGGACGCTGGAAACTGATGCCCGTTGGTGAAGGTAGTTAAAAAAACGTCTACGATAAAACCGATAACATAATTCTGAATAGTTAACGAATATGAAAAAGAAGCCCCAAAAACCGGAGACAGACAACTCAAAATATAGGCTTTTGGAAGAAGCGCTCCGCGAAAGTGAGACGAAATTTCGCTATGTTGTGGAAGCCGCCGCTGACGGAATAATAACTGCGGATGGTATGGGCAAAATAGTCTCGTGGAATGGAATGGCACGAAAAATGTTCGGCTATAAAGATAAGGAAGTGATCGGTAAACCTCTGACATTTTTAATGCCGGAACGATATATTCCCGGACATACAAAGGGTGTAAAGCGATTTATTGAAACCGGCAAATCCCGTGTAATCGGGACAGTTTACGAAGTTCATGGATTAAGAAAAGATGGAAGTGAATTCCCTTTGGAGCTCTCACTTGCAAGTTGGGACCTGGGGAAAGGAAGATTTTTTGCCGGTATTCTTCGGGATATCACTGAGCGTAAAGAAGCAATGGATCGTCTCAAAGAAGCAAACAAGAACCTAAAAGAAACTCAAGTACGGCTAATACAATCAGAGAAAATGGCTTCGATTAGCATGCTCGTTGCTGGGATAGCGCACGAGATCAACAATCCGATGGGAGCTTTGATAAGCATGCAGGACACTTCTGAGAGAGCTCTGGAAAAGTTGAAGAGTCTGATCTCAAAAGATATAGAAATGTCAGCTGAGATAAAAAAAATCATGAAGGTAATCGATGATTCAAATGAAGTTATAAATCTCGGAGCCGAAAGAGTCGAAATGATCGTCAAACAATTAAAAAGTTTTGCCCGGCTTGATGAAGCCGAATTACAAACCGCTGACATCCATGAAGGTATCGACCAAGTGTTGAGTCTTATTCATCAGAATATGAAGAATCGAATTACCATCAGTAAAAGCTACGGAAAAATTCCAAAGATACGATGCTACCCGGCGAAGCTTAATCAGCTGTTCCTCAACATGATAATGAACGCTGATCAAGCAATGCCGAAGAAGGGAACGCTTACAATCACGACTTACTTAAGAAAAAATGATGTTTACATTGAGTTTAAGGATACTGGGATCGGTATTCCGAAGGATAACCTAAACCGAATTTTTGATCCGGGATATACAACAAAAGGCGTTAGCGTAGGAACAGGATTAGGATTATCCATATGTTATCAAATAGTCCAGGAGCATAATGGAGAAATAAAGGTTACGAGCAAAGAAGGAAAAGGAACTACCTTCAAAATAATCCTCCCTAAGAAAATGACTTTATAAATGACAAAACGTTGTATCGGCAGATGTGGCATACACTGATCCATCCTGATGCAAAGTTCAATAATCGGTCGTTTATTAGATAATCAATAGAGTTCTCACTGTAATCTGAGTCCTAAAAGTGTAACAGAAGAGGGGAACTAAAAAGCGAGGGCAACCACGATCTTCAAAACCGCTGGAACGGGGCAACTCGTCTGCTGAGTTCTCCCAGGGGACTCCCTTGGAGCCTTCCCGACTACGTCGTTCAGACGGGGATTCCCAAACATTCCCGCCATGCCTCAGTATTGGTGAAAGTCAATAATTGAGCCAATAAAGCTCTAATTATCCTTTAAATACGGGGATTTATCCAACTGTTGTTTTGTGTCGTTTCGTGATGTTTGATGTCTTTTAGCGAGATTTATGTGGGCATACTAAGAGTCACACTAACGAAATTTAACTTCAAGAACTGTGAGGTTTTGATATCTTCGGTTTTCGCAATTGCAGCAGTTGCCGAATTTAGTTTCAAATTTATCAGAGTTATAAATGTAGCCGATTTTGGAAGAGAAGCCCTATCAGACTAATCCCCAATGAGCTGGTGAAGGATAATAGTATTATACTCTTGACATAATGTTAGACAATCCTTAAGTTAATTCGGACAACAGTTGTCCGAATTAGGATACATAAGTTAAGGAAAGGAAGTAATTACAATGAATACAGAAGATTACGCACATCCAGACGTGCTCGTAAGCACCGATTGGGTGGCAGAACATGCAAACGATCCATCTGTGCGGATCGTAGAAGCGGATGAGGATGTCGGGTTATATGACACGGGGCATATTCAGGGGGCAGTGAAGCTCGATTGGCAGGAAGATCTACAAGCACCAATCATTAGAGACTTCATAAACAAGGATGAGTTTGATAAACTCATGGTAGCAAAGGGGATTGCTAACGACACAACGGTGGTTTTCTACGGGGATAAAAACAATTGGTGGGCTTGCTATACTCTTTGGCTATTTAAGCTCTTTGGTCATGCTGACTGCCGTGTGATGAATGGCGGAAGGGCAAAATGGATAGCAGAAGAAAAGCCACTGGTGACTGATATACCGAGCCTACCTACCACGAATTACCAGGGAAGCTCGGAGGATACCAGCATAAGGGCTTTTAGAAAAGATACCGAGGCTCAGCTAGAGTCAAAGAAGCCCTTGGTTGACGTACGTTCCCCAGCCGAGTACGCAGGAGAAATCATAGCTATGGAAGGCTATCCTCAGGAGGGTGCGCAGCGAGCGGGTCATATTCCCGGTGCGCTCAGCATACCGTGGTCACAGGCTGCGAATCCCGATGAAACTTTTAAGTCAATAACGGATCTTAGGAAGCTATATGAAGAAGAAAACGGATTGAAACCCTCCGATGAAGTGATATCGTACTGCCGAATTGGCGAGCGTTCAGGCCACACATGGTTCGTGCTGAAGTACCTTTTGGGATACGACAATGTCAAAAACTACGATGGTTCTTGGACGGAATGGGGTAGCTTGGTTCGGGCCCCAATTGAAAAATAAACTTTCATAATTTCACTAAACAGTGAGAGGCATAAAGTAATTCCGAAATCCTTCAGGTGAATAATAGATTGATAGTAAGTTTATCCAGGCAGGCTCAATCTGTAACATAGTAGGTTGACAAAATATATTGGGTTGGTCGAATAATGATGCTAAAAAAGAGATTAATTAATGATGACCCAAAGTTGAAAAAGGCATGCGAGCTCAAATAGGGATACTGTACGAACACCCAGAGTGGTTTATCCCACTATTTGCGGAGCTGGACAAATTAGATGTAGACTATGATCATCTGTTGGCTCATGTGCATACATTTGATCCGGCCGACACTCAAATTAAATACTCTACAGTCGTTAACCGTATGAGTCCGTCTGCCTATACTCGTGAACACGGGAATGCAATTTTCTACGTGGCGGAATATCTCTCCTACCTCGAAGGTATTGGAGTAGACCTAATTAATGGGAAGGCCGCCTATGATGTAGAGATCTCCAAAGCCAAACAACTCGCCCTTCTAAAACAATTAGATCTGAAGTTTCCCAAGGCTCGGGTGATTAACCATCCCGGACAGGCACCAGCGGCAGCAGAGGGACTAGAGTACCCAGTTCTTGTGAAGCCGAACATAGGGGGAAGTGGAGCTAAGATCCAGAAGTTTGATGATGCTGATTCTCTGAAGGCTGCTGCGGCTGACGAGGGAATCGATCTAGGAATAGATAAGACCTCCCTCGTTCAGGAATATCTTCCTCTTCGGGATGGTCACATCGTTCGAGTAGAGGTTTTGGACGGTAAGTATCTCTATGCTATTAAGATATATCCGGATCCTGACAAAGGGTTTAACCTCTGTCCAGCTGACGTCTGTCAGATCGATAGTTCAGCAGATGATGATAATAAACAGAAAGTAATTTCGGGTTACCTTTCTGAGCAAAAAGAAAAAACTCAACTTCAGATTGAAGCATTTGAACCTTCGACACTGATAAAAAATGCAGTACTGGATATCGCAAGGCAAGCACACTTAGATTTGGGAGGTATAGAATATTTGGTGAATGATCGGGACGGGGAAGTGTATTACTATGATATAAATGTCCTTTCGAATTTTGTAACAGACGCAGAGAAAATCATCGGTTTTAATCCGTATACCACGCTAGCTGAATACATAACAAGACGCGCAGAATTTTCTCGAACGGCTTAATCCCGAAACAGCGTTTAAATATCCTCTCGTGAGACCATACCCTGCATTACATTCTCCCGGATTTACTTCTCTAGTCTCCAAGCAGGCGGATTCGTCCATACAAGGAAAATGCTTTTGCTGAAATAAACAAAAATAATTTCTTGACAAATGAAACATTTATCGTATATTTACGATATATATAGCAGGTGACAACAGGTGACGAACGAAATAAAAGAAAAATTGGCAAAAAACAAATCTCTCTCCCTCACAGAGCGAGAGAGGTTCATCGCCATGTTCAAAGCGATGGGAAATCCTATCAGATATGAGATGATGGAGCATATGTTAAAATATCCGGGATGCAACACTGCCAATATTGTCGATCATTTGCCGATAGCGCAGGCGACAGTCTCTCAGCACCTGAAAGTATTGAAAGAAGCTGAATTGGTAATAGGAGAAATTGAGGGTCCGGCGACCTGTTATTGCCTGATTGATGAAAATGTGAAGTGGTTTAAAGAAACGGTACAAAAGATTTTTTAGTATATTTTTTTGGCTTGAAGTATCGTAATAATACGATATAGCTTATGAGGAATAGAAATGATAGAGCAACTAACTGAAGTGCTTATAATGTTGAAAGGAAGTTTTTTACACTTGCTTCCCTACATGGTGATAACGATCCCGATTGCCGTTGCTGTAAACATGAGCGGCGCCTCACGGTACATCGGCAAGGCAATGAAAGCGAAGCCGGTCGCAGCCATATTTTTTGCCATGGTGATAGGGGCATTCAGTCCGCTCTGTTCATGCGGAGTCATACCTGTTGTCTGGTCTCTATTGGTAGGAGGTGTGCCGCTGGCTCCCGTCATGGTATTCTGGTTAGCCTCACCGTCAATGGATCCGGAGCTGTTTTTTCTAAGCGCCTCGATGATCGGATGGAATCTTGCGGTTTGGAGATTATTTACAACCATGTTTCTCAGTTTGGGAGCTGGGTTCATAATTCATCTACTGGTAAAGAAAGAGTGGTTAGGGGAGGATATAGTACGTAATCAACCTCGTCATTCAGATTTTTCACTGAGCGGTGTTTTCAAGGCTCCTCTGAATCTTACAAAAAACTTATTCCGTCGCGTGTTTCCAACCCCGGAACCATTACTGTCCACTTCTGTGCCGGCAGTCGATTGTGAATGCCAGGCGGACGAGCCGACAGATGAAGTTATTTCTGCATCTCCCATAGAAGAACCAAGGTCGAAAGTGAACGATGCTGAAATCAGTTCAAATAATTTTTACAAACGCTTGGTTTCTGAATCGGCTAAGGCAACTTGGATGATCTCGAAGTTCATGCTGTTGGCGATTTTTTTGGAGACTCTGATAAAACTTTATGTGCCTTCGGAATGGATCTTAGGCGTTCTTGGAGTGGAGAACGATTTCGCGATCATCAATGCAGCCCTGTTGGGTATACCGGTCTATACGAACACATTAGCAGCTTTAGGGATGGTAGGTGGTTTGTTGACTCAAGGGATGAGTCCTGCAGCGGCGCTTGCGTTTCTTATAGCCGGCCCGACTACAACGATACCTGCGATGGCGGCGGTTTGGTCACTCGTGAAGAATAGGATATTCGCTCTGTACGTCGGGTTTACGCTCGTAGGAGCTGTAATATTCGCGTGGTTATTCAAAATTGCAAATTAGTTACAAAACAAAAAAAGGAGAGAAAAATGATTAACAAGAATAAAGGATGTTGTGATTGTGGTGGATGTTGCGGCGAGGGTGGTTGCTGCGGAATCGAATGTAAAAATCAGGATCAATCATGCGATTGCCGAAATTATTTATCGGGTTTGCCGAATCCGCATCCATGGACATTGATAGGATTTAAATGATTCCGGTAATCAATCGGGTTGTCCTACCATTATCGCCGTCGAGACGTTAAATGAAATAAGGCAACATGGCTATAGAAAAAGAAGTATCTTATGGTATTTGTAAGCATAGTATGCTAATTGAATCAAAGATCGCCTGACTTCACGTTTTAGAGCTACTGTGGTCTTCATGTGACTAGAACAGCGTTACGGGAAAAACCGGGATAAATAATGGTCATTCTCAGGTCACTGCTGCTTGTATGAGGCTGTCACTCATGTGGGATCAGCGGCCATTGGCGTCCGATTGATTGAGCTGTTATGAAACTTCAGATAATTCACCGTTTTGAATCAGGCTGTATCGTACGCCCAGGAGTCCTAAGCCGGAGAGAAAAGCCAAATTAAGGAACAAGAGGGGCGCAAAGACAGGGGCGGTGTAAACAAGATTTTCAAAAAAACTGGATGATAAGCCTTTGGTGACAGTGATTGCGTGGAAATAGAAACCGATTACGCCTACAAACACTTGTAGAAACATTATTGCTAAACAAAGCTCCAAAAAACGACGAGAGCATTTTCTAACCAAAGCTGTTCCTAAGAAACTTACGGCTATGGCGCTGCTTATAACCGGAATCCATTCTGTCAATAGAAAAAATCCGTTTTGAGCATGATCGAGCAAGGCGAGTACAAAATTACCAAAAAATCCTGCAAGTCCGAAGAAGATCAACCACTGACTCCACTCCATTTCATCTTGTTTTACCATGCGATTCATAATTAGCAAACAACCCAAACCCGTATAAGCTAAAGGAGCTATAAAAGGTGCGGTATACACTAAGCTTTTTAAGGTTTGGTACTCGAAAAATGTACTGTTTAAATGCCAGAGCAATCCAGCGATCCCAACAAGGACGGAGCAGGATCCCACCAAGAATCCGATCAACCGATAACGTTGTTTTTTTCTATACCAATTCAAGCTCATTTCAAGGATCAATAACAAAGGCGCGCTGAATGAAAAATATAACGGGATCCATTCGGCGGGATGTGAAAACTCATTTACCGAATGAGCGATATAGATATCCAGAGTGAGGAAGCCTAAATTAGATACAACAAATAACTCAATTATTAGTGATCTGTAGTGAACCCACCGATTCACCTACTTCGTCTCCGATATAGATTTACCTCGCAGACTTTTAGCTATTTCTTCCATTTCAACCATTTTTAGGAGTAATTCGTAATTTCCATGCCATTGTACAAAATCTGCGCCACCCATAAAGGCGCCGTGTTTCGCAGTCCTGCCATAGTAATGCCAGAGGTCAAAGGCGATAAATTCAATTGGCTCATCAAACGGTTCGGGTGTAAGAAGACCTTCCTTACGAAGTTCTGTCATTAGATCCAGTGATTTCTGTACTTTTTCGTTAGTCGAGTGCACCACAATCTCAGCCTCTCGATAAAATTCTTCGACATGTGTTTTTGCATGACATTTGAGACATGTATTCTTCATAGCTTCTTGTCCCAAATTATAATTCGGCCGCTTCTTCGACACCGGTGAAAAGAGCCACCACGAAAGCCGTTCTGTCACGTCATGGGTGACATTCATACCTTCAAGCCCACTCATATGACATGTGGCGCATGTCGGGACAGGCATATCCCTGGTAGTCAGGTTTTTAGGAGAAGCATCCAGATTTATACGATCTCTCTGTAACGCGAAAAGCACGCCATGTTTTGATTCGTTATAAATTTCCAACTGTGAGTGATCCGGCCCCATATGGCATTGTCCGCAAGTTTCCGGCTGGCGCGCCAAGGCTATAGAAGTTGAATGCCTGGCATGACAGGCTGTGCATGTCCCTATACTGCCATCCGCGTTGGGCTTGCCAACAGAATGGCATGCCAGGCATCCTTTTTCCATGACACCTTCGCCTTGGACAATGGCGAGCTGGTTCGCTGAACGCATGACCGATCCGGGATGATATTTCTCAGCGTATGCTATCTGCTCAGCAGAGAATCCTTCCGATCCGCTAACGGCAGCCCATGCCGGGGCAGCATGTCGACTCCTCAGAAATTGGTCATATTCAGTAGAATGGCATTGAGCACAGTTTAAAGCCGTTAGTTCCTGGGCGAGAGTAAATCCTTTATGAACGAATTCAGCCTGACCCTCTTGGACGCGATGACATTCGTAGCAAGTTACATTTATTTTTGCATGTTTACTGAATGAATATTGATGGACTATTGCGGATGTCTCGTGAAGATGACACGACGCGCATTTTCCTGTTGCCCGCACATATTCCGGTCTCGGTTGTGATATTTCTACTACGGGGCGTGCGCGATTAATCAGAAAAGCTGCCACAACCATAGCAGTGGCGAAAATAATCGAGATAAAGATATTCTTAAAGTTCATAAAACATTATCCCCATTCAGCATTGTTGGTTTTGTCACACATAGCCAAGATTTATATAAACTTTTTCAATCTCTGAATTTAATATAATCAATTACATGCAATAGTTCATTATCAATCGAGCTTGTCCCAAAAATTAATGATTATTGTATTCTAATCAGTCATGTTCTCTTAACCAGATAACAGCTTATTGCCCGCCGGGTCAAGTGATTTTATGAGGACGATGATGTTGACACTCCAAAACGGAAATGATTTTCCTTGACAAGTCGGCGAGTTAATGTAAATTAATATTGAGGGGATGGTTATGATAAGCATCCCCTTTCTTTTTAGTTTTAGCGACAAAAGTTTTACAACAACCGCCCTATTACTGAAATAAGAGGAGATTAGATGATCTCATTACTTGTTAAATTACATATCATTCATCCTGATATTATCAGGGAAATAGGATAGGTATTTGGATAAATTCTTCCACGACGTACTGATAGTTGGGGGAGGTGGGGCAGGTCTACGGGGCGCAATAGCGATCGCAGAAGAAGATCCCAACTTAAGTATTGCGGTCGTTTCTAAAGTAATACCCATGCGCAGCCACACAGTAGCAGCGGAGGGCGGCGCCGCCGCCGTCATCAAGGACGATGACAGCCTTGACCTACATGCTTACGACACAATATCGGGTGGGGATTGGCTGTGTGATCAAGACGCAGTCGAGGTGTTTGTCGGTGAAGCGGTGGAAGAGCTGTTGCAACTTGAACATTGGGGATGCCCGTGGAGCAGAATAGAAGACGGGTCCATTGCCGTTCGATCGTTTGGCGGGATGAAGCTTGAGAGAACATGGTTTGCGGCTGATAAAACCGGATTTCACATACTCCATACCCTGTTTCAAACCTCCCTGAAATATAAGCCTATTCAAAGATACGATGAATGGTTTGTAACCGACTTGCTTGTGGAAGATGGGCGTTGTCAGGGAGTTATCGCATTAGAAATAGCGACCGGCAGGGTTAAGGCACTATTTGCAAAATCAGTCGTGATATGTACCGGCGGATGCGGTAAACTGTTTTCGTTTACTACCAATGCTAACATTAAAAACGGTGATGGCATGGCTCTGGCTTACCGTGCAGGCGTTCCGCTCAAGGACATGGAATTTATACAATATCATCCCACAGGATTGCCCTTTACGGGAATACTCATAACAGAGGCTACCCGCTCTGAAGGGGGAGTATTGGTCAATAAGGATGGGTATCGCTATTTACAGGATTATGATTTGGGAACACCTCAACCGAAGCCGGTGCTGCGGTCAATGGAATTGGGTCCGAGGGATCGATTATCGCAGGCATTCGTCAAAGAGCAGGAGAAGGGGAGAACAATAAAAGGGCCTTACGGCGATGTTGTTCATTTGGATATTCGGCATCTCGGTAAAGATACGATCAATAACAAGCTCCCGTTCGTTCGTGAACTCTGTTTAAAGTACGAAAATTTAGATCCGATAGAAGAGATGATTCCCGTACGCCCGGTCGTTCATTATATGATGGGAGGTATTCATACGGATATCAACGGTGCGACACCTCTCGAAGGACTTTACGCAGCCGGCGAAGTTGCATGTGTCAGTATAAACGGAGCGAATCGCCTTGGCTCGAATTCTCTCACGGAAATTTTGGTGTTTGGAAAAAGAGCATGCATCGCTGCAGCCCGTTTCGCGTTAGAACAGAAGGAGACCGATCCTTCATTAGAATTATTGGTCAAAGATAAGGTAAGTCAAGTAAGAGAACGATACTTCAACACAAACGGTGGAACTGAAAGTATCGCAGGCTTGAGAGGGGAAATGCAAAAAGTAATGGAAGAATCTGTAGGAATATACCGAAATGAGGATTCACTCAAAGGCGCCATCTCGACCATATTTGAATTGAAAGAGAGGTTTCAAAACATTAGAGTAACAGATCAGAGCTATACATTCAACACTGAAATTACTTCAGCTATGGAACTGTCTTATATGTTAGATGTTGCCGAAGCGATAGTTCATTCTGCGATAGCGAGAACGGAATCTCGCGGTTCACATCAGCGCACAGACTATCCGGATAGAGATGATGAGAGATTTCTGGCTCATAGCCTGGCTTATAAAGAAGATAAAGGAGCACCCAGAATAGAACAGCTACCGGTTGTTATAACTCGATGGCCGCCGGCTGAAAGGGTGTACGGAAAATAATAAACATAATCAGATATTAGGAAGCAATGAACGAACAAATAACATTAGAAGTATTGCGTTACAGACCGGAGGAAAGTTCCAAGCAGATTTATCAAAGTTATGATGTGCCGTTCAAAAAAGAGTGGGTAATTTTAGATGCGCTGAACTACATAAAAGATGAATTAGACGGAACTTTATCTTATCGGTGGTCCTGCAGAATGGGTGTATGCGGAAGTTGTGGAATGATGGTAAACGGTGAACCTGTTCTGTCTTGTGCCAGCTTCCTGGAAACATTTCATCCCGGGCCGATTCGAATTGAACCTCTTGAAAACTTTCCAGTCGTTCGAGACCTTGTAAGCGAGATGAGCGATTTTATGGAGAAATTGGAACGCGTTCAGCCCTGGTTAATTAGAAAAGATGAGGATCCGCCTGAGGGTGAATATCTTCAAACACCTTCTCAGCTGATGGATTATAAAAATTATTCCATGTGTATAAATTGCATGTTATGCTACTCCGCGTGTCCGGTGTATGGATTAGAGCCGAGTTTCTTAGGGCCTGCAGCGATAGCGCTTGGTCAACGCTATAATCTCGATAGTCGTGACCAAGGAGAGAAAATAAGAAATGCTGTACTATCGGAGGATGATGGAATCTGGCAGTGTACCCTTGTCGGAGAATGCTCGGCAGTATGTCCTAAAGATGTTGATCCGGCGGCGGCGATACAGCGACTAAAGGTTTCAACTACCGTTGATTTTTTCAAATCTTTTCTTATGCCCTGGCAGAACCGGTAATTATGATCAATTCACTGAGCAATGTAAGGACGGATCCGGGCTGTGTATGAACATTATTTTCACAAAATTCCGTTCTGATTAAATTAAACAGATGCCTGATAATCACGAATATATAAAATATCATCCCCGGTGGCATCGCACGCCGATACCGGTTTTCTGGTGGATCCAAAAGTGGGTGTACATAAAATTTATTTTAAGAGAGTTGACGAGTATAGCAGTAATGTCATTCGCACTGGTTCTACTCTTTCATGTCAGGGCATTGATTCAGGGTCCGCAGGCTTATTCCGATTTGACCGAATTACTAAGTACACCGATTTCATTGATACTACATTCAATCGCTCTAATATCACTGTTGTATCACAGCATAACCTGGTTCTCGCTTGCTCCGAAGGCTTTGACCGTTCGTATCGGAAAATGGCGGATTCCGGATCAGCTGATTATAGGTATGAACATGTTGGCATGGATTTTTATTTCTTTCGTAATAGGCTGGCTTATGGTGACGATGTGACATGACAGAGACGAACAGATCAAGAGAATCCCATGCGTAGACACATTGAACCATTTTGGTGGGCGCTCTTCAGCAGCGGAGGAACATTAGCAGCTTTCTTTTTGCCGGTTCTTATATTTATCATGGGCATTGCGATACCACTGGGATGGATAGAATCTCCCGGGTATGAAAAATTGTTTGCTCTGGTTAGTAATTTACATATCAGGGTATTTCTTTTTTCGTTGATCTCACTCTCGTTATTCCATTGGGCGCATCGTTTTCGTTTTACACTCTACGACGGATTACAATTAAAACACCTCAACAGATTGATCGCTGTTCTCTGTTATGGAAGCGCCATTACAGGGACTCTGATGACGGGTTACATTCTAATCATATTTTCGTCTCACTAAATTAGGCGGTAATAGAAATCAATTATACTAAATGTCAGACGAGTTTAAACGATAAATCAGTGGTAAAAAATAAATGAATATAAGTTCAACTTTGGCTGTTATATTATATCTTGAAAAATAAATTGATGGAGGATTATCATGTTTCGTCTGATTCATATCTTTGACATTAAGAGCGGAAAAAGCCCTGAATCATTTCTAAGCTGGTTGGATTCGACTCTCTATTCAAAGTCAAAAGAATTTGGGTGCTTAGAACGAAAAAATTGGGTGTTTCTGGACGGGATGAAAGATCCGTACGGGAAAGGTAAGAAAAAAGAGAAAAGACCAAAATATATAAGTGAAGCCTTCTGGGAGGATAATCAAGGCGCTGAAGAATTCAGACAATGGCTTCGTGGTCCTGAAGGTGCAAATTATAGAAAAATTTGGCTCGATAATATATCAAACCATTCCGTACTGCGTTATGTTGAATTTTCAGCACCACTCAGTTTAGGCGATGATTAATTTGATGTGATGAATTATTAGATTTTGAATAAGAGATTAGTTATACGACAGTAAAACAGGTTTCGGACAAGAGTTCTAAAACAGCGCTTTTTTATCTTATATACCGTCGTTTATGAGACACATTTTTCGCGTACTAAAACTCATACGCTTATAAGATTTTAGGATTGAGTGAAAGCCTTTGAGAGCTTGGCGTTTGTTATCAGGAGATGTAGACTTGAATAAGAAGTTGGATGAGTGGGAGATATTTTATAATATACAAAAGCTGAATAATTGGAAGAATGGCAAAACTTCCCTTTGAAGATCTTAGAATGAAACTGAGTGTCTAAGAGTGCAATCCCTAGCCAGAAGTGCCATAGGGAATCAATAATGGATGTACTTTTATAATGAATAAATTAATATTATTTTTTGCTTTTGATGTCAAAGATACTGAAGAAATCAGGTTAGAAAAATTTGCTGCTTTCTTGGTATCTGCCTCCTGTACACTTGCGGGTAGTATCTGGACCGCAATGTATTATTTTGTTTTTGGTTGGGGTTTGACCTCCCTTTTACCAGCCTTCTTTACTTTCATTGTTGGCGGGGCTCTTTTTATTTCTCATATAAGTAAGAACCATCGCTATCTAATTTACGCTCAAATCATTTGCATTACCTATATCCCTGCATTTATTCAATGGAGTATTGGCGGAGTGTTTGATTCGGGTTTTGTTCTGGTATGGGCATTTGTGGGTCCGATGATCGCACTGATGTTTTTTTCTATAAGGCAATCCATTTTTTGGTTATTGCTATATATAGCGAATTTGGTAATTACAGTGCTTTTTAATGATTTTTTTGTGAGATATGGTCATGAGGTCGCGGAAAACACAAAATTGTTTTTTTTCATCATGAACCTTGGTTTTGCCTCTACCGTAGTGTTTATTTTTGCTAGCTATTATGTTAATGCCGCTGTTAGAGAACAGAAAAAAGCCAACAAATTGCTGGAAGCTAACCTGCAACAAGAAATTGTGCTGCGACAGAGTGAAAAATTGGCAACGCTTGGGAAGCTCAGTGCTGGAGTAGCCCATGAACTTAACAACCCCGCTGCTGCCACTCAACGCGGCGTTGAACAGTTACAAGATACCATCAAAAAATTAGAGCAAGCCGAGTTTAGGTTGGGGCAGTTGAATCTTTCAACAACGCAACTTAAGTCTTTAGAGCCACATACCCAACGGATTAATCAGCAGGCTAAGCAATCAATTTATTTGGACCCGTTAACCAGCAGTGATCGGGAATATGAAATAGAAAAGTGGCTAAAAGATAAGGGAGTGAATGATGCTTGGGAATTTGCGCCCAGTTTGGTTAACATCGGTTATAATATTGAAGAATTATCAGGATTAGCCGAAAACTTTACAGGCGAGAAATTTCCAATTATTGTTGCTTTGCTTAGTAATATGTACTCCTCGCGCAATATACTTGAAGAAATTGGGAAGGGCACAGGTCGAATAATTGAAATTGTCAAAGCCCTAAAATCATACTCTTATCTTGACCAGGCTCCAATACAATCCGTTGATGTTCACGAGGGCTTGAATGATACACTGGTTATACTGCGTAGTAAGCTTAAAGCCGGAGTTCAAGTGCGGCGTGAATATGCCGAAGATCTGCCCCGCATTGAAGCTTTTGGAAGCGAACTTAATCAGGTTTGGACAAATATTATTGATAATGCCGTGGATGCAATGGAGGGACAAGGCGAAATTATCTTAAAAACCTACAGAAAGGACCCTTGGGTAATCATAGAAATTAAGGATACGGGACCAGGAATTCCTGAAGAGATTCAATCAAAAATCTTTGATCCCTTTTTTACTACCAAATCACCAGGCGAAGGTACAGGCTTGGGGCTAAATATTAGCCACAACATTATTGTACAAAAGCATAAGGGCGAGATTGCAGTTTACTCAAGGCCAGGGGAGACCTGTTTTGAAGTTAAACTCCCACTCAATTTTGAAGATTCGCAAATTGAAGGGTAATTTTATTGATCAAATAACCGAATATCGAGGCGATGAACTTTATGGCTAATCCAATTATTCTAACTGTTGATGACGAAATAGAAGTATCCCACGCTATTGAGCGTGATTTAAGGCAACATTATCATAATGACTACCGCATAACAACAGCAAATTCCGGTTCTCAAGCGATAGAAATCGTTCAACAGCTTAAGCAACGTAATGATCAGATCGCACTATTCCTGGTTGACCAGCGAATGCCGGGTATGGAGGGGACAGAGTTTCTGGCTGAAGCGATGAAACTTTATCCCGATGCCCGCAAAGTACTCCTTACCGCTTATGCCGATACTCAGGCGGCAATTACTGCAATCAACACAATAGAACTTGATTACTACATTATGAAGCCTTGGAGTCCACCTGAAGAAAATCTTTTCCCAATCCTGGATGATCTCCTGAGTGATTGGCTGGCAACGGCTCAGATACCATTTGATGGTATTCGGGTAGCAGGTACGCTATGGTCAGCTAGTTCTCACAAGATTAAAGACTTCCTGGCTCGTAGTCAAGTACCTTATCAATGGTTAGATATAGAAAAAGACTCTGAAGCTATGGCGCTAGTGGAGGCAACCAACAAAGAACAGCATCGATTGCCCGTAATCTTTTTTCCCGATGGAAGGAAGTTAATAGATCCCGATATTACTACATTAGCTGAATATATTGGACTACAGACACAAGCAACCCAGCCATTTTATGATCTGATTATTATTGGGGCCGGACCTGCTGGATTAGGCGGTGCTGTTTACGGTGCTTCTGAGGGATTACGTACCCTTCTGATTGATAAAGAAACGACAGGTGGACAGGCAGGCACCAGTTCAAGGATTGAGAACTACTTAGGTTTTCCAAAGGGTTTGAGTGGCGCTGATTTGGCTCGACGAGCCACAGCCCAAGCTACGCGCTTGGGAGCCGAGATATTGACTACGCAAGAGGTTACGCAAGTACGTGTATCCGATCAATATCGTTTTGTTACGTTAGCAGATGGAACTGAATTGAGTTGTCACGCAATCATCATCGCTACCGGTGTATCATTACGCACTCTTGATGTGCCCGGCGCTGAGGCAGTCACTGGAGCCGGGGTTTATTACGGCGCAGCGTTTACCGAGGCAGCGTATTACAAAGGTGATCATATGTTTGTTGTTGGCGGAGCCAACTCGGCTGGCCAAGGGGCAATGTTTTTCTCTCGTTATGCCAGCAAAGTGACCATATTAGTTCGTGGCAGCGCCTTGAAAAAGAGCATGTCGCAATATCTTGTCGACCAAATAAACGATACAGAGAATATTGAAGTACGCTTGCAGACGAGTGTAGCCGAAGTGATAGGCACAAAACAGCTTGAGGCATTAGTTCTCAAGAACAACGATACTGGTAAAATCGAAACAATACCTGCCAGAGTGCTTTTTAGTTTTATTGGAGCTAAACCACATACAGATTTTTTAGCAAATGTTGTGGAACGAAATGAAGCGGGGTTTATTCTGACCGGACAAGATTTAATCAGAAATGGTCGCCGGCCAAAAAACTGGCATCTGAAAAGAGACCCATTCTTGTTGGAGACCAGTGTACCAGGAATCTTTGCAGCTGGGGATGTTAGGCAAGGAGCTGTCAGGCGAGTAGCTTCGGCTGTAGGACAAGGCTCAAACGCTGTAAGTTTCGTTCATCAATATTTAAAAACTATTTAAACCACGCGTCTGGAATCTATTTCTATAGACTCCAAGCCAGCCCGACATCAGTCTGGCAGGCTGGCGATTATTTCATAACGCGTAAAACATTACTCCTGAAATGCCGCTGTCCCATAAACGTTAGTTATGACACAGGATTCGCCGTCCCTAAAGTGTTATCTATAGAAAAATTTGGCTCGAAAATATATCAAACCATTCCGTACTGCGTTATGTTGAATTTTCATCACCACTCAGTTTAGGTGATGATTAATTATCATTATTCGAGACTTAACTAAATGAGAAAGAAGCTTCCTTTGAAAAAAGGGTTGGATTTAAATAATGAGAACCAAAACCTACATGCATATCTTAGCTGCAAGTTATCGACAGCTCTGCAACTTCGGCAGTGGCTTCATGCAGCTCTTTCAAATAGTACTCATAAAAGAATTTAATGAGGTGAAGAAAGTTGTTCTACATTAAGTCAACCTTCTTTAGTAAGTTTATATGTAATTTTATTTTAATAGTATTATGGTCTATATAGCGGATCGGAAAGTGCGATCTGAGAAGAGTGAATAGCGAACGTAAAGCGAAGCTGACAGAAGGGGAAGTCGGCCCACAGATAATGAGCATGGCGCTCCCGATGTTTTTCGGGATAATCGGGATAATTGCGTTCAACCTTATTGACATCTATTTCATCGGACGGCTCGGCACACTCGAACTCGCAGCTGTAAGTTTCACTTTCCCTGTTGTATTCATAATAGGAAGTGTAGCGCTTGGTCTCGGGATCGGTGCCACGGCATTGATATCCCGAGCTATCGGTGAAGGAAACTCGGAACAAGTCAAACGCCTTACTACCGATAGTCTTGTACTTTCCCTTATTATTGTCGGCAGCGTGATCGGGATCGGTTTTATGACGATGGATCGTGTTTTTAGTATGATGGGAGCAAGTAGTGAGGAAGTAGCGCTGATTAGGGAATACATGACGTATATCTATCCCGGAGCTTTCTTTGTGGTTATTCCAATGGTTGGCAACGGCGCCATCAGAGCGACCGGTGATATGAAAACACCGGCAATGATAATGGGTGTGGCAGTTTTATTAAATCTGATCTTGGATCCTCTATTGATCTTCGGATTGGGTCCTTTTCCGCGGCTTGAGCTTACGGGTGCCGCTATAGCTACAGTCATATCAAGAGGCATCACACTTATCCTCTCCGTATCTATTTTACATTTCAGAAAGCATATGATCACATTCACGTTCCCGGGTATAAGAGAAGTATGGGAGTCATGGAAGAATATCCTATACATAGGCGTAGCCACAGCCGGTACACAAGTAGTCTACCCGATTGGAATTGGGTTCATACTCCGGATAATCTCTAGCTACGGACAAGAGGCTGTAGCTGCGTTTGGTATCGCGACACGGATAGAAGCCCTCGCATTGGTAATTATGATGGCGCTTTCAAGCGCCATTAATCCCTTTATCGGTCAGAACCTCGGTGCCGGGAAATTCGAGAGAGTCACAGCGGGAATCAGATTTGTAAATCATTCCGCACTCAAGTGGGGAATGGTTGCCGCCGTTGTTCTTGCATTGGCGGCGAAGCCACTCGCTTCAATCTTTAACGTCGATGAAGAGGTTGTTTCGATCCTAAGTCTGTTTCTATGGATAGTCCCGATCAGTTATGGTTTGTACGGAGTTATGATGCTCACTAATTCAGCACTTAATGTCTTGCATCGGCCTCTTCATGCTACAGCCATAGCTTTCATCCAAATGTTCGTTATATTCATTCCATTAGCATTTCTCGGCTCGGAACTTTTTGGAATCATAGGTATATTCGGTGCATCGACGTTTTCAAAGTTGCTCGCCGGAATTGGAGCGTATTATTGGCTAAAGAGAGCGCTAAAGTATGAACTTGCCGAAAAACGTAATGTTTCATAACGAAACAATGCTTTTTATTTTGAAAAAATAAGCATAATTTTCTATTGGAAAAGTGTTATATTTAATTCTGTTATACTTATAATTAACAATAACTTACATCTACTTTTACTAAAATAAGTTCAGATGGCATAAATATTGCTCTTATATAATAATATTGAACATAAAATTTTACTTCGTACGGGGACGAAACAGATAAATGCTGAAAAATAAAAGATGACATGTTCAATCGGGAGCCTGCTCCTAATAATATGAAAAAGTTAACTCTCATTGCTTCAGATTATAATCATGCTCCAATTGGAGCATTGGAAAAATTATCGATTAAAGAAAATTATATTGATCATATATATACAGAGTTAATTGAGTCATTCCCAATCAATGAGGTAGTTGTCCTTTCCACTTGTAATAGGTTTGAGATATATTTTGTTTCTGAGAAAGATGAAATTGAAAATCTTGTGGCGGATTATATTTTTAAGCTCACAGGGTCAGAGCTGCTTAAGCAAGAACAGACTAAATATGTGTTAAAGGGTGAATCTGCCGTGAATCATCTGTTTGAAGTGTCGGCAGGTCTTAAATCTCAAATAATCGGTGAACCTGAGATACTCGGTCAGGTCAAATCATCCATCAGCAGATCAAGGGAAAGCAGGGCATCGGGACCTTTTCTTTTGAAATTATTTGAATCGGCGATAAAGACAGGCAAGAGAGTTAGAACAAGAACCAACATTGCCAAAGGGAATGCCTCCTATGCATCCGCTGCACTTGCGAAAGCATCTGAAGTTATCGGTTCTTTTAAGGGGAAAAAAGTAATATTGTTGGGTACCGGTAAGATTGGTGTAACTGTCTCAAAGTATTTAAGGTCATTGGGACTCGATTCATATTATATCGCCAGCAGGAATAAGAGTAGAGCAAAATCATTAACAGAAAAATACGGCGGTATACCGATTAGCCTTGACAAGGTAAAAAAGTTAATACCTGAAGTCGATTGCTTGATCTCCGCTACTAATGTGGAAATCAAAATAATTAACCGTTCGATGCTTGAGAAGTTGGGAAAATTTAAGTCACCAAAAGTGATCATCGATCTCGGAATGCCTCGAAATGTTGATCCGGAAATAGCAGAAATTAAAGGGATTTACCTGTTCAATATTTCGAATTTAGATCAGTCGATTCAGAATTCTATCCAACAACGGAAAGAATCAGTTGCAGAGGCGGAGATGATTGTAACGAAAGAAGTGAAATCGTTCAGAAAATGGCATCGAAATAATGAAGAAAGCGATATTTCGAGATCTCTGATCAAACACTTCAATATCGTTAAGGAAGAGGTACTTGCTGTTAATAGTCATAAAATGAGTGAAAAGGAATTCAAGCAAGTTGACAAAATCACATCGTTGTTGGTAAAACGTCTCCTCCACCAGCCGTTGAGTTTTCTGAAAAATGATGATGGTCCGCATCGTGAAATGCTCCTTAAAAAAGGAGTTTTAAATAAATTGTTCGGACTTCAGAATCACTCGAATGGTAGATAATCTGGTTATAGGTTCGCGCGGCAGCGAACTTGCGCTATGGCAGGCTGAATGGGTAAAAAGCGAGCTCACCGATGCCTATCAAAATATTAAAATCGAAATAAAAATCATCAAAACTAAGGGTGATCTGGTTCTTGACAAGCCTCTTACACTGATAGGAGGCAAGGGAGTATTTACCAAGGAGATCGAAGAGGCATTGCTGACTGAAGAAATTGACATCGCCGTTCACTCGTGTAAAGATCTGCCTACACTGATGACGGAAGGATTAATGATCGGCGCAATACCGGTCCGTGAGACACCGTCAGATGTCCTGATTACGGCAGATGGTGTAGGAATTGATTCACTAAAACCTAATTCAGTTATCGGTACGGGAAGTTTGAGACGTGCCGCGCAATTATTATATAATCGTAAGGATTTGAAAACTGTTGACATTAGGGGCAACATTCCCACAAGGTTAAGAAAATTCAACGAATCAAACTGGGGGGGAATGATTTTAGCATACGCCGGACTAAAAAGATTGAATCTCTTAAATGAAAACTGTGTTGTCCTTGATCATAAAAATATGCTTCCGGCTGTAGCACAGGGGGCAATTGCATTACAAATAAGAGCAGAAGATACACAAATATCCGATACCATATCGGTCTTGGATGACAAAGATTCTTCAGCTGCCGTAACCGCCGAACGGAGCCTTTTGAGGAGACTTGAGGGTGGTTGCCAGATTCCGATAGGTGCGATCAGCATAGTTGAAGATGGCGAATTGTCAATCGAATCCCAAATAACAAATCTAAACGGAACTGATGCTGTCAGAGACAAATTATCAGGACATCGTGATGATGCAGAACAGTTAGGTATTGAACTTGCAGAAAAATTGCTTCAAAACGGAGGTAAAGAAATATTGAGAGAAATTGCAGAACTAACAAATATTAACCCTTTCCCGGAAGCATAGAAATAAAAAAATGAATAAGCCTTTAGATGATATTGGAGTATTGGTTACGCGCGCAGAACATCAACAATCTGATATTGCGTCGATGATTGAAAATGAAGGCGGAACCCCTTACTCAATTCCACTGATAAAAATTGACTCGCCTGAATCATGGGAAGACGCAGACTCAGCTATTAGTGAAATAGATTCCTACGATTGGATATTGTTTACGAGCGTTAATGCCGTTGACGGTTTTATTGGACGAGTAAAACATACCGGTAAAAATATAAGTCGTCTATTGCCTAAAAAGATTGCTGCTGTAGGCTCAAAGACAAGAAAAAGACTCGAAGATATTGGGTTGAAAGTATCTCTTCAACCGATAAAGTATGACGGTGACAATCTTTTAAAATCATTCGGAAAAGAAAATATATATGAAAAGAGAATACTTTTTCCCGGAGCGGAGTATGGCAGAGAGCGGTTGATTGACGGACTTGTCAAAATCGGAGCGATGGTGATTTCGGTTCCCGTTTACCGCACAATCCCGAACGATGATGTCGATTCGAATAAACTGATTTCGTTTTTAGAAGATGGCGTTATTCAGATTGCCACGTTTTTTAGCCCTTCGACCTTTAAAGTTTTCTTAAATCATCTTCCGCTTGAAGTCACTGAAAGCACAATAAACAAATCGGTGGCGATAGCAGTGATAGGATCTACTACGTCAAAATATGTAAATGGATTGGGTTTCAACATAGATATTGTTCCGGAAGAACATACTGTGTTCGGACTAATCGAAGCTATGAAAAGTTGGGTTCAGTCTTCTGGAGTCATTGAAAATAATCAAAAGAGACTGAAATTATCTGATACGCTGAATGAATAAACAGCCGGAACTATGCAAAATTCACTGATCATTGATGCTATAAAAGGTAAGCCCATTCCCAGAACACCAGTCTGGATCATGAGACAGGCGGGAAGATATCTTCCTCAATACCGTGAACTAAGAGGGAAAGTAACTCTGCTTGAAGCATTTCATTCTCCGGAGATAGCAACGGAACTGACTCTTCAACCGGTTGAGTTGCTTGGAGTCGATGCCGCAATCATCTATTCGGATATCCTGCTGATTCCCGAAGCGTTGGGAATGTCTTTGGACTATATTCCGGGAAAAGGTCCTGTGTTTGAGGACCCACTACGGTTGGAACCGAATATTGAAAGGCTACGGATTAACTCTGATTTTGAGGAGCGACTTTCATTTGTCGCGGAGTCTATCAGAAGTGTGAAGGATAAGCTGGATAACTCAAAACCGCTGATTGGTTTTACCGGATCGCCGTGGACCCTTGCTGTTTATATGATAGAGGGAGAGAGTTCAAAAAGTTTCGTTAACGCCAAAACGTTTATATACAAGGAGCCCGATCTGTTCGAAGAGTTATTGGAACTGTTGACAGAGGCGGTAACCCGAAGTCTTAATTTACAAATAAGCGCGGGAGCCGATCTGGTTCAGCTGTTCGATTCTTGGGCGGGACTACTGAACCCGCAGCAATTCAGTGATATATCACTCGCCTCGATGAAAGAGGTAATCAAGAATTTGGATGGCAGTGTTCCGGTAATCGTTTTCGCCAAGGGCGCGGCTCACAGCCTTGACGTCTTAGCCGACATCGGCGCTGATTGTCTAGGAATTGATTGGGGAACAAGTCTTACCAATTCAAAAAGTATCGTAAACAACAGGGTAGCCCTTCAGGGGAATTTAGATCCTGTAGTGCTGCTTTCAAACCCTGAAACAGTTAGGAAAGAAACGATAAGAGTTCTTGAGGCGTATGGAGAAGGGAATGGGCATATATTCAATCTTGGGCACGGGATACTGCCCGAAACACCGGTGGAAAATGTGAAAACGTTGATCGAGACGGTCAGATCGGAAAGTGGTAAATACCATAAAGAAAGTTGATGATGGAAAATAATAATAATAAATCTACACTGTTTGATGCGGAGCTTATTAAACGTTACTCAAAACCGGGACCAAGATATACGAGTTATCCCACAGCTCCTATGTTTAGCGAAGCAATAGGACCAAACGAATTTCGGAATGAGATTGCCGAAACGAATAACTCTTTAGAGCCTGCGGATCTTTCGCTCTATTTTCACATTCCGTTTTGTGATACGCTTTGCTATTTCTGTGCCTGTAACATGTTGATTACCCACGACGATGACAAAAAAGAGAACTATCTCCGATATCTGAAAAAAGAGATCGATATGATCGCGGAACTGACCAAAAGTGACCGCAAGGTATCACAGATGCATTGGGGGGGAGGAACGCCGAGCTATCTTCCTCCGTCGCAGATAGTGAGTCTGGGAAAATATATTCGTGAAAGTTTCACTTTTGATGATGATGCGGAAGTGAGTGTGGAAATTGATCCGAGGGGACTGACCCGCGAGCATCTCGAAGCCTTTAAAGAGATCGGCTTTAACCGAATAAGTATGGGTGTTCAGGATTTCGATCCTGAGGTTCAGGAGGCGATAAACAGAATACAGCCGGAGGATATGACGATTCAGGTAGTAGACTGGTGCAGGGAGTTAGGATTTAAAAGCATTAATTTAGACCTTATCTATGGACTGCCGCATCAGAACGTCGAAAAGTTTCGTAAAACGGTTAGATCGGTTATTGACATAAAACCGGATAGGATAGCCACTTTTAACTACGCTCATGTTCCATGGATGAAAAAACATCAAACTATCATCAAAGATGAATGGCTTCCAAGCACGGATGAGAAACTCAAATTGCTCCACCTGGTGATTGATGAATTTACTTCTGCGGGTTATGAATTCATCGGGATGGATCACTTCGCATTCCCCGAAGATGAAATCGTTGTCGCTCAGAATAATGGTACACTCCACAGAAACTTTCAGGGATATTCGACGAAAAAGGGATGTGACCTAATCGCAATGGGAATTACGGGGATCAGTGAAGTTGGTGATATATACGCTCAGAACGTAAAAACTTTGGATGAATATTATGAAATTATCGATAGCGGCGAGCTTACTACTTTTAAAGGTTACAAACTCAGCCACGAAGACCAGCTGAGAAAAGAGATCATCATGCAGTTGATGTGCCATTTTTATTTAGATAAAAAGTCAATCGGTGATGCCTACAATCTGAGTTTTGATGAACACTTTTCAGATGCGCTTGAAGCAATGGAGCCGATGAGAGAAGACGGTCTATTGGAAATTACGGAAGAGAGCATAACGGTTTTACCGGTCGGCAGGTTGCTCATAAGAAATATCACGATGGCATTTGATGAATATCTGACAGATAAGAAGGAAAAGAAATTTTCAAAGACCATATGAGCAATATTTCAGAGAAATTCGCTGTTGTATTACTGAATTTGGGCGCGCCCGAGTCTTTGGATGACGTAAAGCCATTTTTACGTAATCTATTCAATGATCCTGATATAATTGACCTGCCTATGGGGAAGATCCTTCGTCCTATTTTAGCTTGGAACATTACGAGAAAACGGCTGCCTGAATCAATGGAGATATATGAGAATATCGGGGGAGGCTCGCCCTTACGCGAACTATCACAAAAACAAGCAGAAGCTCTCGAATCTAAGCTAAGAGAAAACGGCAGGTTCAAAGTTTATATAGCAATGCGATATTGGCATCCGTTTACGAAGAGCACAGTAGAGGACCTGATCACAGAAGGAATAAAAAAGGTGATTCTTCTCCCATTATATCCACAGTACTCTATCACATCTACGGGTTCAAGTCTACATGAATTTGAACGGGTCATAAAAAAAGGGAAAGATTCAGAGATAGATTTCAGACTCATACATGACTACCATGATTTTCCTTCTTATATCAATGCGCTCACAGAGAGAATCCTGGAAGGTATCGAAAAATTTAACGGTGTCGGAGATGATGATATGCATCTTTTGTTTAGCGCGCATGGAGTACCGCTAAGCGTGATAGAAAAAGGGGATCCTTATGAAAAGCAGGTGCGTGCTACGGTCGACTTGGTCGTCTCTAAGCTTGAGAACAAATATCATCATTCGATTAGTTTCCAGAGTAGGGTTACCAAGGTAGAATGGCTTGGTCCGGCTACTGACAAGATCATACCGGAACTCGGAAAAAATGGGGTGAAAAACCTGCTCGTAATTCCGGTCGCTTTCGTTAATGACCACTCAGAAACCCTATTTGAACTCGGCATATTTAACCGTAATTTAGCGACCAAGGCAGGCATAGAAAGGTATGAGGTCATGCCGGCATTGAACGATTCTCCGAAATTTATCAGTGCCTTGAAAGAATTAGTTCTTCAGAGGATTGAATCCTGGAACTGACTATTTCCGACACTGTCCCGGTAGTAATAATCGGTGGGGGCATTTCCGGTTTGTCGACCGCATTCTGGCTTGATAATTTCGGAATTCCCGTTTCTTTATTCGAGGCTGACGAAAGGGTCGGCGGAGTGATCAACACAACTTTGAAAGATGGATTTCTCATCGAACACGGGCCATCGACACTTCAAGGAAGAACAAATGAACTATTGGAAACGATTGATGCAGCCGGCTTAAAAGACGAAGTGCTGTACGCAAACGATATTCAGAAATACCGTTATATCCTGAAGAGAGGAAAACCCGTTCCTATTCCGCTCAGTCCGGTATCGTTCGCGACCACTAATTTGTTTTCTCTTTCCGCCAAGTTGAGACTTTTGGGGGAACCTTTCATAAAACCTTCCGGCGAAACAGATGAATCGGTAGCTGATTTTGTGATCAGGCGCTTGGGCAAAGAAATTCTTGACTACGCAGTGGCGCCGTTCGTGGGGGGTATTTATGCGGGTGATCCGGAAAAAATCAGCTTACGGAGCACATTCCCGAGACTGCATGCCTTAGAAAGAGAGTATGGGAGCGTGATAGGCGGTATGGTGAAAAAAATGTTCGATAAGTCAAAAAGTCCCCGTCCGAAGCTCTTCTCGTTCAGAAATGGACTTAAGACTCTGCCGGAAAAGTTGGCGAATATTCTTGGAGATAAGGCAGAGACGAAATCCGAAGTTAAAAATATATTACCCCCGAATGAATCCGCTTCTTGCTATGAAGTAACAGTGGAAAAAGGTGGAACGACGAAAATAATTAAAGCTGATTCGGTAGTTGTTTCCACTCCGTCATTTCAAACGGCGAAACTAATAGAACCGTTTTCGTCAGACGCGGTAAATGATTTACGAACAATCGAATATACCCCTATGGCTGTTGTGGCATTGGGTTACAAACGGAAGGATATCGAACATCCCCTTAACGGATTCGGAATGTTATCTCCGCCGTGTGAACCTCATAAGTTTCTCGGATCTCTTTGGACTTCAAGTATTTTCATCGGACGGGCTCCTGACGGCAGCGTGTTACTCACCAATTTTATCGGTGGGAGCAGGCATCCCGAACTGACTGAATTGGAACCGGAAAAACTTGCTGAACTGGTTCATTCGAGCTTAGAAAAACTCCTCGGCATCAGAGCGAAACCGATATTAAAGGAAGTATACATACAAAAGAAAGCCATTCCGCAATACACAATCGGCTATCATGAGAAAATGAATTCGTTGGAAGAAGTCGAGCGAAAATATCCCGGACTTTACATCACCGGAGCGTTTAGGGGGGGTGTATCCGTTGAAGATTGTATCGCGAATGGCAAAGCTACGGCGGTTAAAATATCCGAGAACTTTTCAAAACAAAACAATGTCCCTTTGAGGGAGGCAATAGATGTTTAAACTTAATCGTAGACCGAGACGGCTGAGAAGAACTGCAGCGATCAGAGACCTCGTCCGTGAAACAAAGTTAAGCCCGGATGATTTTGTGCAGCCTTACTTTATCGTGGAAGGCGAATCTGTACGTAACCCGATCGATTCGCTTCCGGGACAATTTCAACTTTCAATAGACGAGCTGATCAAGGATGCGGAAGAGACGTTCTCTCTCGGTATAAAAGCGGTGATCCTTTTCGGTATCCCAAAAGATAAAGACTCAACCGGTTCTGAGACGTGGGATGACAACGGTATTATACAGAGGGCGGCGAAGGCTTTGAAAACATCTATTCCGGAGCTATTGGTTATTTCTGACGTTTGCTTTTGCGAATACACCGATCACGGTCATTGTGGAGTGATCACCGAAAACGGAGAACTTGATAACGATGCTACATTGTTAAACTTGCAGAAGCAGGTGGTCTCGCATGCGAAAGCCGGTGTTGACATAGTTGCCCCTTCAGGCATGATAGACGGTATGGTCGGCGCTATACGAACCGCTCTTGATGATGAAGGCTATATATCAACTCCGATACTCAGCTATGCGGCCAAGTTTTCATCTTCGTTTTATGGACCGTTCCGCGAAGCGGTAGATTCATCGCCTCAATTTGGCGACCGAAAAGCATATCAATTGGATCCGGCAAATCGCAGGGAAGCTCTGAAGGAAGTAGAACTCGATGTGGAAGAGGGGGCAGATATTATAATGGTAAAACCGGCTCTGCCTTATCTTGACCTGATACGGGAGGTAAGAGAGAGATGGGATCTGCCGGTAGCGGCGTATAACGTCAGCGGCGAGTATGCAATGATAAAAGCCGCTTCGGAGCGAGGCTGGCTGGACGGTGATGCGGCAATGCTTGAATCTCTTATTTCTATCAAACGGGCTGGAGCAGCTATTATTTTGACATATTTCGCGAAAGAAGCAGCAAAGAAGATCTCATGACCAACGGTATTTCTCTTCAAAGAAGCGAGGAGTTTTTCCATAGGGCGGAGAATGTTATTCCAGGCGGCGTTAATTCTCCCGTAAGGGCATTCGGGGTGGTCGGAGGAACTCCCCCATTCATTTCCAGCGCGAAAGGTTCCAAAATTTATGACATTGACGGGAATGAATACATTGATTATGTCTGTTCCTGGGGACCGCTAATACTCGGTCATGCCCATCCGGCTGTGGTAGAGGCAATTAAAGATGCGGCGGAGAAAGGCTCAAGTTTTGGAGCGCCAACGGAGAACGAAATACTTTTGGCTGAAAAGATAGTAGAAGCGGTGCCGTCAATCGAAAAGGTAAGGTTGGTCAGTTCGGGAACAGAAGCGACCATGAGCGCTGTCAGATTATCGAGGGCAGCTACCGGTCGTGATAAAATAGTGAAATTCACAGGTTGTTATCACGGGCATGCGGATAGTTTCCTTGTTCAAGCCGGTTCAGGAGCGCTGACATTTGGCGAGCCAAGCAGTCCGGGAGTGCCAAGCAGCGTTACAAATGATACGCTGGTCTCTCTCTATAACGACCTCGATTCATTAGATAAGCTATTATCGCAAAATAAGGGAGAAATAGCGGCGATAATCGTGGAACCGGTTGCCGCAAACATGGGTTGTATTCCTCCTAAAGAAGGATTTCTTGCGGGCTTGAGGGAACGTTGTGATGCCGAGGGTATCCTTCTGATCTTTGATGAGGTGATAACCGGATTTCGGGTGGCATTTGGCGGAGCGCAGGAACTCTATGGGGTAATGCCAGATATTACAACTCTCGGAAAGATAATCGGGGGTGGTCTTCCTGTTGGAGCTTACGGAGGTAAGAGCGACTTGATGAATATGATCGCTCCTTCAGGTTCAGTATATCAGGCGGGAACGCTTTCGGGCAATCCGTTGGCTACTTCAGCGGGATTGGTAGTTTTGAATGAACTGTCAAAACCCGGAACATATGAGAAATTGGAAAAGAGATCTTCCGACTTGGAAACGGGACTTAAAGATGCAATTGAAACGCTGAAAGTGAACGCAATTGTCCAGCGCGTTGGTTCCTTACTTTGCATTTATTTTACGGATGAACCGATAGAGAAATTAGAAGATATTCCTGACAACGTCGCAGAGAGATATAAGCGTTATTTTCATTCCATGCTTGAATCCGGAGTTTACCTCGCCCCTTCGGCATATGAAGCGATGTTTGTCTCTCTTGCGCATTCAACTGATGATATAGAATCTACAATTAAGAAAAGCATCTATGCTCTCGAAAATTCGAGACAAATTGAAGAATAAAGCAACTAAAATATGAAATTTTTACTGCCGTTATTTATTATCGAATGGGTAAAATTGCTTCGCGAAGAAGGTTTTAAAGTGTTTGTCAAGAAAAGAGGCTGGAAGGTTTTTTGGACTATTGTCATATTCTATGCTATCCGTGACGGGATTCTTTATATCCTGATACCGTTTCTAATTTATATCGGACTGTTCTGATAAATTTTAAAGCTGCATTTCCTTCAAGTATAAGAATGTGAACATCGACCATGATTTCTAAAATCACCACCTAAAAGAAGCATCAATTGATGGTTGTTGGTGCAATATAATTCCCCAAAACGTGTATGTGCGTAAGTTAAGAGAAAATTATTTGGAGGAGTTCAAATGCAGTACGCCCGGGTGCCTCGGAGAGGCTCCTCTGGAGGACTCTCTCAGAGAAACTCCCTTGGAGGAACCACCGGCCAATGGCCTAAAAGAACAGCGAACTATACTATGAATCAGCCACTTACGGGGATATAGCACTCAAAAGTGACATTTATTTTGGAATATTGATTATAACAGAACGGAAAGAAAGCCTCACGACTCCTTACTCGAAATATATTCCCATTAGTCACCGTTTACGAAAAACATTTTTAGTGATATCTTAGGTCTTTATGAGTAACATAGAAGGTGGGCAAAATGAGGGCTGGTCACCATTAACTGGGTGAATAAATAGTATGATATCACGAGCACCTGCAAGAGTATGTCTGCTTGGGGACCATCAGGATTATCTGGGGCTTCCGGTGATAGTTGCAGCTATAGATATTTACATTGAAATATCGGCTGAAAGGAACTATTCAAAGCTTTTTCGAATTGATATGCCTGATATCGGTATGTCGAGGATGATCTCTCTGGACGAGAGATTTGAAACCCTTGAACCAAGAGATTACTTTGGTTCGAGCCTCAAGGTGTTGAGGGGATACGGATGTAAGCCCGATTTTGGTCTCGATCTAAAAGTCAGCGGCGCAATACCCATTAGTTCAGGAGCATCAAGCTCCAGCGCCCTCGTTACCGCTTGGATCAACCTGCTCTTGAATATTTATCCATCGGAATCAGAGTTAACACCTAAAAATCTGGCTCGATTGGCGTATGAAGCAGAAGTTTTAGAGCATAGTGAACCTGGGGGTATGATGGATCAGTTCAGCATTGCAATGGGAAACGTAATATATATAGAAACGACTGGTGACTATCAGATCATTGAACTCGCAAAAAAGATGGACGGGTTGATTCTCGGAGATTCCAACGCACCCAAGGATACTCTATCGGTGCTCAGCCGCGGCAGAAAATCGGTAAATGAGGCGATAGATCAGATCCACGAATTTTTCCCCGATAAGGCTATTAACGAAATAAAGATCGGTGATCTGCCTGAGCTGCTTCCCCTCGTCGACGATGATAAACGGCCGTATCTCGACGGCGCAGTATTAAATCACTCATATACAGTCGAGGCTCTGACCGAATTCAATAAAGAATCACCCGATTTCGAGAGGATCGGATCTCTAATGAACAGGCATCATTCGGTACTCAAGAATAATCTAAGGCTTACGACAGAAAGGATCGATTTGATGATCGACGCAGCTCTTGAGGCTGGCGCTCTTGGTGCGAAGATAAACGGCTCCGGTGGAGGCGGCACTATTGTCGTACTTGCTCCGGGTCGAGAGGAAGAAGTTATTGAATCAATTAAGCAAGTCGGAGGCAAAGCGTACAAGGTCAACGTAGACAGCGGGGCGGAGGTCAGCGGAGGAATTGCCGATGCATGACACACTGATTATACTTGCAGGCGGACTTTCCTCAAGGATGAAATCTTCAGAAGCATCTCCGGAATTGACAATGAGCGAAATAAAGCAGGCGAACAAAAGAGAGAAGGGCATCATACAAGTTGGGAAGAAAAGGAGACCTTTTCTCGATTATCTCCTCTATAACGCCCAGAACGCGGGTTACACAAAGATTATTATTGTTACCGGAGAAGATAACAATCTCTTCAGAAGGTTTTATGGTTTCGCTGATTCAGGAAATGATTTTCATGGTCTTGATATATCGTATTCGATTCAGAAAATTCCGGCTGGCAGAGAAAAACCGCTCGGAACAGCCGATGCGTTGCTTTTGGCGCTTGAAACATATACTTATCTTAAGGAAACGGAGTTTTCCATGTGTAACAGCGATAATTTGTATTCCGAAAAAGCACTCAAAATGGTAATGGCGGAGGATAGTCCGAACACTTTTATCGCATACGATGCTGAGACGCTTTATCTACCAACAGAGAAGATATTAAGATTCGCTGTCACCCTTGTAAACGAAGCCGGCTACTTGACAGATATCCTCGAGAAACCCATCAGTGCCGATCTAAAGAAATTTGGGGACTCCAATGGAAGAATCCGTGTAAGTATGAATCTCTTTAAATTTAGCGGCGCTTCGATTTACACATATTTGCTGAAATGTCCGGTCAACGAGATAAGAGGCGAAAAAGAAATTCAAACGGCAATAATCAATATGATAAGGGATTTTCCAGAATCTATGATTTCTATCCCGCTCGCTGAACCCGTGCCGGATCTGACTTATAAAGATGATATAGCCGATGTAAGTGCGTTTCTCGATGAGATGTATCCAGTTCTCGAATGGCCATCCTGAGTGCCGAAAAATAAAGAAAAAATGATTGAAGTCATAGTATTTGATTTAGGTGGCGTTATAGTGAATGTGAACTTCAAATCGCCACTGGGTAAGTTATTCGATAATTCCGGAGCGGTGAGTAACACATCAAAAGATGAGTCTAATTTTTCTAAATTATTGCGACAGTATGATATGGGAATAATAAGCGCCGGAGATTTCCATGAAAAAATTATTGATCATCTTGATATAGAGCTATCTTTCGATGAATTTATAAGAGCCTCAAACGATGCCATTGAAGCGGGAGACGATGGAATTGAAAGCATCGTTAATTCTCTTTCCAAAAAATATAAATTGGCGATTCTTTCAAATACAAACCCTGTGCATTACGAATATATAAAAGAGAAGTATTTGATTATCGAATTATTCGATCACATTTTACTATCGTACGAGATGGGAACAGTGAAACCCGATGCCGCAGCATATGAAAAGCTGATAAAGACAACTTCGGTGTTGCCTTCTCAACATCTGTTCATTGACGATAGGATCGAAAACATCTGTGCTGCAAAAGAGATTGGTATGGACGGTATTCATTACATATCTATCGAAAATCTTAGAATGGAGCTGAAGAATAGGGGAATCATTCTATAAAGAAAAAATATAAATTAGGCATTATTGGTTTCGGCGGGTTTGGAAAATTTCTATATCAAGCCTGGTCAACTCTTGACAGCATAGAAATTGTAGCCGTCGCGGATCTGATTCATCAAGAATCAGATGATCCTGCAATTAAATTTTATGGAGAATGGGAGGAGCTGCTTGCTAACGATGAAGTAGATATCGTCTCGATAGCCACACCACCGTATATGCATGCTGAGATAGCGTGCTCAGCAATGCAGAACGGAAAGAATGTGATCATAGAAAAACCACTGGCTCTCACAGTAGAAGATGCACATAAAATTATCTCTACACGCAATGAGACGAATGCTAATGCCACAGTCGATTATATGATGAGATTCAATCCTATCATCGAAGTTATTGCGGGCTGGAAAGAAGTTAGACCATTCGGAAAACTAAATAGAATAGTAATAGAAAATTATGCACAGGATGAGGCATTACCTCAAGACCATTGGTTTTGGGACAAGAGTCTCTCCGGCGGGATATTGGTTGAGCATGGCGTCCACTTCTTCGATCTGGTAAATTTTATATCAGGCAGTGATGTGAAGGAGGTGCAGGGTTGGCAATCAGAACGGGATGATAACAGGGTCGATAAAGTATTCGCGAATGTAGAATATGAAAACGGATTATTAGCCTCATTTTACCACTCGTTTTCGCGTCCCGGAATATTCGAGGAGACTTCAATTCGATTATCTTATGACCTTGCTCAAATCGAACTAAACGGATGGATATCAATTAACGGAGAAATTGCTGCTTTATTGAATGAAAATACGTTCAGAGATCTGAAAAAGCTTCCCGGAATAAAAATTAGTGAGAAACATCTGATAAACGAAATCACGGATGAATCGAGACCGGAGGGATGGGGTGATATGAATATTGATAAAAAGAAGGGAGTTGTTCGGTCAGGCGGCAGCGAATACAAAGTTGACTTTTTGGTTAAAGCTGAATTTAAGTTAAATAAAAACAAATCGGAGATATATAAGGACTCTCTGCGGGAATTAATGACGGATTTCATCTCAGTGATAGAAGGAGATGATAGAATCCAAACAGTTTCACTTGAAGAGGGACTAAAAAGCTTAGAAACCGCAATTTTAGCATCTTAATTATTCAGATATCAAACCAGTTTAAAGTTTAATTCACGAAGATAGAAATTTAATGATTTTCAATCTGTAAATATTTTTTACTTGACAAAAATGTAAAACTAAGTATATATTTATCGAAGCGGTTCGATAAATAAGATTTTGCAGTCGCTAAACAATAAATATAACAACATAAATAACATAAAAGCGATTCGATGAATTATACAATTAGGGATGTGGCTCAAAGGGCAGGGGTATCTCAATCTACTGTTTCATTAGTAATAAATGACAGGGCTAATGTATCTCCCGAAACCCGCAGAAGGGTGCTTGATGCCGTTGATGTCCTGGAGTATCATCCTCGCCATTCCGCGAGACATCTCGCGCTCGCTAAAGGGGGAAGCATCGGGTTTGTTTTGACAGAGCAGTTCTTCAGAGTCTCGGAACCATTCTATACCAAGATACTCTTAGGAGCTGAATTTGAAGCGGCCAAACAGGGTTTTTATACTCTTCTCAGCAGAGCTAAAGAACCGTTCGAATATCCGAAAGACATACCACGGTTTTTGCTTGATCGGAGTGTGGACGGATTGATAGTAGCGGGCAGAGCGCCAAAAAGATTACTGAAATTTATTAAAGAAAAGGAAATTCCATGTGTGTTGGTAGATTTTAAGCTACCATCTTACAGTACCAATCATGTTCTCATTGATAATTTAAGCGGCAGCAGAGAAGCCATGAATCATCTAATATCCCTTGGTCATCAGAGAATTGGATTTGTAGCAGGATCTTCTACTCATCCAAGTATCCAGGAAAGGTATGAGGGATATCGACAGGTAATGTATGAAAACTATGGTGACTCAATAAGCGATATTGATAAATTAACATACCTTGACGAGGAAGAGGCATCACCCCAAATCGGAAGAGAGGGAGCATTGGAATTATTGATGTTGACAGATTCTCCTACGGCTATATTTGCGTGTAATGACGCGACCGCTGTTGGTTGTTATAAGGCAGCTAAGGAGCTTGGTCTTTCTGTACCGGATGATCTTGCGATCATGGGGTTTGATGACGTGGATGCGAGCACACATCTTGATCCTGATCTCAGTACTGTTCATATATATAAAGCAGAGATGGGAAAGGAGGCTGTGAGGTCCTTGGTAGATTGCTTGGAAAATCCGGATCAGCCTCTAAAAACGAAAATTATATCGACAAAACTTATGATAAGGGGCTCCTGCGGTGGCGAAAGAACACCCGAGATCAACTATTTCTGATAATCTCCTTTTCAAGAATGCCAACGGAGAGAAAATTTATTTGTCAGGCGTAAACTACTGGCCCCGGAGTACGGGTCCGCTAATGTGGTCGAAATGGAATCCCGAAGAGATCCGAAAAGAACTGATCCAGATGAAACAGTTAGGAATGAATCTTAACCGTTCATTCTTATATATTCCTGATTTTATGCCAACTCCGGATAAAATCGAGCAAGACATGGTATCAAAATTTAATTTATTTCTTGATATGTGTTCGGAAGAAAATATTTTAACCATCCCTACTTTTTTTGTGGGACATATGTCCGGAGAAGAGTGGGATTTTCCTTGGAGAAATGGCAGAAGCTTGTATGAAGATGAATATATGCTTGAACGGCAAGCATTGTTCGTAAAGGAAATTGTCAACACAGCAAAGGATCATAAATCGGTTATCGGTTGGCTATTTTCTAACGAGATGCCGAATCATGGTGGTGAAGGACCTCGGGAAAGCGTTAAATTATGGGTAAAAAAAATGACAGAAGCTGTCCGTTCAACCGGGGATAAAAGACCAATCAGTCCGGGTGATGGCGCATGGAGCCCTGAAATATGGGGCAACGCAACAAAATGGTACTTAAATGATATATTAGATCAAATAGATTTTATCGGTCCGCACATATATCCGTTTGATGATGACACGTTAAGACACTCATACAATCCCGCGTTCGCCATCAAAATGGCAACAGCCTTAGGAAAACCTGCAATTCTTGAGGAGTTTGGAGCCTCAAATACGATGGCGTCTGAAGAAAATCAAGGCGCATACTTCAGAACAACACTTAATAGTGTATTCCTAAATGGCGGAGTTGGAGCATTAGGATGGTGCTACTCTGATTTTGACTTGGAGTATCAAAGACCATACTCGCATAGAGGATATGAATTGCAATTTGGAGTTACTCGGGCTGACGGAACAATAAAACCGAGCGGAGAAGCGTTCATTCAGCATGCGAAACTGCTTAAAAAGATAGATTTATCAGCCACATATATTCATGAAGACCCTGTAGCAATATTAATTCCAACATATTATCACCATGACTATGATTATACTCCTGATGATAGTTCTGAAATGAAAAATAATTTTAAACAATGTTTCATCGGATTAAAACAAAATGGAATAAATCCGCATTTTATATACGAGCCGTCTATCGATTGGAGTAAAGTAACGATGGAGGATAAGCCTCAAATAACCGGGAATCCTGAAATTATATTTTCTCCTGCCACAGCGAGATTAACCGCGCCTTATTGGAGGGCGTTGATCGAGTTTGTTGAAAAAGGGGGGTGGCTCTATATTTCTTATAAATCAGATGGATGGATACATCTATTTGAAGAATTATTCGGCGCAAAGCATAATTTAAAATTTGGTTTTGTGGATCTGCCGAATGGTGATTTGAATATCAAATTTATACAGGATTTCGGAACTCTAACCGTTGAAGACAGTTTAAAATTCAATACCAATAACTTAAATCGGAGTTGTGCTTACTGTCCAGTTGATGTCACTGAAGCGGAAGTGATAGCTGTAGACAACGATGATAGACCGGCACTGTTGATGAATAAGATTGGCAAAGGCAGAGTGATATTTTCTACATATCCTTTGGAATATTATGTATCGAATAACAGGAACGGCTCACAGTCTCAACCGCTCAATACTTTGTATGGCGCTATTTGTGCGGCAAGAGGAATTGATCCACCTTTAAAAATGAATAATTCAAATGTTGAGATGGGAATCTTAAAGAACGGCACTGAATCGATCTATGCTTTTCTTGTAAATCACTCATGGAATGAAGAAAAAGTAACTATCAGAACAAAAAATAAAATAAATGATATCCAGATGACATTATCCGGGGAGAATATACAGCCCGTAGAAAATTCTTTGGAGATAAGTTTGGCTCCCAAGAATATCGAACTCTTGGAGATTTGGACTGAAGAGAAAATGCCAAAAAGGGAAAGTGAACAATCAATCGCATACATGGAGGAATGATATGCAAAAAATTACAAATATAATTGCGTTAACAGCATTTTTGCTGTTTGCGGTCAGCTCGGTTTTCGGCCAGAATCTGATGTCGGAAGAAATGGCTGGCTTCGAAGGAGGCATCGCGAACTACTTTGCTAAGGATGCAGGTGGAGCGACGCTTACATGGGCAACAGATGATTTTCGCACTGCGAACTACTCCTTAAAGATAGAGAAGACAGGCACAGGAACCGCCTCGCGGTGGGTTGCGGGTGACCTGTACAGATACTGGAGTGTGGGTGTCGCGCCTGACGTTGCTATGGAGATAGGCGGCTGGGTGAAGACATCGGGTGTAAACACGAGTCCAGCTTCTGATGCAGAGAAGATCCAGTTGAAGTTTACGTTCTTTACTGCGGGA
Organism: Fidelibacterota bacterium MT.SAG.2; assembly: GCA_004402915.1. Lineage (GTDB taxonomy): Bacteria > Fidelibacterota > SORT01 > SORT01 > SORT01 > SORT01. The sequence continues at coordinate 71,180 of SORU01000003.1, forward strand.
GTCGATATACTTGGAGCTCCTGTAGTATTAGATGTAGACCAGACGAGCGCGACATCGGCAGGATGGATGGAAGTGAAGAACGATTTCGCCTTAGCGCCGTCACAGACAGCTGATTCGATCAGAGTCGAGTTTGTTTTCGGCAGCGGCGCTACGGGAACAGCTTGGTTAGATGATATATTTATTCGTGCTACCGGAGATGGATGGGCGGGTGATTTCTTTAACCCGAACGTTGACGCACCCACAGGTTGGTTTTACTGGTGGGCTGATTTTTCTGCCGGTAAGTCTGAATGGGACACTTCAGTTGATTATGTAGTCTCAGCTTCTGATGCGTTTGCTCACAGCGGAACATATTCAGCCTATATAGAGGGACAGGCGGGTCGCACGAACGATTTCTTTATATCTACCGACATCATGCCTATCCCGAACGAACCGTTAGTTATCAGCGCTTGGATGAAAGGAGTTGGATTAACTGCTGACTTAACAAATGACGGTCCGGACACATGGGCGACGGGATTCAAGATTGGGTGGCACAATGTGGATGACGGCAGAGATGCTTGGGGACATTTTGCCGAGGATAACAGGTTCTTTACGGTTCCCGGTGATACGTTTGACTGGACACCATTTGCAACGGTGGTGACACCACCCGAGGGAGCAATAGGTTTAAGTCTTCGTCTATGGGTAGGTAAGGAGTTTCTGGGCGCAACATATTGGGATGACGTAGCGGTTACTCCTCTATCTCAGATGACAAATGAAATGCCGGAGGTAGCAGCAGGTCTTGAAGGAGGCATCGCGAACTACTTTGCTAAGGATGCAGGTGGAGCGACACTTACATGGGCAACAGATGATTTTCGCACTGCGAACTACTCCTTAAAGATAGAGAAGACAGGCACAGGAACCGCCTCGCGGTGGGTTGCGGGTGACCTGTACAGATACTGGAGTGTGGGTGTCGCGCCTGACGTTGCTATGGAGATAGGCGGCTGGGTGAAGACATCGGGTGTAAACACGAGTCCAGCTTCTGATGCAGAGAAGATCCAGTTGAAGTTTACGTTCTTTACTGCGGGAGTCGATATACTTGGAGCTCCTGTAGTATTAGATGTAGACCAGACGAGCGCGACATCGGCAGGATGGATGGAAGTGAAGAACGATTTCGCCTTAGCGCCGTCACAGACAGCTGATTCGATCAGAGTCGAGTTTGTTTTCGGCAGCGGCGCTACGGGAACAGCTTGGTTAGATGATATATTTATTCGTGCTACCGGAGATGGATGGGCGGGTGATTTCTTTAACCCGAACGTTGACGCACCCACAGGTTGGTTTTACTGGTGGGCTGATTTTTCTGCCGGTAAGTCTGAATGGGACACTTCAGTTGATTATGTAGTCTCAGCTTCTGATGCGTTTGCTCACAGCGGAACATATTCAGCCTATATAGAGGGACAGGCGGGTCGCACGAACGATTTCTTTATATCTACCGACATCATGCCTATCCCGAACGAACCGTTAGTTATCAGCGCTTGGATGAAAGGAGTTGGATTAACTGCTGACTTAACAAATGACGGTCCGGACACATGGGCGACGGGATTCAAGATTGGGTGGCACAATGTGGATGACGGCAGAGATGCTTGGGGACATTTTGCCGAGGATAACAGGTTCTTTACGGTTCCCGGTGATACGTTTGACTGGACACCATTTGCAACGGTGGTGACACCACCCGAGGGAGCAATAGGTTTAAGTCTTCGTCTATGGGTAGGTAAGGAGTTTCTGGGCGCAACATATTGGGATGACGTAGTCATAAGTAAATTGGGAGGTCCACCGCCTGTTGGAGTTGTTCCGGAACCGGAGTTCTTAGCAAGTGTTCCGAAGAGCGTGGAACTACTTCAGAATTATCCGAATCCGTTCAACCCATCGACAATAATAAGGTATGGTGTGCCTAAGGCATCCGGCGTGAAGGTGGAGATATTCAACCTTCTCGGTCAGCACGTTATTACCTTGGTTGACAGGAATCAGATTGCCGGCACTTACGAGGTGACGTGGAATGGTAACAGTGCATCCGGTAATATCGTAACCGGCGGCATGTATTTTTATCGACTCCGAATAGGCGACACGGCATTGACCAAGAAAATGCTACTTCTAAAATAGGAAAAGTATAAAATAAAGGTGGGGAGGTCTGTCGTATTATATTATAATATGGACAGGCTTCCCACATCTGATATAGGGGATCGGTACAGATAGTTATCAAATAATGAAATCTATTGTAAAAATCATCGTATTATCCATTGTCATGAGTGGTGCAACTTATGCAGGGACGACCGGGAAAATTGTAGGAATGGTAATCGACGAGGAGACCGGTCAGCCGTTGATAGGGGCTAATATCATATTAAAAGGTACAAGCATGGGTGCGGCAGCCGATATCACCGGTAGATACATGATTCTTAACGTCCCGCCCGGCAGATATATTCTGATAGTTAGAATGATCGGATACGCTACAGTCGAATACGAGAATCTTAGAGTATCGATAGATTTAACTACCTCGGTTGATTTCTCGTTAACAACTCGGGCAGTAGTAGGCGAAGTCGTTACGGTAATAGGCAAAACACCATTGATTCGATTGGATCTGACTTCATCCAGTGTTTCGATCAGCGCCGAGCAAATTGAGGCATTACCTGTGGATAACTTTACAGATATAATTGCGTTGCAGGCTGGTATAGTGGAAGGGCATTTCCGGGGAGGACGCGCAGGGGAAGTTCTTTATCTTGTAGACGGTATCCCTGTAAATGACGTATTCTCAGGCGATTTCGCATTTCAAGTAGAAAATAATGCCATACAGGAAATGGAAATAATCAGCGGAACCTTTAACGCAGAGTATGGCCAGGTACAGTCCGGTGTAGTTAATGTACTGACGAAAGAAGGGGGACAGGAATACTCGGCACAATTTTCGACTTACTTCGGAGATTATATTTCGGGTAATGATAACATCTTTCAAAACATCGATGATCTCTCTCCGACAGCGATAAACGACCTAAAAGTAAGCCTTAGCGGACCCTTTCCAATATTATCAAAGAATCTGACTTTTTTCGTATCAGGCAGACAAAATCGTAACGAGGGGTATTTATATGGAAAAACCATTTACAATCCATCTGTCATTACGAGTATAACCGATACATTAGCTACTGTGGAGATAATCGACCTTTCCGGTCAGAACGTTATAAAATTGTCTGATTGGCAGTATCAATCAATGAACAGCAGTGAGAGAAACTCTTACCAGGGTAAGCTGACTTATGTTTTCAATCCGGAAACGAAAAAAGATAAACTTAACTTCGATGCAAGCTGGCAGGAAGAAGAAAATCTCGGAGCTAATTATAATCACCTATTCAGATACAGTCCCGATGGGATGCGGAAGAGGAATAAAACAAGCTGGACCGGCGGAATTAGATGGTCTCGTATAGTTAGCCCCAATACGTATTTTACGTTAAACTTTCATCATCTGCAAAACAGGTTGAGAGATGCGACTTTTGAAGATCCTCTCGATCCATTGTACGCCTCAGATGACCGCCTGAGACAGAGAGGTAATTTCTCATTTTATACCGGCGGAACTGACATGCGGCATCGCCAGCGGGAAACAAGAACCACTCTTGCCAAATTTGATTTTACAAGTCAGATTAATTCTGAACATCAACTAAGGGGAGGAATAGAGGGAAAGTTTCACAGGCTTTGGTTTCATGAAATCAGTGTCAGGAAAAATGCTGGAACGGCGTTTCAATCACAAATACCGATTGAAGGAACGGCATTCAACCAGGAATATATACATAAGCCCAAAGAATATTCTGCGTATATCCAGGATAAAATTGAATTGGAATTTCTTATCGTTAACGCCGGTATACGTTTAGATGTTTTTAATCCTGCTGACAGCGTCCTGCAGGATTTTTCACGGCCACAAAAAATAGACATCAATAATCCGACAAAAAGTATACCTAGATTTGGAGATGCTGCTAATTCTACTTACCAGTTGAGTCCAAGATTCGGAATAGCTTATCCGATCACTGATCGTGGAGTTATACACGTTTCTTACGGTCACTTTTTTCAGACGCCTCTTTATGAATTTTTGTATACCAATCCAAGCTTTTCACTTAACACATCGGAGGGAAGAGCATCTGTATTCAGCGCTCCATTTGGAAATGCAAATCTTAAACCACAGAAAACAGTTTCTTACGAAATTGGTTTGCAGCAACAGGTATCAGAAGAAATTGCCATTGATGTGACAGGGTACTATAAGGATATACGAAACCTTTTAGGTACCAAGATAGAAACTATCGCAACGGGAGAAACACATAGCGGCACGAAATATGGAAGGTATATAAATAGGGACTATGGGAATGTTAAGGGATTAATTTTCAGTATCGAAAAAAGACGGAGTAATAATTTTTCTGCTACCTTGGATTATACGTTACAAATTGCAGCAGGAAACGCCTCTGATCCGAAATCGGTTCTCATAGACAATGCCGCCGATCCGCCGGTTCAGAGCGAAAAACAGCTCGTACCGCTTGATTGGGATAGAACACACAGTATAACTTCATCGGTGGCTTTAGGATCACCAAAAGCGCAGATGATAAGTTTGATCGGGAAAATGGGTACAGGGCTTCCGTACACTCCCGCTGTTCAAGATCAACGCACAGGTCTTGAAAACAGCGAACGGCGTCCGGTCACTCTGACGTTTGATCTTAGCGCCAGGAAAATATTTTCTTTTCATGATTATAATCTTACTGCCTTCATCAGGGTATTTAATCTATTTGATCGGTTAAATGAAAGGGAGGTATATAAGGATACAGGCAGAGCGACTTACTCGCTTGCACAAAATTTGCCCGGTTTGGTTCAAGGGCTTAACAGTAAGGAAGAGTATTTTTTAAGATCTGACTGGTACAGCTCACCGCGTGAAGTCAACATAGGTATTACAATCGATATCAAATAGGATATCAGTAAAAATTGAAAATGTATCTTAAAATAATTGTACTAATCTTAACTATATTCGCTCTCACCGATCAAATATATTCGCAAAGGATCCCTGATCCGAATCAAGGGGATGAGCGGTTTACTCAATGGGGAATCATGGATGGTAATCGCGTTCGGACTTTGTATTCCAACCATGCGGAAATAACCGATTGGCCAAATCAACCATCGGCAGAATGGCCGAAGGGGACGGGTCACTCTTACGTGGATGGAATTGCCGTTATCGTGAGCGCCGAGACAATAGATGAATTCGGACATGTCATACATCCGATGAGTACCAATTATAGAGAATTTATAGATAACGATCCTGAAACTGGAATTCCTTGGGGATGGGCTCCCGTACCGGGATATTCCAACCCAAGACAAAGTTCTCCAGCCAGAAGTGATGATCCCAACACATGGCCTGACATTTGGCCTGATAAAATGTCTGATGCAACTGATCCGGGATGGCCGGGAGTGTGGAATGGTTTTTTCGGAAAAGGGATAAAAAATGCTGATCTCGAAACTTATTTTGTAACGGACGACAGTCCTGATAAAGAATGGAAAGTTGAATTACCCCCTCAAAGTCACCTCTTTCATCCCGATCCTGATGATACAACACGAGGAGGGCTGGGTTTAGAAATAGCAGTGAGAGGTTTCCAATGGTCTCATGTTCTTGCTCAGGACGTGATATTCTGGTTCTATGAAATTACCAACGAGGGAAAAACCGATTACGAAAAGGTCATTTTCGCCCAATATATTGACTGGGGAATAGGGGGTACAGATGATTCAAGTGATGATGAAGGAGCCTTTAATGTACTTCTCGATATGGCATTCGCATGGGACCGTGACCTATTAGGGACACCTGGAGGGTGGGGTCCTGTCGGAGTGGCGGGTTACGCCTTCCTTGAAAGTCCGGGTAAATCACAGGATCTGATCGATAATGATGATGACGGATTAATTGATGAGAATAGAACCAATCCAGCCGGTGAGTGGTTGGATGTCTTTCCCTATGGAGTCGATGATCCCGTTAAATTTGAAGCATTTTACAAACGTCCGCCGACCGAACACTGGGAAGGTGACGAAGATGATGACTGGATCGGGTATAGCGACCTTAACGATAATGGAGTTTGGGATGAGAATGAGGCGCTAAATGATGACGTCGGATCAGACGGCATAGGTCCCTTAAATGATGCGTATGAAATACCGGACATAGACGGTACACAAGGTAACGGAATGCCGGATCAAGGCGAGCCGAACTTCGGTCAGACGGATAAGGATGAATCGGATCAGATAGGTCTCACAGGATTTGAAATATTCGGAGTTCATAAATATGAGCTGACCGATGATGAGGAGAACTGGAGAATCTTCAGTCAGGCGCTCCCGCCATTGGGAGATCTTATAGACAGAGGGGGACAGAATCTCGGAATGTTCTTTTCATCAGGCAAATTTCCTCTAAAAGCAGGTCAAACAGAACGGTTTTCCATGGCGATGCTTTTCTCGGAAAAAGATTTCATTGATGTGCTTGACCAAAATCAAATTCTTAATTCTTCGATGGCGCGCAAAAAAGAAACGGTTCAGCAAATCTATAATGCGGATTATCAGTTCGCTAAACCGCCCGATAAACCCACTCTCAGGGCAGTGCCGGGTGATAAAAAAGTAGTCCTCTACTGGGATGCTAAAGCCGAAGATTCTTTCGATCCTTTCATAGGCGAAAAAGATTTTGAAGGTTACTTTATCTATAAGAGTACAGAACCGAGTTTTATAGAGAATCTAACTGTAACAAACACATTCGGTGAATTAACATTCCAGAAACCTATCGCGCAATTTGATCTTAATAATGGTATTTCCGGACTTCATCCGGTTGATGTGGGGGGTGTGAAATTCTATCTTGGAAGAGACAGCGGGTTGAGACACTTTTTCATAGATACGGATGTGATCAACGGGAGAACTTATTATTATGCAGTAGTATCCTATGACAGGGGACTCGTATCTGTGGATATCGATGGTAATCCTGTTGTCGATTCGGGTGGACACGCAAGGGGAATATCTCCTTCCATATCGACCGCTATAATAAAGGCGGATATTTCCGGTAACGTAGTTCCTGACAAGAATACGGCAATTGTAACACCTCGTTCTCCATCAGCGGGATTTGTTGTTCCGTCATTGGATAAAGATATCGCTCATTCCGGTCCTGGTACAGGCAATCTGAAGATAGATATCCTATTTGAAGAGGAAATCAAAGATGGCGCTGAATACGAAATAACATTTAATAATACCGGTACTCATTTTAATAGTTCGGTTCCAACATATACACTTACTGATCTGACTGATGGTTCAGTTCTATATTCAGATCTTGATATCCGGAATGCCGATGAAGAGATACCGCTTTTTGACGGGATTGTCGGGACTATAGATAACGATAGTACCGTTTCAGTAATTGTTGCCTCAACTAAATGGCTTGAGGGATCACAATCTAACGTTTTAGTCACGGTAGTAGAGCCGCATAAAGAAGAACGTTCTAACGGAATTTTTACACTTGATTCGAAATTTAACCGCAGTATACCTTATCCGGCTGATTTCGAAATAATTTTCGACAGTGACTCGGTGGATGTATCACATTCATATGCATTTGGAAAGCCCTTAATTCCATTAAATTTCAGGATATGGAATATTACAGAAGAGAAATATGAAATTGTTGGTATTATAGAGACTATTAAAGCTGATACCCTGAATAATATATTCGATTGGGACGAAACAATTCTGATATTGGGAGGTGACAGCGCTCATTTAGAGCCAAAGTTTCGGAGCGGACACGGCTATTGGGCGATACGGTTCCATGAACCTGAAGATACATTGATCACTCCTATTTATCCGCAACCGGGAGATGTGTACCACATAGAAACTACAAAACCGTTCAGAACCGGAGAGACTTTTCAATTTAGCCCAAGTTCAGGGAAATTCACTGATGAGCAAACAAAATTTGATATGGACCGGGTAGCAGTGGTACCGAACCCCTATGTCGGAGCCTCAATTTTCGAACCGCCGAATATATATAAATCGGGAAGAGGCGAGAGGAGGATCTGGTTCATTCATTTGCCTGCCGAGTGTACTATCAGGATTTATAATATTCGGGGTTATCTTGTTGAAACTCTTCACCACAGCGGGCTGTTGAATAACGGTGAAGAAAAATGGGATTTGACTTCTAAAGATGGAATGAATGTGGCTTATGGGGTTTATATATATCATATTGAGTCTCTCGTAGGTGAAAAAATTGGAAAGTTTGCTTTGATTAAATAATGAGAATACATATGATAAAATGGATTCAGCTGTTCGCAATAATACTTTTAGTGAATGTAGGGTATTCGCAGAATTTTGTGAGTAATGTTTCGAAAGTAGGCACATCATCAGCGCCGTTTCTTACTGTTCCTATCGGCCCGCGAGCCATTTCAATGGGTGGCGCCTTTGTGGCTCTGTCCGATGATGCCTCAGCCCTTTACTGGAATCCGAGCGGTATTACCAGGCTGGACAGGAATGAATTTGTTGCGATCCACAGTGAATGGATTGCCGGGATAAATCATGATTTTGGAGCAATTGTATTTCAATTAGGCTCGAGCGGTACCTTGGGATTAAGTATCATTTCCATCACAATGGATGAGATGGAGGTTAGAACCGAGCTCCTGCCGGAAGGAACAGGAGAATTTTTCAGCGCGAACGATATGGCGATAGGAGCTACTTACGCAAAGAATTTAACTGACCGGTTTTCTATCGGTTTTACAGGAAAATATATCTTCCAAAAGATTTGGCATGCACAGGCATCCGGATTTGCTATGGATTTTGGAACTCTTTTCAAGACCGACCTATTCAACGGTATGAGAATAGGAGCTGTCATTACAAATTTTGGTCAGGATATGAAAATAGATGGAAGAGATTTGCGTTATTTTTTGGATCCTGACCCGAACGCCATCGGGAACAATGATCAAATTCCTGCTCGTATTGAGACTGACGGTTGGCCATTGCCGCTAAATTTTCAGTTCGGATTGTCAACAGACATTATAAACTCTGAAGATTCTAAATTCACTATATCAGTTGATGCGTTACATCCGAGTGATAATTACGAGTCAATAAATCTTGGTACCGAATATACAATGAATGATATGATATTCTTGCGGGCTGGCTATCGCAATATGTTCCTCGTGGATAGTGAAGAAGGGATCTCTTTGGGTGCAGGATTGAAGATTTCACCCGCAAGAGGTACGAACCTGATGGTGGATTATTCCTATCAAGATTTCGGCAGGTTCGCCTCCATAAATTCTTTTGCTTTATCATTACATTTTTAAGCGGATTCATACTAAAGTGAGATATAAAGTTCTCCTTTCTTTTTTCCTCATAGCGATACAGCTACAATTTGTTTCATGTTCCGGGAACGAACGGGAAAGAGGCGAAAAATATTTAACGTATTGGCCCGCGGCAAATCAACAAGAAATTGATCTCGCCAAAAAAATAGTTGAAAAATGGAACGTTATTCATCCTGAATTCCCCGTACGAATGGAACCGATCCCTTCGGGGCAATCAAGCGAAGAGGTTCTTCTTGCTGCTATAGCGGGCAAAACCACACCGGATATCTGTTCTAATATCTGGCCGGGAGTGATGGAGCAATATGTTGAAGCAGGCGCGGTAGTGAACCTTGACACGATGCCGGGATTTGACAGTTTGTTGACAGCGCGAATTCCTGAAACTGTTGTTAAGGGATATAGTTCCTCCGATGGAAAATATTATCAACTTCCATGGAAATCCAATCCGGTACTTTTTATTTACAATAGACGTTATTTTGATGTCTTGGGAATTGATAGTTTGCCCAAAAGTTATTCGGAGTTCTATGAGATTGCTCAAAGGATCAAAGAGATGCCGATAGATGACGGACTTCCCTTACAATGGATTCACTATCGGAATATCTTACCGATTTGGTGGCAGAGGCTATTTGATTTTTATCCCTTTTACATAGCAGCGTCTGGCGGCAAAACTCTTCTTAAAGACGGAAAAGTTGATTTTGATAATGATACCGCTGTGAAAGTGTTTGAATTTTTTGCAGAGGGATACGAAAAAGGATATGTCTCTAAATCTCTCCTGCAAATGGAAGACTTGTTCATAAAGGAAAAGGTCTTAGCTGATATAGTAGGTCCGTGGAGGGTGTCGCATCTGGCTAAATTCGCTCCGGATTTGAAATATACATACGGTCCGCTTCCCAGACCGGGCGGTTCGGAAGGCCCCGGACTCTCTTACGCCGATCCGAAGTCTATAGTGATTTTCAACAATACACCCTATCCAAAAATGGCATGGGAGTTTGTTAAATTCTTGGTTTCGGAAGAGAATGACAGAATGTTGTTGGACATGACCGCTCAACTTCCCATCAGGAGCGGGCTGCTTGAAAAAGCGACTTTCAAAGAATATTTCGAAGCTAATCCCGGGCTGAAAGTGTTTGCCGAACAGGTTCCTTATGCAATCGGTGTTGACAGAACGATCTATCTGCAGGAAATATTTGATATCATAAGCCAGGAGTTTGATGCTGCGTGTGTGCACCGAGTGAAGACTCCGAAAGAAGGTATTAGTGATGCCGCTAAAAGGGTGAGGCTGCTGTTGGAGAGGGATCGCTAATGAACCGTAAGCTGTCTTTAATGGGTTATCTGATGTCTGCGCCGTATATCATCTATTTTATAATCTTTTCAGCATTTCCAATTTTCTTCTCTTTCTTTCTTATTTTTCATAGGTGGAACATAGTCGGTCCCATGAAATGGGTTGGTTTAGCTAATTTTAATATGATGTTTTCAGATCCGCTATTCTGGACCTCTATCTATAATACCATAATTTTTTTACTAATACACATCCCGCTTCAGGTAGTTGTGGCACTCGTTTTAGCGGAAGTATTAAATCAAAAGATAAAAGCCAGAGCATTTTTCAGGGCGGCGTTCTTTATGCCTGTCGTCGTTTCAGGGGTAGTTGTAACCATACTTTGGAAGCAACTATATTCGACAGATACCGGATTATTGAACAATTTATTAATGGCTATCGGTTTCGGTAAAGTGGAGTGGCTGACATCAACTGCAATGGCGATGCCCTCTATCGCACTGATGGCGACCTGGAAAAATGTCGGATTATATATGATACTCTTTTTAGCCGGATTGCAAAGCGTGCCCGCTTATATGTATGAAGCAGCGGATATAGACGGAGCAACTACGTTACAAAAATTCCGCTACATCACAATTCCCGCAATAAACCCGGTGATTATTATGGTATTGATCCTTTCAACTATAGGTGGATTCTCCCTGTTTATCGAACCATACGTAATGACGGGAGGAGGGCCGCTTAATAGCACTTTATCGACAGTTCTTTATATTTACAGGCAGGGATTCAGTTTTTATAAAATGGGATATGCTGCAACTTTAGGCTTCATGTTAGCGGCAATTATATTTGTGGTAGTGTTGATTCAACGAAAACTTATCGAACAAGATGATTGATGGTTATATTTAAAAAAACAGTGTTCTATACAATTCTGTTTGCGGCGGCGTTGACGTTCTTATACCCGTTCATTTGGATGATATTAGCAACGTTTAAACCTGAAATCGAAATAACAGAGATAACGCTCCTTCCAAGTGTGTTCACACTAAGATCATATGAGTTGGTGTTCAATAAAATTCCGATCATTCGGTCATTTTTAAACAGCTTATTCGTATCAGTTACAGCTACAGCATCAGTGTTGTTTTTCAGCAGCATGGTCGGTTATTCATTGTCGCGTTTACAATTCAGGGGAAGGGAATTGATATTTGGCGTGATACTTCTGACTATGATGATTCCTGCTCAGATAACTTTGATACCAATGTATATCCTTATGGTTAAGTTAGATTTGACCAACACTTACAGGGCTTTGATATTTCCTGCTTCAATAAGCGCATTCGGAATACTTCTTTTCAGGCAGTATTTCAAGGCGTTTCCGCAAGAGATCATAGATGCGGCAAGAATAGACGGTGCCGGTGAGTTTACCATATTATATCGGATTATCTGGCCTAATTCGATCCCGACACTTATTACGGTCGGTATTATAACTTTTATGGGGATCTGGAATGACGTACTTTGGCCGCTGATTGTGATCAGAAAGGAAAATTTAATGACCATGCCGCAAATGGTAACGCTATTTTCGGTCGGTGGAAGAGCAGAAGCACAACTTGGCGCCATCTTAGCAGCTGCAACGTTATTGGCGGTCCCTGTAATGTTGATATATTTGTTTTTCCAAAAATATTTTATCCGAAGTATGGCTACAAGCGGCCTTAAGAACTGATTTTAGATAAAGGAGTCGATAATTTTGAGATTATTACTGTTGCTGTTCCTGTTCCTGTCGTGTTCGGATGAAAATGAAATAGACATCAATAATGAGTTTAACATTAACCTTGCCCACCTTGATTATCTTTCAGAAACGATTTCCTTAGACTCAACTGATGTGCTAATTGTTTACATCTATGCCGATGCTCCAAATTATGAAAGGATCGCAGCGGAAGGCGAAGGTATAACAGCGGTTGATGATGTCGCCAGAGCCGCACTGGTTTATTTAAAATATTATGAACAATTCGGGGGCGAAGAAAATCTTGAAAAGGCTAAAAAAGCTCTGAAATTTGTTCTCTATATGCAAGCGGATGACGGGCAATTTTATAACTTTATTCATGCCGACCATACAATTAATCGAGACGGAAGAACAAGTAAAAAGTCTTTCGATTATTGGTCTATACGCGCTATTCGCGCTATGTCCTACGGATATAAAGTATTTATTTCTAAGGATAATGAGTTTGCAGAGCGGTTAAAGAATGCTGTTGAAAAAACATTTCCGCATATAGATAAATGGATGGAAGCGCATGGTCAATATATTTTGACTTTTCCGGTGAATATCCCGCTTTGGCTAATCAATAATGCAGGCGACCAGAGCTCCGAATTGATTCTCGGATTAATCGATTTTTACAATGCTACAGGAGATGTTAGAGCAGAAGAATATATTCGGAAGTTGACGGATGGTCTTGTTAAATTTCAGATTTCTAAAGGAGACTACTCCGGTGCACACCTTTCCTGGCAGAATCTGTGGCATGCTTGGGGCGCTCATCAGGTGCAGGCGATTTCAGAGGCATATACTATTTTTGGAGAAGAAAAATGGTTAACGTCTTTAACTCAGGGAGCAGTTTTCTTATCTAAAGTGGTTGCAGAAGATAATTTGAATGGGCTCACTTTTATCGGTTCAGATTCGGTTTTTGTTAAGAAGTATCCTCAAATTGCTTATGGAATTCATGCGGTCAGTTCGGGCTTGATGGAAGCGTATCTGATTACAAATAATGAAGAGTTTAGAGTAAGTATGATGAAGGGGCTTAAGTGGTTTAATGGAAGTAACTCAGCGGGAGTTGTAATGTATGATCCAGCTACGGGAAGAACTTTTGACGGCATAGATCTGGCTGGCGTAAATATGAATTCAGGCGCTGAATCAACAATTGAAGCGCTTTTAATGTTCTTGGAAATGAGAGAAAATGGATTTATTTAATAATTAAATAAAAAGTGAAAAGGAAGGGACGATTGACAGAAAATCAGTATAGTGATTTATTTTTGCGCAATGAAAATAATCCGATTATAACATATAAAGATCTACCATACAGGGCAAATTCAGTTTTTAACGCCGGTGTTACCAAGTATAATGGTGAAACTCTCCTACTTTTGAGAGTTGAGGATTTTAGAGGTCACTCACATTTAACTGTGGCTAAGAGTAAAGACGGAGTTTCGAATTGGCGTATAGAGGAAAAACCCACTATTGTACCGGATCCATTAAATTTTCCTGAAGATGAATGGGGGGTTGAAGACGCGCGGATAACATATCTTGAAGAGATAGAAAAATACGCTATAACTTTTGTTTCTTACTCCAAAAAGGGCCCACTTGTAAGCTTAGCATTAACAGAAGATTTTAAAACGTTTGAAAGAATGGGGGCAGTATTACCACCTAACGATAAAGATGCAGCATTATTCCCTAAAAAGATCAACGGAGAGTGGGTTATGCTTCACCGGCCATACCCCGGGGATGTTCCGGATGGAGCACATGTTCATATTTCGTATTCATCAGACCTCGTGACTTGGGAACGAAGGAAAATTATTCTGAAAGCGCGCAAAGGTGGATGGTGGGATGCATCAAAAATCGGATTAAATACTCAGCCGCTACTTACAGAACATGGTTGGTTAATTTCTTACCACGGTGTACGACAAACTTGTGCCGGATGTATCTATCGGCTCGGATTAGCGTTGTTGGACACCGATAATCCGGAAATCGTCACACATAGAAGTGATGAATGGGTGTTTGGACCGAACGAATCTTACGAACTTCAGGGTGATGTCGGGAATGTAGTATTTCCCTGTGGTTGGTTAAAAAAGAATGACGAGATTTGGATGTATTATGGCGCAGCGGATACGTCAATGGCTTTAGCGATAGCAAACTACAATGATGTCATTGAGGAAATCTTAAAATATCCTGTCTAAGAGGGTAAAAACTATACGGGATCTGATTGTTTATTTAATTTTAACACGCTAAGGGGAATTAAAATGGCAGATGTAGTATTAAAAGATGTTACAAAGATATTTGACAAAGAAATCTATGCCGTGAAAGATTTCAACATTGAAATTTCCGATGGCGAATTTGTGGTGTTGGTCGGTCCCTCCGGTTGCGGAAAATCAACCGTGTTACGCATGATCGCCGGATTAGAGGAAGTAACTCAGGGGGATATTTATATCGGAGATAAAATTGTGAACAACATTGCGCCGAAGGAAAGGGATATTGCCATGGTATTTCAGAACTACGCCCTCTATCCTCACATGAATGTATTCGATAACATCTCGTTTGGATTGAAGTTACGGAAAGTTGACTCAAAGGAGATTGAGAAAAGAGTTAATGATGCCGCAGAGATTCTTGGAATTAACCACCTAATGCAGAGAAAACCGAAAGCGTTATCCGGAGGTGAACGGCAGAGGGTTGCCCTCGGGAGGTCAATAGTACGCCAGCCGAAGGTTTTTTTATTTGATGAACCACTGTCAAATCTTGATGCTAAACTCCGTGTAGAATTGCGCACCGAAATTTCTAAACTTCACAACCGGTTAAAGACTACAATGATCTACGTAACTCATGATCAGGTTGAGGCGATGACGTTAGGTGAAAAGATAATAATTATGAGAGATGGAGTTATCCAACAGAAAGGTACTCCGGTTGATGTTTATGATAATCCGGTGAATAAATTCGTAGCCGGATTTATCGGCAGTCCATCCATGAATTTTATCACCGGTCAAGTCGAAGACACTCAAGGATTACTGTTTAACAGAGGATCGTTGAGTTTTCCGATCAATTCCGGCGCTGAAGATAAACTGAAGGAATTCGTTGGTAAAGATATTATTTTTGGAATACGTCCGGAAGATATTTCTATCTCAGGCAAGGAAAAGGGAATTCCAATGGTAGTTGAGATATTAGAGATGATGGGCAATGAGATCTATCTTCATTTAGCTATAGACCAAAACACACTGATAGCCAGAGTTCCTCCAGATACAAAAGTGGAGGAAGGACAAAAAGTTAAGATAATCTTTAATTTCCCGAAGGCGCATTATTTCGATCCTGACTCTCAAATAAGAATATAAAGTGGTACGCTCGGGTGGACTCTCTCAAAGAGACTCCCTTGGAGGATCCACCGGCCAATGGCTTAAAAGAACATCGCCCTATACTGAGTATCAGTCACTTACAGCGATAGGCACTCAAAAGTTACATAGGAATTAAACCGTCTTCCAGCAGTAAAGATTAGAATTGTTGGGTTTTAAAACAGGGAAATGGGCTTAGGTTAATCAGATTTGAATCTTTGGAAACTATCTATCTTATTGTGAGTAACTAACTCCTAAACCTCAAATAGTCTCAGAAAATATCAATGCTTCGATTGATATACTTCTATCGCTTCAAGTGAATCCATGAATGAATCAAAGATGTGTGGATCGAAATGAGTGCCTTTTCCTTGAGTCATGATCTTCAATGTTTCGGATTTTGAAAAGGCTTTTTTATAGGGACGTTTAGTGGAGAGCGCATCATAAACGTCAGCAATAGCCGCGATCCTACCCTCAACCGGAATTTCATCTCCCTTTAATTTTCTGGGATATCCGGTACCGTCATATTTTTCATGATGTGTAAGAGCAATCGAATCAGCCAATTGCAAAACTGTAGAATTAGAATTCTCTAAAATCAAATGCCCAATATTGGCATGCTCTTTCATTTGTTTATATTCTGCGTCGGTATATTTACCCGATTTTAATAATATTGCGTCTGAAATTCCAAGTTTACCAATATCATGCATAGGGGTTGCGAGTTTGATGTTTTCGATAGTATCGGCATCCAATCCCATCCCAGTGCTTATAATTTTAGCGTATTCGCTCACTCTCTTAATGTGAGCAGAAGTTTCGTTATCTCTATACTCAGCTGCGACAGAAAGTCTGTAGATAGTTTCTATGTTTGCTTTTTTAATGGCTGAATTAGCAACGAGAAGTTCTTCATAAAGGTTTTTAAAATCTTCCGCGTAAATTCTGAGTTGCTCTTTTTCTTTTTTCAGCTCTTCGTTTTTTATCTCCAAAGCATTTCTGGCTTCTTCGAGTTCAATTCGTTTTGCTTTTTCTGCTTTGTATACTTTTACAAGGTCTTTTGCATAAGATTTTGTTTGATCGATGTGGTTTGTTTTTTTATTCAATTCTATCCCTTGGTAATGGAGAAGATCAAATGAATATAATTGTGCCAACAGCAATAGTCAATTTAGAAAAGCCTACTTGAATTGAGAATATTTACTACTCAGACTAACCAGATTATATTCTTGTCCGCATATCTGATTGAATAAACAAAAGTCAGATCGTCACAGTCACAACTGTCTTCTTTGGAAAATTTCTCCGCAACACAAGAGTAGATTGAAGTAGTTAATGTTCTGAGTGAATTATTCAACCTCAAAACGACATGCCAAATCAATTTTATTTTATCTGTTTTCATCATAGGTTTCCTTTTTGTAATCAGTAAGGGCAATATGCATGCCAATAATTCATAATTATGACCCTAAGTCACAGATAAACAATAAGATAAAGCTAATATAATTTAATCTTCTCGAGAAAAAATTAAAAGAAGGTGTATCAGATAGAGACAGTATTACTTTAAAGTGAGCTATCGTGACAGGCTGAATCCGAACCGCCAATGCTTGACAACGCCATAGATATGGTGTTACATTATAGCATTATATTTAATCTCATTTAGCATGATCCGCTATTAGGTTCAATGCTAAATGAAGGGGATTTGAAGTGCAAATACCAACACAACACTCCAAAGTAATTTTCCATCGAGGTTTGATCAACAAAGTCTAATCATGATCAACAGCAAGAATAATGACGAACAATTGATGGCATATGCCGACGATATTGCCAAATTATATGAAGCAGAGAAGAAAAAGCGATTAGAAGCCGAACTTGAAAGTAAAAAGCTTCGGTTGACGATAGATGCCGTTTCCGAAGGTATCGTAACTCTGGATGAAGATAAAAATATTATAGAGGCGAATAAATCTTTTGCCGGCATGGTAGGAATCGATGTTGATAGCCTGAAAAGCAAGTCGCTTTCAACAGTATTAAACGGAGCTAGCTGGAAACCATTGACCGATGGATTGGATAAGATAGAAAACAAGGATACCATTCAAATTAATCCTGACGGAGAAAACAGGCAGATTTATACTATCCTCAGGTCGGTGGTCATAGGGAAGGATGGAGAGCGACATGGCTGGGTAATCTCCTTTAAAAATGAGACTAATCGGAAGCGGGTCGAGTTGTTAAAAGACGAATTTTTTTCATTGCTTTTCCACGAGATCAGAACGCCGCTTAATATTATTTTGGGGTTCTTAGGTATTCTTAGTGAGAAAATTATATCCCATCTTGATGAGGAAGAAATCATTTATTTTGAGAATGTGCAGGAGGGCGCTTCACGTCTTCAAAGAACGATCGAAGACCTATTGGAATTTGCGAATTTAAGCGTAAATGTTCCTTCTAAGGTCGAGAAATTTGACCTTAAGGAATCGGTTGAAGAGGTATTAATCAGTTTAGGGGAGTATCTCGCAGAAAAAGAGATTTCGGTTGTATTGAAGGCTGATGATGATAACTACGAGCTGCTTGGTTATAAAAGTATAATGTTGAATGCACTGGGGCATCTGATTGATAATGCTGCGAAATTCTCTCCTGATGGCTCGAAGATAAAGATACAGATCGCCGACATGGATGACGTTTATCATTTAGAGATCATTGACCGTGGTAAGGGGATATCTCCTGATAATATTGACCGGGTGTTTGACCGATTTTATCAGGTGGAACAGTTTTTCACTCGAACTGTGGGAGGCTTAGGACTCGGGTTATCGATTGCGAAAAAGGCTGTTTCTATTCATGGCGGGGAGATCAGCATCAGCAGCAAGCTGGATGAAGGCACCACGGTTATGTTAAAACTTCCAAAACAAAAAATTGAAAAAGATGAAGACTCAGTCGGAAATCTGTCCGAGTTTGAGAAGGAGATAGACCTTTTGAGGGCGCAAAATCTGCAATACGCCAAAGATCTTGCCAAAACTTTCAAGCGGAGAAAGGAAGTCAGCGGAAAACTTGAGAAAACCCAAGATCAGCTGGTGCGTTCGGATAAGCTCGCCACCATGGGACAAATGGCAGCCGGCATAGCGCATGAGGTCAATAATATGCTCACACCCGTCTTAGCAAGTTTGTATATGATTGAAAAAAGAAAAGATAAATTTGAACCGGAGTTGGCTGAAATTATTCAAACTGCCAACGAATCAGGCAAGCGAGCCGTTGATATGCTTCGGGACATACTGGATTACTCGCGTAAAGGGAGCGAGGATTTTGAAGAAGTAGATGTAACTAAAATTCTCGATAAAACTTTGAACTTGCTTAGTTTTAAGCTGAAAAAGGGCAGAGTAAAGCTAAATAAAAAATATAGAGAGAAACCGGTCATTGTATCCGCCAATCCGGGTCAGCTCGAACAAGTGTTTACTAACCTCTGCATAAACGCAATTGACGCCATGCAGGTAAACGAGGGAGGAATCCTTGAGATTGGAGTTGATGTAGTTGATGATGGAGGTTCAGTTAAAAGCGCTAAAGTCGTGCAAATCAGATTCACGGATGACGGTCCCGGAATACCTGAAGAAATTAAAGAGTCAATATTCGAACCATTTTATACGACTAAAAAGGAAGGAGAGGGAACCGGTCTCGGACTTTTCATTACTTACGGTATAGTGGAAAAGCATGGAGGGTTGATTAGGGTCGATAGCGCCGTGGGAAAGGGTTCAACTTTTGTGATAAATCTCCCATACAAGGAAGAGCAGGAATAATTATGAATTGCTATGAAAGTGTCTCGAAATGAAACAGTTAACTGTCTTAAATCTTCTATCGGATTCAGAGAAAGATCGAGGAAAGGGTTGCAGGTATTGATTACTGATCTGAGTGCACTATCAACAAATTGTAATGGCACACTAATTGCCCAATTGTGCGCTGAGTTATGATGTATCAAGAATATTATAATTCTGAAAGGGGCTGATAAATTTGAAGGACCTGAAAAAAATGAAGATGAAATTCGCGGCAAAGAGCTGGATTGGAATTTCCGTAATTTTAATATTGGGCTTGGCGATAAGCTTATTTCTTTATACTGGAGAGTTAAACTCCGTTGAACAAAAAATAAATTCAGTATTAAAGGAGAGTTCTTTAGAGCGAATCCAAGCTATTAAACAAGAGATTAATGAAAATTTAAATATTAATATTGCTATCGCTGCTTTTTTTCAAGCCTCAAATTTTGTCACACGCGAAGAATTTGGTATATTTGTAAGTCGCTATTTTGACACCCATACCGGAATTCAAGCGCTTGAATGGATTCCAATCGTCCAATC